>NZ_JAPNXU010000001.1:0-340022 GCF_030397555.1 Neptunomonas sp. CHC150
GCTGCAGTCAGGGGTTTTTTCGTTATGGGTAAGGGCAGCGTTTGCTGCTAAGCCTGTATTTTCTGAACAAAGTTTATCTCATGAGGCGGCGATGTAAGCGTTTCATGGACAGCTACGGCTGCTTAGTCTAAAATACCGCCGGTTTAGCTGCTCAAATGCTAACCACATTTAATTCCGTAATAGGCGAGGGATGACCTCGCTTTTTTACAGGTGTCACATAGTTTTCTGTATAGTCGCAGCGCACGCGGGGGAGGTTCAATTGACGAGACCAGCCATTCTGGCTCTTGAAGATGGTAGTGTATTCAAGGGTATTGCTATTGGCGCAGACGGTCAGTCTAGCGGGGAAGTTGTCTTTAATACTTCCATGACCGGTTATCAGGAAATTCTCACGGATCCATCATACTGTCGCCAAATTGTTACGTTGACATACCCTCATATTGGTAATGTGGGAACCAATGATGAAGATACTGAGTCCTCTCAGACGTGGGTTTCCGGCCTAGTTATTCGTGATCTACCTTTAGTTGCTAGCAACTTTAGGAAAGAGAAGACCCTAGATCAATATCTAAAAGACAACAATATTGTTGGAATCGCAGATATTGATACACGTCGATTAACCCGCATTTTACGTGAAAAAGGTTCTTTGAATGGCTGTATCATGGCTGGCAACGTTGATGAAGAATCAGCGCTAGCGGCAGCTAAAGCATTCCCTGGTCTTAAGGGAATGGACTTAGCAAAAGAAGTATCCACTAAAGAATCTTATGAATGGCGTTCATCTACATGGCAGTTAGGTGTAGGTCATGTGGATAAGTCTGATCAGGACCTACCATTCCATGTTGTTGCTTATGATTACGGTGTAAAAAGCAATATCCTGCGCATGCTTGTAGAGCGTGGCTGTAAATTGACGGTCGTTCCGGCGCAAACACCTGCTAGTGATGTCCTCGCTATGTCTCCCGATGGCGTTTTCTTATCAAACGGCCCCGGTGATCCAGAGCCTTGTGATTACGCTATCAAAGCGATTCGAGAAGTTTGTGCCGCTGAGATCCCTGTTTTTGGTATTTGTTTAGGGCATCAACTCCTCGCGTTAGCTTCAGGAGCAAAAACCGTTAAGATGAAGTTTGGTCATCATGGTGCCAACCACCCCGTACAAGACGTGTCTACTAAAAAGGTGATGATCACCAGCCAAAACCACGGCTTTGCTGTTGATGAGTCCACAATGCCTGAAACATTGCGTACAACTCATAAGTCTCTTTTTGATAGCTCTTTGCAAGGTATTGAGCGTACGGACTGCTCTGCATTTAGTTTCCAGGGGCACCCAGAAGCGAGCCCAGGACCACGCGATGTGGCTCCTCTGTTTGATCGCTTTATTGCAGAAATGAGAAAACGTAAATACGCCTAAGTAGCAACTTTTGCGGCTTAGCCAAGTAATTTGATTTGACCGGTTTATACAATGCCAAAACGCACGGACATTAACAGTATTTTGATCCTTGGTGCAGGCCCAATTATTATTGGACAAGCCTGCGAGTTTGATTATTCAGGTGCACAAGCGTGTAAAGCGCTGCGTGAAGAAGGTTACCGAGTTATTTTGGTAAACTCTAATCCTGCAACCATCATGACAGATCCATCGATGGCGGACTCAACATACATTGAGCCGATTAACTGGAAGACAGTTGCCAAAATTATTGAAAAAGAGCGTCCAGATGTTTTACTACCTACAATGGGTGGTCAGACAGCGCTTAACTGTGCGTTAGATCTTGAACGCGAAGGTGTTTTAGAAAAGTTTGGTGTTGAGATGGTTGGTGCGAATGCGGATACCATCGATAAAGCAGAAGACCGAGATCGTTTTGATAAGGCGATGAAAAATATCGGTCTTGAGTGTCCTCGTTCTGCCATCGCACATAGCATGGAAGAGGCGCTTCAAGTACAAGCGCAATTGGGCTTCCCATGCATCATTCGCCCTTCATTCACAATGGGTGGATCAGGTGGTGGTATTGCTTATAACGTTGAAGAGTTTAAAGAAATTTGTGAGCGTGGACTTGATCTGTCGCCAACTAACGAGTTGTTAATAGATGAATCGTTAATTGGATGGAAAGAGTACGAAATGGAAGTCGTTCGAGACAAGAACGATAACTGTATCATTATCTGCGCGATTGAAAACTTTGACGCTATGGGCGTGCACACTGGGGACTCAATTACAGTTGCTCCGGCTCAAACGCTTACAGATAAAGAATACCAGATCATGCGAGATGCATCGCTTGCTGTTTTGCGTGAAATAGGCGTAGAAACTGGTGGTTCGAACGTTCAGTTTGGTGTAAACCCTGAAGACGGCCGTATGGTTGTAATTGAGATGAACCCTCGTGTTTCACGCTCATCAGCCTTGGCTTCTAAAGCGACAGGTTTCCCTATCGCTAAAGTAGCTGCTAAGTTAGCGATTGGTTACACATTAGATGAGTTACAAAACGATATTACAGGTGGAGCTACACCCGCTTCGTTTGAGCCGTCTATCGATTACGTAGTAACCAAGATTCCTCGCTTTACTTTCGAGAAATTCCCGCAAGCTAATGATCGCCTCACAACGCAGATGAAGTCTGTAGGTGAAGTCATGGCTATTGGTCGTACGCAACAAGAGTCTTTGCAAAAAGCACTACGTGGCTTAGAAGTTGGCGCGACTGGATTAGATCCAATTGTTGATCTAGAAAGTGAAGATGCACGCTCCGATATTATTCGTGAAATGAAGCAACCAGGCGCAGAGCGTATTTGGTATCTTGCTGACGGTTTCCGTATGGGAATGACGGTTGAAGAGTTATATGAATACTCTGGCATTGATCCGTGGTTCTTGGTGCAAATAGAAGATTTGATCAAGGACGAAGAACGCGTCAGTAAGATGGGGCTACATGAGCTTGATGCTGATGCTGTTTATCGCTTAAAGCGTAAAGGCTTCTCTGATGCTCGCTTGTCTACTCTATTGGGTGTTAGTGAGAAACAGTTCCGCAAGCATCGTCATGCGTTGAACATTCGCCCTGTCTATAAGCGTGTCGATACCTGTGCAGCTGAATTCGCTACAGATACAGCTTATATGTACTCTAGCTATGAAGAAGAGTGTGAAGCTAACCCTTCGGACCGTGAAAAAATCATGGTTATTGGTGGCGGGCCAAACCGCATCGGTCAAGGAATCGAGTTTGACTACTGCTGTGTGCATGCTGCATTAGCCGCTCGTGAAGCCGGTTACGAAACCATTATGGTTAACTGTAACCCAGAGACCGTCTCTACTGATTACGATACGTCTGATCGTTTGTATTTTGAATCGATCACGTTAGAAGATGTGTTAGAAATTGTTCATTTAGAAAAACCTGTCGGTGTAATCGTTCAGTTTGGTGGTCAAACACCGCTCAAGCTTGCTGTTGCGCTTGAACAGGCTGGTGTGCCGATCATTGGTACATCTCCAGAAGCGATTGATCGTGCAGAGGACCGTGAACAGTTCCAGCAGATGCTCATGCGTTTGGGGCTTAAGCAGCCAGAGAACTCTACTGTTCGTTCTTTGGAGCAGGCTATCATCGAAGCCAAGAAAATTGGCTATCCTTTGGTTGTTCGCCCTTCTTATGTATTGGGTGGGCGTGCGATGGAAATCGTGTACAAGGAAGAAGAGCTTCGCCGCTACATGAACGAAGCCGTTCAGGTGTCGAATGAAGCGCCAGTCTTATTAGATCGCTTCTTGAATGCAGCTGTTGAAATTGATATTGATGCAGTATCTGACGGTGAAACGGTTGTTATTGGCGCGATCATGCAGCACATTGAACAGGCAGGTGTGCACTCAGGTGATTCGGCTTGCTCATTCCCGCCGTACAGTCTGTCAAAAGACGTGCAAGACCAGATGCGTGAGCAAGTCAAAAAAATGGCGATTGAGTTAGGCGTTGTTGGCTTAATGAACTGCCAGTTGGCTTACCAAGACGGCGAAATCTACGTTATCGAAGTAAACCCGCGTGCGTCACGTACGGTTCCTTTTGTATCTAAATGTATTGGTGTTTCGTTAGCGAAAGTTGCCGCTTTAGTTATGACAGGTAAAAAGCTAGCTGAGATAGGTTTTACAGAAGAGATTATTCCTTCGTATTTCCATGTAAAAGAAGCTGTTTTCCCGTTTAACAAGTTCCAAGGCGTTGACCCTATTCTTTCTCCAGAAATGAAATCTACTGGTGAAGTAATGGGCACGGGTGAAAGTTTCGGTGAAGCCTTTATGAAAGCGACAATAGGTGCGGGTGAAAAAATGCCTAAGCCTGGTAAGGCGTTCATCTCAGTACGTAATGTCGATAAAGACGGTGCAGTGCCTATTGCTAAGTCGCTTATTGAATTGGGCTTTTCGCTGGTTGCAACCGGTGGTACTGCTGCTTTCTTCAAAGAACATGGCATTGATGTCAGTGTTGTGAACAAAGTCGCCGAAGGTCGTCCTAATATTATTGATATGATAAAGAACCACGAGGTTGTTTACGTAGTCAATACAACGGAAGGCCGTAAAGCGATAGCTGATTCATCTGAAATCCGTCGCAGTGCTTTACAGCATAAGGTTCCTTATACAACGACATTGGCAGGCGCTGAAGCGATTGTGAAGGCATTAGAGTACGGCGAAGAGAAAGAAGTTCGTCGACTACAGGATCTGCATTAAAGGAGTAGTTCATGAGTCGTGTACCCATGACGGTGAGTGGCGAATTAGCGCTGCGAAAAGAACTTGATCAGTTAAAAACATCTGATCGCCCACGTATTATCCAAGCTATTGCGGATGCGCGTGAGCACGGTGACCTGAAAGAGAACGCTGAGTACCATGCTGCTCGTGAAGAGCAGGGCTTTGTCGAAGGCCGTATTCAGGAGCTAGAAAGCAAGTTATCAAACGCTCAAGTTATTGATGTGCTTGCTATTCCACATACGGGTAAAGTTATTTTTGGTACTACAGTTGTTATTGTTAACTGTGATACTGATGAAACGGTTAAATACCAGATTGTTGGAGATGATGAAGCAAATATTAAGATTGGCAAGCTGTCGGTAAACTCACCAATTGCGCGCGGTCTTATTGGTAAATCTGAAGGCGATATAGCGGGAATTCAAACACCTGGCGGGATCGTTGAATACGAAATCGAAGAAGTACTTCACGTTTAACCACTCGTGTTAGACAGCCTACCTTCTCAGTAAGGCACGCCTTTACTGAGAAGGTAAACATATTCTTACCCAATACTCATATTATCGATAATGTTTCTGCTGTTGCTGTGGTGGTGCTTAGCTGCAGGAATCGTTTTTTATTCGTATTTCATATACGCATTGGCGTAATCGAAGTTGTGTTGATAACACTCTTCTTGTTTGAGTCTGGTTTAAAGTAATAATGTTATGTTATAACATGTATTAGATATCTATTTTCTAAGGATGCAATGTATGTTTGAACAGCGACTGCCGGTTACTGTGCTGTCGGGCTTTCTCGGCGCTGGTAAAACAACGGTTTTAAGCCACATTTTAAATAACCGCAGTGGAAAAAAAGTGGCTGTTATCGTAAATGATATGAGTGAAGTTAATATCGACGCTTCGATCGTTCAGAATGAGGTTTCTCTGAACCGCAGTGAAGAAAAATTAGTAGAAATGAGTAATGGGTGTATTTGCTGCACATTACGTGAAGATCTGCTCTTAGAGGTTACTAAGTTGGCTAGGGACGGCCGGTTTGACTATCTGGTTATTGAATCGACGGGGATATCAGAGCCTCTACCTGTGGCTGAAACATTCACGTTTGCCGATGAGGATGGTAAGTCATTATCGGATGTGGCGGTGCTTGATACCATGGTCACTGTTGTTGATGCGGTTAACTTCTTAAAAGACTATGAAGCAGCTCAATACCTGCAAGACTCAGGCGAGTCATTGGGCGAAGAGGATGAGCGAAGCGTTGCTGACTTGCTAGTCGATCAAGTCGAGTTTGCTGATGTAATTCTAATTAGTAAAACCGATCTGATAGATGCCTCAGAGCTTGAGCGGCTAACTGCCATCCTTAAAACACTCAATACGAGCGCCCGGATTTTACCGATTGAGCAAGGGCAAGTGGATATTGCCCAGATTCTTGATACGCGTCTTTTTGATTTTGAACGTGCACAACAAGCTCCGGGTTGGCTTAAGGAAATGCGCGGAGAACATGTCCCTGAAACGCAAGAGTATGGGATTAGTAGTTTTAGTTATCAGGCGCGCTTGCCGTTTCATCCAGAAAAGTTTTATCAGTTGCTCCATAACACGGAGCGTTTCGGTAAGTTAATCCGTTCAAAGGGGTATTTTTGGTTAGCAACTCGCCCTGAATTTGCTGGACAGTGGAGTCAAGCGGGTGGTATCGCTCGATATGGTTTTGCAGGCATGTTCTGGAAAGCCATTCCAAAAGATCGTTGGCCTGAAGATCATGAGTTTATTGAGTCTATAGAGAATAAATGGGTTGAGCCGTTTGGCGATATGAGACAAGAGCTAGTGTTTATAGGTCAGCAGCTGGATAAAGAGGCAATGACACGCGCGTTGAATGACTGCCTTTTATCAGAAGAGGAGGTGTTAAAAGGAAAGCGCTACTGGAAGGCTCTGAATGATCCGTTTCCTGCGTGGGGAGAGCAAGCATGAATGCCGCTGTTCCAACTCATTTAAATGTACCTAAACCTCCCAACGCTCGTCGGTCAGTTATAGGCGAGCATCCGGCTTCGTTTATAGATTTCTATCAAGAAGATACCAATATTGTTATATGGCAGCGTAAGCTTAATGATGCACTGCAAGAAAGCGTAGCTCGTTTTTTGACAACAAATACTTATTTTAAATCTGTCATGACCGTGACGCCTGATAGCACCTATGAAGCTGTCATAGAGGCGCTTGGGCGTTTTGACGGGGCGGATATCATCAGTGAAGATGTTGCGCTCTTAGTGGATATGTTTTGTTGCCTATTTGAGTTAAAGCGTGCGGGGCTCCGCTTTAGTGTGCTTAACCAGGCCATGTGTCCCCGGTTTCATGTTGATAAAGTCCCGTGCCGTCTTATTACGACTTATCAGGGAGTTGCGACTGAATGGCTCGCCGACAAAGATGTTGATCGCTCAAAACTAGGGGCGGGTAATTTGGGTAAAGTGGATGCCGAATCTGGCCTTTATCGAAGTAGTCGAGATATTCAGCAGCTTAATCAGGGAGATGTGGCTTTATTGAAAGGGGAGTTGTGGGTCGGTAATGAGAATGCCGGGTTAGTCCATCGCTCCCCTGCAGTAGCTGACAAACAGCCTCGCTTAATGCTTACATTGGACTTCATATCATAGTATTTATCGTTGTCATATTTTAGCGAGTGGCTAAATGTAGGTTTATTGATTACCTGTTATCTTGGTAGTCGTGTAAACCTGTTGTTCTAAATGATGTCGTTTGGATAATCGTGATAAGCTGAGCCGCATTACTGCAAGATACTCGCTACTCTCTTTCAAAAAAGAGAGTATTCAATGATAAAAATATAAAATTTGAAGAGTCATACCATGAAGCTAGAATCAATCGCTCTCCATCATGCTTATAAATCGGAAGACACAACCAAAGCAGCTGCGGTTCCTATTTATCAGACCACTTCGTATACCTTTGATAACACCCAACACGGTGCTGATCTGTTTGATCTTAAGGTGGCGGGTAATATCTATACACGCATAATGAATCCAACCTCTTCGGTGCTAGAGCAACGTGTTGCCGAAATGGAGGGAGGGATAGGCGCGTTGGCTGTTGCCTCTGGCATGTCTGCTATTACTTACGCTATTCAGTGTATCTGTGAGGCGGGTGATAATATTGTGAGTACAAGCCAATTGTACGGCGGTACTTATAATCTATTTGCACACACCTTTCCTAAACAGGGCATTACCGTTCGTATGGTGTCTGCTGAGGACTTTGACGCCTTTGAGAAAGCGATCGATAAGAACACCAAAGCGATATTTTGTGAATCGATAGGTAACCCTGCTGGTAATGTGGTGGATATTGCTAAGTTGTCTGAGATAGCTCATCGACATGGCATTCCTGTCATTGTCGATAATACGGTAGCGACACCGTACCTGTGCCGTCCGTTTGAGTTAGGGGCCGACATCGTGGTGCACTCACTCACTAAGTATATTGGTGGGCATGGTACTTCTATCGGTGGTGCGATCGTTGATTCTGGAAAGTTTGATTGGGCCGCTAATAAAGAGCGTTTCCCAATGCTAAATGAGCCGGATCCGTCTTACCATGATGTGGTTTACGTCGAAGCCCTTGGTCCTGCCGCTTATATCGGTCGTTGTCGTGTAGTGCCGCTTAGAAATACGGGCGCCGCTATTTCACCGATGAATGCTTTTCTTATTTTGCAAGGTTTAGAAACACTTGGCTTGCGGATGGAACGCCATTGTGAAAACGCCGAGAAGTTGGCGCAATTCCTTCAAAACCATGAAAAAGTAGAGTGGGTAAATTATGCCGCTTTACCCGACAGCCCCTATCAAGCTAATTGTCAAAAAATCACGGGCGGTAAAGCGTCAGGGATTTTAAGTTTTGGTATTACTGGCGGGATAGAAGCAGGAACACGCTTTATTGACGCGTTAGAGATGATCTTACGTTTGGTTAATATTGGAGATGCTAAATCGTTGGCTTGTCATCCTGCGTCAACCACTCATCGACAGTTGAACGACGAAGAGTTAGCGGCAGCAGGGGTGAGTCCTGATTTAGTAAGAATATCGGTTGGTATCGAGCACATTGACGATATCATCGCGGATGTCAGCCAAGCACTGGATAAGGCCTAAGGGTACGATATTAGTTAGTTGAGAGATCATCTAAACCCCAGCTCGAAACGTAAGCTCACTATATCAATAGTGAATGTTTTGAGCAGGGGTTAGCGTGGATAACGTAGATGAATCGCGGATTATAGAAATGGCTTGGGAAGATCGAACGCCTTTCGAAGCTATCGATACCTTATATGGGCTTTGCGAGTCTGAAGTAATTAAGATGATGCGTCGTCAGCTCATGCCCAGTAGTTTTAAGTTGTGGCGTAGCCGAGTCGCTGGCCGCAAAACAAAACACCTGGCGTTACGCTCTGCCAAGGTAAGCCGAGCGTATTGTTCCCGACAGTACAAACCAAAATAATGTAAAGCCAAACGATTACTCTTTTCAACTCAATGAAAGTTTAGCGCGAATCCGGCTCAGAGCAACGGGTGTTATTCCTATATAGGATGCAATCTGTTGCAGCGGGATGCGCTCTTTTAGTTCGGGATAATCAGCACAAAAGTTAAGGTAACGCTGCTCTGCCGTTTCTTTCACAAAAGCGCTTTCTCGCTCTTCTTTGGTAATAAAAATATTTTCCAAAAAGTGGATGTAAAAAGATAAAAAGCTTTTATCGTGCTGCAGCTGTTCGAAGAATGTTGGCCATGGATAGGAGATTACAACACTGTCTTCTAGGGCTTGAATACCAAACAGCACCGGTGCTTGAGTGACCATAGATCGTGTAGAACCGATGATGCGAGGGCTTTTAGCAAAGGTCTGAGTGAACTCTTTGCCGGTATCTGAAACGCTCACATACCTCATCAACCCCTTGTGTAAAAAGTAAAGTTTATTGGCATGATCACCTTGTTGAAAAAGATAATCTCCCTTGTGGATAACATGGATATCGAGGGTTAGCGAAAAACGTTCCCACTCTATTTGGTAACCCATGTCCAAAAAGTAGGCCCTAAAGCTATCTTGTAGTTGAGTGCGATCCATGGGGGATTTCCTTGGTGTTAATCAGGCGCCGTTTTCGGTTTGCCAATGTAAAATATGTTCCGTCAATCAATAATAAAGCAATAACAATACATAGAAGGCCGCTGATAAAATGCGTGCTCAGAAGCGATGAGAATGATGACTGGCTCAGGCTAGTGTAGCAAGCAACCCAGACAGGTATGGTATAAGACATAGCCAGTAATCGAGTGGCGCCTGCTAAAACTACTAAGCGTTGCTGTAGCACAAACGTGAGTAGCGTCGTAAAGATGGTTAGATAAAGTATGTTGCTCCAAAAACCGCTTAGGTGCCATGAAACCTCGTCTATGTTCCCCCATATTAGCGTAATTGGCAGCAGCCATAATGTGCCAAATAGCATAATCATAAACGCGCCAGATAATGCAGGCAGTGTTCGTCCCCATTTTTGCACTGAAACCACATGCATCGCGAGTAAGAAACAAGCGCCGATGTAAATCGAATCTCCTGAGTGCCAAACAAAGCTGTTTGAGCCTGTTGTTTGCGTGCTGTGATTAGAGAGCAGTACAATCACGGCTCCTAACGAGCCTACTATAAACCCAAAAATTCGGACTCCAGAGGCAAGCTCTCCAAGCCAAACGCGCGCGATGACTACGCCCATCAGTGGAACCAGTGTATATAACACTGAAGTGTTTAACGGTGTGGTTGATTCTAACGCCAGGAAAAGTCCAATAAAAAAACCAACCAACGTACCGCTGATGAACACATAGTGGAGTAGGCGCGACCGTTTACTGAATAGGCGTTTGAACTCGGTTGGCGAGTGAAGCCCAGTGCGACGCCAGCTGATAATAAGACAGGGGACGATGCACAATAGAGCTAACAAAAAGCGAAAGCACGACGTCGCCAAAGGACTTGCATAGGCTGACATATTCCCTGAGATGATAAAAGAAGACGCCATTAGCCACGCCCACAGTAGTAAGTACATCAGCTGATTCATAGCGAGTGCTCACTTAAACGGGGTGCGATAACGCGTTCAAACAGATGCGCACTGATTTCGGGAGCTAGACTGATAGAAAATACACTGGCGAATAGGTCGGCCAAGTGTGCAGCGGTTGTAACGGCTTGAGTGTGCTCCCCACTGGCATTTTTAATCGTAAAATTCTGATTTTTAAGTAGGGTAGTCTGTTCAGCGGTTTTAATGCTGACTACTAGATTGTTTACAAAAGCGGCTTGCGGATGTTTGTGCGAATAAAAGTGCCCTAACGTACAGTCAGCATCGGAGTACTCGGCTAAATCGAAGCGGTACAATGTAAAATAGCCATCGGCTTGCCGAATTTGTAAATCGTATTCTTGAGGGGCTTTTTGAATCAATCGATAGGTATCAATGCCAGCCTTTTGCTCTATATCTGTTTTAAGTAAGAGAGGCGCAATAGGGCCGTTAGAGCCAAAACCTGTATCGATGAGATAGCTATGATTATCCAGCGTTAAGAGACTCACTCGGTGTGTGCGTGGGGCATTGATATCTTGGTTGTTGAGCACCCTAGCTAGCATCAGCTTTACATCGCCGCCCAACGCTTTCAATAACTCAAATGTGAGTTTGTTATGCTCAAAGCAATAGCCTCCGTAACCGCGAGTCACCAGCTTTTGGCTAATATCATCTATATCAAGAGAAATATCTTCCCGCAGTAATGCCGCTAAACTATTGAAGGTATAGCGTTCCACATGTCGTTGTTGTAATCGTGTTGTAAACGCAAGCGTTAGCCTATCTGGGATCTCCAGTCCAAGGTCGGTAAGATATGACAGTAAACTCAGTGGAAGAGACATGATGGCGTCCTAGTCTGTGTGATTGATGACGCCATAGTAATGTCGGCGCGGCGACAAGGAATTAACCTAGGTTTACTCAGGTGAAATATCTTTGTTTTTGGCTGGAGAGCGTATGCTTTGCATGCTTATATATCATGAGCAGCACAATAGAGCATAAAAAATGGATACATATACTGAATTAGCCAACATTCTTCGTCATCGTATGGCGAGCTTGGCGCATAACCAACAACTGTGGATTGGTTTAGCCGGAGCGCCCGGCAGCGGTAAAAGTACGATCGCACAGGAGTTAAAAGCACAAATCGGTGAGCAACTGTTGGTGATTCCCCAAGACGGCTATCACTATTATCGCCATGAACTCGATACTATGGATAATCCCACTCATATGCATGTAAGGCGGGGAGCGTCTTTTACGTTCAATGCCGACAAGCTAGTGGCTGACTTAGTAACGGCACGCCAGAAAGGGGAAGGTTGTTTCCCGAGTTTTGACCATGGCGTTGGTGATCCTGTCGAGAATGATATTCACCTCTCTCGCCAGCACCGTGTCATCATTGTTGAAGGCAGTTTTTTATTGTTGGATGAGTCACCGTGGTGCAATCTTAAAACGCACGTGTTTGATGAAAGCTGGTTTATTAATATTTCGCTGGATGAGTCAAACCGTCGTGTTATATATAGGTCGTCATGTGAGTCTTGGCTTGACTCCGGAACAGGCTAGCCAGCGAGTCGCTGCTAATGATGGAATCAACGCTGAAATAATAACAAAAGTTTCTCCCGCTAATGCTGATCGTTTGATTTGTATTTAATGTCGATTAAGCGGACGCACATAACAGGAGCAGAACCTTTATGAAAATAGCTGTGCTAGATGATTACCAAAATGCGGTAGTCAACCTCGATTGTTTTTCTGTGCTGCAAGGTCACGAAGTAATGGTGCTAAATGAAACCTATACGGATATTGATGCGTTGGCGCAGAAGTTAGCCGGTGTCGAAGCCTTGGTTTTGATTCGCGAGCGAACTGTCATTAGTGAAGCGCTTTTATCCAAGCTTCCCGCCCTAAAATTGATTAGCCAAACAGGCAAAGTCAGCAACCATATCGATGTAGCCTTATGCCAACGATATGGCGTAGCCGTTGCCGAAGGCGTTGGCTCACCAGTGGCGCCTGCTGAGTTATGCTGGGGGCTAATAATGGCTGCATCACGACATATCCCGGCTTATTGTGATCAGTTGTCACAAGGGCATTGGCAGCAATCGGGTGGGGAAGGTTCTGCTCTGGGCTTAGGACGAACCTTGAGCGGCTTAACTTTGGGTATTTGGGGATACGGTAAAATAGGCCAGCGTATAGCTCGTTTTGCACAGGCATTTGATATGAATGTATTGGTGTGGGGGCGAGAGCCGTCGCGTATAAAGGCCGAAGCTGATGGCTGGCAAGTGGCTAACAGTAAGGCAGCGTTTTTTGCCGATGCTGATGTGTTGAGTCTACACTTACGCCTTAATGAGGCCACCAAAGGGTGTGTGACCGCGGCGGATTTAGCACGAATGAAAGCAGACTCTTTGTTCGTTAATACCAGCCGTGCAGAATTGGTTGAGCCAGGCGCATTATTGCAGGAGTTAATCCGCAAGCCGACTAAGCGAGCAGCCATCGATGTATATGATATAGAGCCCGCAACGCTACAGAATGAACCTCTGTTATCTCTGCCTAATGCACTATGTTCGCCACACCTTGGCTATGTCGAGAAAAACAGTTACGAGCTTTACTTCAATATTGCTTTTGAAAATGTGGTGGCCTTTGCTAATGCACAACCACAGAACATAGCGCACTAACGAAGGCATTAGTGCCAAATTTCCACGCAAACAGGGCGCCCTTACTGTGCCCTGTTTTTGCGCCACCCATAAGCAATCATCAGCAAAACAAAGCTGATGACAAGTACAGGAGCTACGCCCCAGCGTTGATAAGGGGTAATACCTGTTCGTTTTTGGATAGATCCATGTAATACGGCTTCTTGATACGGAGGGATTTGCATGCTGACTTTCCCTTTATCATCAATAATGGCCGTTAAACCATTATTAGTGCTACGCACCAGCCAGCGGCCGTTTTCCAGTGCTCGCATCTGAGCTATTTGTAAATGCTGAGCAGGCGCGATGGTGTGGCTAAACCAGGTGTCATTCGAGACCGTTACGAGCCAATCGCTTTTCATTGCCATGACGCGCACCAGTTCGGGGTAGGCAATCTCGTAACAGATAGCAGCGGCGATAGCCATGGAATCGGTGTTTAGTGGGGCTTGTTCGGGAGCAGGTAAGCTGAAGCTCGACATCGGCAAATCAAAGAACCCGCCAATTTTTCGCATGACATCTTGAAACGGCACATATTCACCAAAGGGCACTAAGCGCTGTTTATGGTAGAGATCACCATCGCCGGTTAACACGGCCAAACTATTATACATGCGGTACCCATCCGGGCTTTCGGCATCCAGTACAAGTGACGGAATACCGCTGATTAGCGTGCGCCCGTCTTTTTCCATCTCGGATATCAGCATGTAGACATAAGGTGATGCTTCACTAAACAGGGCTGGTATAGCCGTTTCAGGCCAAACAACTACCGGCGCTCGGGTTTGTTCATGAGTGAGATTAACATAGCGCATTAAAAAATCCGGAAGGTAGCTCGGATCCCATTTTTGATTTTGCGGTATGTTTGCCTGCACCACATCGACATCAAAAGGCTTGCCGACGGGAGAGGTCCAATCTCGTTCTAGCAATGGTGTCAGGCACAGTACCGAAATTGTTATTGCACATAAAATGCGCTGTGCGATCTCGCGAGTGGTTAATAATGCACAAAAGCAGGTGCTGAGCGTGACGGATATTAGGCTCACTAGCCAAACACCACCGATAGGCGCTGTAGCGTCAAAGGGAGTGTCTAATAGGGCATAACCTAGATACAGCCATGGGAAGCCCGTGAACACCCAGCTGCGTAGCCATTCGAATAGTATCCAAGTACCTATAAACCCGGCGACGGTAAAGCCCGGGCGGGAAAACCAGCGCGCATACAAGTAAGTTTGTAATGCAAAAAATAGCGCCAGCCCAGCCGCAAATGCGGCGGTCATGAGCACGGCAAACACCATTGGGGTGCCGCCAAAGGTATGAATGCTGACATACACCCAAGACACACCCGTACCAAACAAGCCCAAGCCAAATAGCCAGCCAAGCCATGTAGATTGTTTAATGGTTTGGTCTTTTAGTAGTAAAAAAAAGAGAGCTGGTGTGACGAGAATGAGCGGCCACCAGTGAAAAGGAGCAAAGGCCAGCGGTGTTAACCCGCCAGCAAACAATGCCAATAAGGCGCGCCCGTAAAAAGGCATGACGATATCCTACAGTTTAGGTTGCTAAATAAAGTAAATCCCAACAGTTAGTGTCTGGTTATTTACGTTTAACCTGTAATAAACGAATCCGGCGCGTGTCCGATGATAAAACTTTGAACACAAATCCATCAATCGTGACTTCTTCGTCTTTGCGCGGTAAGTGCCCAAAGCGTCGAGTGACTATGCCGCCAATGGTATCGAACTCGTCATCGGGAATGGAAGCATCAAAATACTCGTTAAAGTCTTCAATTTCGGTTAGAGCTTTTACGATGTAAGCGTTTTCATCAAAGGGGCGAATATTACCTTCGCTGTCGTTGACGTCGTGCTCATCTTCTATCTCACCGACGATTTGTTCAAGAACATCTTCAATGGTAACCAGACCAGCAATACTACCGTATTCATCAATGACAATAGCCATGTGATTACGAGTAGCACGAAACTCCTTGAGCAATGTATTTAAGCGTTTGCTTTCAGGGATAAACGTTGCTTTGCGAAGCTTGCTATAAATATCGAATTCTTCTTGGTTGTCTTCGATAATAAGCGGGAGCAGATCTTTTGCCAGTAACACCCCTATAACTTCGTCAGGAGATTCGCCAATCACGGGGAAGCGCGAGTGGGCGCTAGAAATGATCAGTGGAAGAAACTCTTTGGGCGTTTGCTCTGCATTAACTACAGCCATCTGTGAGCGCGGGATCATGATATCCCGAACTTGCATTTCGGACACCTGCATGGCGCCTTCTATGATGTTTAACGCTTCGTAATCAAGGACGTTTTCCTCGGTTGCTTCGCGCAGCAATTCCAACACGTCTTGACGTGTTTTAGGTTCATCAGAAAAAGCTTGGGTAAGGCGCCCGAACCAACTTCGGGGTTGTGCCGATCGATCTTCACTCATAGCGGATCCTCATTCTCCTTGAAGATAAGGGTCAGGAATATTTAAGGTAGCGAGTAGCTCTGTTTCTAACGCTTCCATTTCTTGTGCTTCGGAGTCATTTATATGGTCGAATCCGATAAGATGCAAGCAGCCATGGATAACCATGTGCGCCCAATGGTGCAATAGTGGCTTTTTTTGCTCTTGAGCTTCTTGGCGAACAATATCAGCACAAATGGCCAAATCGCCAATAATATCGTTAGGAACACCCGGTGGTGCTTCAAACGGGAAAGACAAAACGTTAGTCGGAGCGTCTTTGCCGCGGTAGCTATTGTTAAGTGTTTGGCTCTCATCGGGCTCAACAATGCGTATGCAAATTTCACCACGACCGCGGCGGCCTTTCAGTGCCAAGGTTACCCATTGGCTAAACTCAGCATCATTAGGGATGTCGCTGGCGTCGGCTTCGCGTTGAATATCAACGTAGAGGCTCATAGATGGTTCTCGTTATTGTGCTTTTTATCAAATCGGTCGTAGGCTTCAACAATATGCTGAACCAACGGATGACGCACTACGTCTTTAGATGAGAAATGCGTAAAACCAATACCTTTAACGCCGTCGAGTACCTCAATAGCGTGCTTGAGGCCAGAATAGGTACCCTTAGGCAAATCGACTTGAGTCACATCGCCAGTGATAACGGCGGTTGAGCCAAAGCCGATACGCGTGAGGAACATTTTCATCTGTTCACGCGTGGTGTTTTGGCTCTCATCTAGGATAACAAACGAGTTATTAAGAGTACGGCCGCGCATGTAGGCTAATGGCGCAATCTCAATAATGTTTCGTTCGATTAACTTGGCAACCTTTTCGACACCCAGCATTTCATACAAAGCATCGTAAAGCGGACGTAAATAAGGATCGACCTTCTGTGATAAATCACCAGGTAAAAAACCCAGCTTTTCGCCCGCTTCTACGGCAGGCCGCACAAGCAGTATACGATCAATCTCTTCTCGCTCTAATGCCTCAACGGCGCAGGCTACAGCAAGGTAAGTTTTACCTGTACCGGCAGGGCCAATACCAAAATTGATATCATGTGCCCACACCGAGCGGATATAACCTTGTTGATTGGGCCCGCGCGGTTTGATCTGTACTTTGCGGGTGCGTATTACAACATCGACTTCCACACCGCTCGTGTTATCAGTTTGCGCTGCCACGCGTTGCTCGATACCAGATTGCTGTAAATGCAAATGCACAGACTCGGGTGTTAGCGCATGGCCATTTAACGCGTCGGAATACAGTTGTTTTAACAGTGTGGCAACGGGTTCGACTAACTCGGTTGGACCGGTTACTTGAAATTCGTTGCTGCGGTTATGAATGCTGACCTTAAGTCGAGATTCAATCAACTTAAGGTGCGCGTTGAGCTGACCGCACAGGCTAGCCAGTGCGTCAGCGTCATAAGGCGTTAATAGAAATTTAACGTCCTGATTGGATGTGTTGGTCATATAGGGCTTGTCTAGCTCCGGTTTACTGAATCGTATCAAGTTCGGAGCTAATGAGCTCTCCGATCAAGGAATTGGCATAGGCTTCGACAATCTTCACGTCGGCAAAGTGGCCGATAAGATCAGGATTGCTGCAGCGGAAGTTAACCACACGGTTGTTTTCAGTACGACCTGAAAGCATGCCTGGGTCCTTCTTCGAGTATCCATTCACCAAAATGCGTTGGGTAGAATCGACCATACGACGGCTGATTTGCATGGCTTGCTGGATAATACGGCTTTGCAGAATTTCTAGGCGCTGTTTTTTGGTTTCTTCTGTGACCGTGTCCGGTAAGTCAGAAGCCGGTGTCCCCGGACGGCGGCTGTAAATGAAGCTGAAAGAGGTATCAAAGTTGATCTCTTGGATCAGGTTCATCGTCGCTTCAAAGTCGGCGTCTGTCTCACCCGGGAAGCCAATGATAAAGTCAGAGGACATACTCAGATCAGGGCGCACTTTTAACAGACGACGGATTTTAGATTTGTACTCTAATACCGTATGGCCGCGCTTCATGGCCATCAGAATACGGTCTGAGCCCGATTGCACCGGTAAGTGTAAATGACTCACTAGTTCAGGGACATCCGCATAGGCTTCGATTAAGCTATCCGTAAATTCAACGGGGTGCGATGTCGTAAAGCGGATACGGTCAATACCCTCAATTGCCGCAACGTTACGGATAAGCTCGGCTAGATCAGCATAATCGCCGTCATCTAGTTCGCCACGGTAGGCGTTAACGTTTTGGCCCAAAAGGTTAACTTCACGCACACCTTGCTCTGCAAGTTCGATGCACTCGGCGATTACATCGTTCATGGGGCGGCTAACTTCTTCACCACGAGTATAAGGTACAACGCAGAACGTGCAGTACTTGCTGCAGCCTTCCATAACCGAAACAAATGCTTCCGCACCTTCTACCTTTGGAGCCGGTAGGGCGTCAAATTTCTCGATTTCAGGGAAGGTTACGTCAACAATGCCGCTTTTGCCCTCATGTGTGAGGTCGATCATCTCTGGCAAACGGTGCAAGGTTTGCGGACCAAAGATCATATCCACATACGGTGCACGTCCTAAAATTTTATCGCCTTCTTGGCTGGCGACACACCCACCAACACCAATTAATAAATCGGGACGTTTCGCTTTAAGCTTTTTCCAGCGGCCTAGCTGGTGGAAAACTTTCTCCTGTGCTTTTTCCCTTATTGAACAGGTGTTTAGCAGCAGAACATCGGCATCATCCGGGTTGTCGGTTAATTCCAATGCATGGCTTTCACCTAGTAAGTCCGCCATACGGGAGGAATCATACTCGTTCATTTGACAGCCATGAGTTTTAATAAATAGCTTCTTCGCCATTTCGCACCTAGGTTGGATTGTGTGAATCGATTAAAAAAAGACCAGATATTATACGTGAAATAGGCCTCTATGAGTAGCGCTTAATGCGCTTGTAATATCGGCATTTGACCCCATAAAGTGTGCGGTGTTCACTTATTACGAGCCACTCATTCCACAGCGCCCTTGTTATTACGTGCTGTTGGCGAATTTTAACTGTGTGGGGTCATTATGGCGGTTGCTAAACAAGATCATATCTATCGTGTCGTCTTCTTAAATCAAGACAAGGTATACGAAATCTTTGTTAAAAATGTGTATCAGAGTGATATGTGGGGGTTTATTGAAATAGAAGACTTTATTTTTGGAAGCCGTTCAGACGTGCTTGTTGATCCGAGTGAGGATAAGCTCAAGCAGCAATTTGAGGGGGTTAACCGTAGCTATATCCCTATGCAAGCGATTGTACGCATCGATGAAGTCAAAAAAGAAGGCGTGGCCAAAATAACTGACATAAAAGGCAATGTAAGTGCGTTTCCTATTATGCCGCCACCTTCCAAACCATAGCGCTGCCCCACTTACCCGGCAAACAACCAGTAAAAAATGGGCGTAAGGTGCGACCTTAGGCCCATTTTTTGGTAATACCGGCCGTTACTGCGTGCTAGCCGAAGCTGTATCAAATCCGCAGGTGCTGTTCAGCTTGGCAAGTGTTTGGCCCGATGCTACTTCAACGCTGCCATCAGAAAACACGATCTCTACCGAATCGATATCAACACATTGCACATTATGCTTTGCCCACGTGTTTTTCCATGCGTTACCTAAGCTGCGCTGGCCTGGCATGATTGGGCCAGCAACGCGCAAGTAAGCGCTGTGATCACGGCTTTTACGCGCACGAATAATATTGCCCGCCGAATCATAAGCCGTGGTACGGAAGAGAATAAACTGGTAAATCCCGTCGGAAGAGTTAACAAAGTCAATGTTAGTGCCTACAGGACCACGGCCGCCTTTGGCAACGGGTAGGGCATTTTCTAGAGTAATTAACGGAGTAATGACAATCGGTGGAGGAACAGGCTCGGGTGGAGGAGTGATAACAACTTTCTCCTGGCTACATGCCGAAAGTAAACCAATAGCGATGACTAAACCTGTCCAATTAAAAAGTGCGCGCATAACATGCCCTGTTGTTTGATTGTTAGAAACCCACCCGTAGACCTAAGGTGCTGAGTCTGGTTCCTTTTTCTGTAAATTCACTGAGCTGATCATACAGCTAGTGTCGTGTTTTTGTTGCACCAAGATAGCGCTATTGCCGAAAAAGTACGGCAACCATTTTAACTAAAAAGCAATCCATGTTTTAGACGGTTTTCCAGGCACCTCTCTGGCTAAACGTGGAACCAAATAGCCGGGGAGTGTCGCTTGTAATTGCCGAACCAAACTGGCCGCCGCCTCATTATCAATATCGAAGTGCGCAGCGCCCTCTACCTTATCTAACAAGAATAGATAGTAAGGCAGTATAGCGTAGTCAAATAAGCGTAAGCTTAATTGATGAAGAATCGCTGCGTTATCGTTAATATTTTTCAGCAAGACGGCTTGGTTGAGCACGGTAACACGAGCATCACGTAATTTTAAAGTAGCTTGACCTACGGCATCATCAATTTCGTTAGGATGGTTGATGTGTAAAACACAAACCGTTTTAAAACGCGACTGTGCCAGCCGTTGTGCTAACTGATCGGTCACACGTTGCGGGATCACCACAGGTAAGCGTGTATGTATCCGTAAACGCTCCAAATGAGGGATCGCTTCTAGATCGCTGATCATCCGGTCTAAGCGATTATCGCTGGTAGCCAGCGGGTCACCGCCCGAGAAGATAACCTCGCTAATAGAAGGATCATTGCGTAAATAAGTAAGTACTTGCTGCCACTGATCACCGCTAAGTTGTTGATCCTCATAAGGGAAATGCCGTCTAAAACAATAACGGCAGTTAATGGCACACGCGCCGCTCACAATAAAGAGAACGCGGCCTTGGTATTTGTGGATAAGCCCCGGAGCAGGGTTGCTGACCATCTCGGCTAACGGGTCGTGCGAATACCCAGGAAAGGATTCCATCTCCGCTTTTTGGGGTAGTACTTGCAGCAGTAAAGGATCGTTTGGGTCGCCTTTTTTTATACGCGCTAGATACGTAAGCGGTACTTTAAGTGCAAAGCTACGGGCGGCCTCTTCGCTGATATCCACATCGTTGGCCGTTAATTCAACGGCCTCTAGTAGGGTGTCTAAACGGGTGACCGCCTGCTTTAAATGTGTTTGCCAATCAAATTCGGCGAGGTTGTGGAGTGAAATCATGGAAGTCCGATGCAAATCAATTTTGCTCGCATTCTCCTTTTAAGTAGAATAACAGTCAATTTGCATTAACTTGTTTATACTGCACACTACTCACACTAAACATTTTTGCGTAAACATAGCTAAAACAACACTGAGACGAATATGGCAACTTACTCACCAAACCAGCTCAAGAATGGCCTTAAAGTTATGCTAGATGGCGATCCATGCGCTATTCAAGATCTGGACTTCGTAAAGCCTGGTAAAGGGCAAGCGTTCACCCGCGCTAAATTGCGTAACCTATTAACAGGGCGCGTGTGGGAGCGTACATTCAAAGCGAACGAATCCTTAGAAGGCGCGGATATCATGGACCGCGATATGGATTACTCGTACTTCGACGGTGACATGTATTACTTCATGGACCCAGTATCGTTTGAGCAGCACGCCGCAGACACCGCCGCTGTGGGCGATGCTATTAAATGGCTAAAAGAGAACGACACCTGCCAAGTTACCCTGTGGAACGACAACCCGATTGCCGTAACACCGCCTAACTTTGTTGAGTTAGAAGTAACCGAAACAGACCCAGGCCTAAAAGGTGATACGGCGCAAGGCGGAACTAAGCCTGCAACGTTAAGCACTGGCGCTGTGGTACGTGTACCATTGTTTATCGAAATAGGCCAAGTGCTTAAAATCGATACACGCTCTGGTGAATACGTTAGCCGCGCATAAGCCGCTAACCGTAAAGGATACGGCAGCTACGGCTGCCGTTTTTTGTGGCAAAAACAACATCCTCTCCCAAGGCTTTACACGTTAACTGACGAGCAAGTTATGAATTCACACTGGCAACCAACGGCTCCTATCGCACATCTACAAAAACGCGCCGACATTCTCGCGCAAATCCGCCGTTACTTTGCTAATCAGCAGGTCTGGGAAGTGGATGCCGCTGTGATGTCGCAGGCCGCTGTGAGTGACCCTTTTATTGACTCGTTAGAAGTCGCATACCGTCCTTTTCCCGAAGCTGAGGCAACCCAGTGTTATTTACAAACGTCACCAGAATATGCCATGAAACGGCTGCTCGCCGCGGGCAGTGGTGATATCTATCAAATGGGTAAAGTCTTTCGTAACGGCGAAGTAGGGCGCATCCATAACCCCGAATTCACCATGCTGGAATGGTATCGTTTAGGCATGGACGACACACAGTTGATGGATGATGTGGAAGCCTTAGTCACCTCTATACTGGGCATCCTGCCTATTCGTCGATGCACTTACACACGCATCTTTGCTGAAAAAACCGGCCTAGATATCCATAACGACGACAACCAAACCCTTGCAGACTACGCCCGCGCGCATATCGATGTTGATATCGCCACCGACGACCGTGATGGCTGGCTCAACCTCATTATGTCGCATTTTATCGAACCAACCTTAATCAATGAACCCATCTTCGTGACCGAGTACCCCGCCTCACAATCGGCACTCGCCCGCGTACGTCCAGACGCCAACGGCATCCCCGTTGCGGCTCGCTTTGAGCTGTTCATTGGCGGCATGGAACTTGCCAACGGCTACCACGAACTGACCGACCCAGCCGAACAGCAACGCCGTTTAGCAGCAGACCAAGCGACACGTGCTAGCTTAAACCTCCCGCAACGCCCGCTAGAAACACGGCTGGTAGACGCATTAATACAAGGCTTACCGGATTGTGCAGGTGTTGCATTAGGCGTGGACCGGTTAGTCATGCTGGCGCTGGGCACGGATAGGATTGATCAAGTTATCCCGTTTCCGTTTGAAAGGGCGTAATTAACAAGCCTCGCCCCCCTGCGGATAACCTTCTTTAAAACAAGACAGTTTATACAGTGAATTTTGTATCTGGACATAACGATAAAAGCATCCATAATCAAGATACTACCGTTATTAACAGGGAAGATAATGCGCATGCGTGTTTACAGGGAGCCGTATTCTTTGAATAGCCTCAATAAATTAATGAATATTAAAAGGTTAATAGTTATTCCGGAGCTTGGGCTTTGGGGTGTAAACGCGCATGCGCATGAATAAAACTGTTAAGTGTAAAAGGGAGGCTCATAGTAATGATTGAAAGTTACACAAAAATATACTGGCTAGAAGAGATACAAAACTCGTGTGTCTTCCTGGAAAATTTATATCGTAAACAAGAGTGGAATAATAACCTCGAATTTCAATTTGAAAAGAGTATATTCTTCGGATTCTATGCGATAAGAAAATTAATAGAAAGTAACTTAATTGATCCAAATATTGCATCTAGGAATACAAAAATCACTAAATACTCCCCTATAGAAAAAGAAGAATTTGAAATAAATTTTTTGGAAAGATGGTCTAAGGCATATAATCTGATGAAGGGAGATGAGTGGCAATTATCCCTTGAGAAAATTTGCAATCAATTTGTCCATAGTAAGATATATTCACCATTTGTGCCTGATGGTACTTGGTGTGTAGGTATCTATTTTGTCTCTGATAGAGACTACAAAAAAAAGGTTTACTACATACAATTGATTAGAGTAATAGAAACATTTTTGTCAGTATGTCACGGTAAATCCATCAGTTTAAACCTAGGTATTGATGAAGAAAATACTATTAGTATAAAAAACATAGGAAAATACACTTAACAAAGCAATCAACGTGGACGTGCTACGCACGCCAGTTATTGCGGCATTATATGAAACCAACAAGAGAAATCGTCTTTTGCCCGAAATAAAAACTTTAGGCCTTTTTATTCTTACTGCCTTGGCGGAGATTATTGGCTGTTACCTGCCATACCTTTGGTTACGTGAAGGGAAATCATTTTGGTTACTGATTCCTGCCGCTATTAGCCTTGCTGCATTTGCTTGGTTGCTGTCGTTACATCCAACAGCTGCAGGCAGAGTTTATGCCGCCTATGGTGGCGTTTATATTTTCATGGCTATTTTGTGGTTATGGGCCGTCGATGGCATTCGTCCAACTACTTGGGATATTGTGGGGTCTGGGATAGCGCTTATAGGCATGGCAATTATCATGTTCGCACCACGCAGCGCCTAACAAGTTGCTCTCAAATCCGCTCTGGGCGCAAAACTCCACCGGCTAGCCTGCACTGCGTTTTGGCTGCCCCAAAGATTCATCAGTATTCATAGTACAACTGAGCGATAAAAAGCCTTCATCAGAAACTTTACATACGAATCGGTGCTCATCATTTATAAGACGAGACCAATAACCTGAAGGGCCATGCCTTAGGGGAGAATGTTAGTTTCACTCCAGTGAGGCACCGGCAGACCATTCGTCTTTAAAAACATGAAGTGATACTATAGTGATACTTTTAACGTGAGAAGGTGTCACCATGAGAACGGAAGTCGTTACAACACTAAAGAGGCAAGCAACCAAGTTACTGGCTGACTTACATGAGACTAAAGAGCCCATTCTGATTACAGAGCACGGGCAGCCATCGGCTTACCTTTTGGATGTTGCTGACTATGAGTTAATGGTTGAGCGTATGAAAATTCTAGAAGGGATTGCGAAAGGGGAGCAGGCTGTTCGCGATGGTCGTACTGTGGATATGGAACAGGCTAAAGAGAAGATGAGTAAATGGCTCAAATAATCTGGACTGAGCCCGCTTTAGACAACGTAAATGACATTGCTGAATATATTGCTGTTAGTAACCCGCAGGCGGCAAAGCAGCTTGTCGCAAACCTGTTTAGTGCAGTTCAAAGACTCGAACAGTTTCCTAATTCAGGCAGTGTGCCTGAAGAGATTCCGACCTTACCTTACCGGCAGGTTATTGTTAATCCTTGCCGTGTTTTCTACAAAGTAGATCAAAGCTCTGTGTATATATTGCATGTACTTAGACAAGAAAGGGATTTACGTAAGTTTTTATTATCATCAGGCACTAAAGGCCAATAAGCGGCCAATTGGTTTATCGTAACTAAAAAGCCTCGATCGCCTGTGGATAACCTTCGTTAAAACATGACAGTTTATTTTGTGCTTTGATAAAAGCATCCATAATCAAGATACTAAAGTTATCAACAGGGAAGATAACGCGCATGACAGAGAATGATAATGCGCATGAGTATAAATAAAACTGTTATGTAGATCAGTATTCGTAGTGGTAGCGCAACTGAGCGATTAAAAGGCCGCCATCGGAAACTTTATATACGAATCGGTGCTCATCATTTATACGACGAGACCAATAACCAGAAAGACCATGCTTTAGCGGCTCGGGCTTACCTATGCCTTCAAAGGGGTCACGAGAGGAATCTTTGATTAAGGTATTGATCCGTTTCACCATAGCCTTGTCTGTTTTCTGCCAATATAAGTACTCTTCCCATGCCCTAGAGGAGAATGTTAGTTTCATTCCATTAAGTCTCTCTCGGTACCTTTTCCGGCTTCGAGCTCAGCAATGGATTCAAGCAGATGTCTAGCATTTGCTGGGGAGCGGAGAAGGTAGGCGGTCTCTTGCATAGCCTGGTAGTCTTCGAGGGAGACCATTACCACCGGTGTTTCGCTCTTTCTGGTAATAATCACAGGAGAGTGGTCGTTACAGACCCTTTCCATGGTTTTGGCAAGGTTCGCTCGTGCTGCAGTGTAGCTTATGGCGTCCATAATGGTTTTCCTGTACGTAAAATTGTACATAACTATACGATCACATAAAAAGGCTGTCAACCGGATGCAGTTTGCCACGCTCCGGTTACAACGGAGTTAGGCTGGAGAGCACATGAAAATTGAAGTCGAGACACCGTAGGATGAGACTTTATTGTATCTAATACGGCAATCTCGTGATTTGAAAGGCGAGAGGTTGACTAGCCTAAGCTATAACATTCTCTAGTAATTTAAGGGCAGTATTCATTGAACTCGCCCTTAAAAGATTCCCATGTCGGGATTAACTGAGCTTTTTCTGCCTCAGCTATACAATGCTTGTAAACGGCTTTCTCATTATCTAAGCAGGCTAATGTTTGCGCAGCGTCAGCCCGAAATATATTGCTTCCCAATAGACTAACGACAAATTCTAGTAGTGTTACTTTGTCATCAGGATTGGCTGCTAACCCTTCACCTTTTGATAGGCTTTGCATTGATAAGGTAAGCGTTAATCTTAGGTGATTGAGTGTATCTTGAGAAAAATTTGGCGGATAAATAAATCCATACATAACCGCTAGCGATGTATCTAAAAGAGCATCAGGGTCATTGGTTTGTAGATAAGGCCAAGCAGTGCACCAAGCCTCACCTTTATTACCCGCATCGATGAGCTGGGAAATGTTCTCTCTTTCAGGCTTCCAGTTGTTGAGGCCATTAGCAAATGAAGAGCTAAATAAAAAAGAAAGCAGAATAATAACTAAAATTTTCATAGTTTTTATAAAATGAATGATTTGTCTATATTCAATGACTTAGAGTATCACTAAGGGAATGCTTAGGGCAGACTTGTAACGCTTTGGAGATGCGAAGGTGTTGGGTCGGCTAGTGATCCTAGCGCTGGGCATAGACTGGATTGGCTAGGCGAAATTATTTCCGTAGGAGAAGGCGTAACTAATGGGCCTCGATCGCCCTGTGGATAACCCTCGTTAAAACATGACAGTTTATACAGTGTATTTTGTGTTTCTGCGAAAACGTGCGCGTTTACACACATAAGTGTGCTCATTTTGTAACTGGACAAAACGAGAAAAGCATCCATAATCAATGCGCTACAGTTAACAACAGGGAAGATAACGCGCACAATCAAGAATGATAATGCGCATGCGTGTTTACAGGGAGCCGTATTCTTTGAATATCTTCAATAAACTAATGAATATCAAAAGGTTAATAGTTATTCCGGAGCTTGGGCTTTGGGGTGTAAACGCGCATGCGCATGAATAAAACTGTTATGTGTCTATATCTGGAGTGACCATGAAATCTAGAGAAGTATTTAATGATTGTGTTTTAGCAAAAGGTTATTTTGTAAAAGCCGTAGAGGCTAAAGACTATCAGCAAGCTAAAGTATTATGGTTTTCATGCATTACATTACTTCGCACAATAGGCCATGTATTACATAAAGTAGACGCTCAGAATTTCGATTTCACTTTGCAGGAAAAATTATCAATTCAATTTAAAGTTTGGAAATCCAGTGAGTCAATCTTTAAGGAATTCATTGAAAAAGAAAGAAATAACATACTTAAAGAATACGATATTTGCGTTGGGGTTACTGAAACACAAGAGTCTGTTACCTTAATAACCTCTGACGGTTTTATGCTCGTATCAAGTGATGGTTATACTTTGCAAGCTACAAATACTATTGAAAGTTTTGTTAAAGCTAACGGATATTGCGAAGGGGAATCACCCATATCAATTTTGAATTCTGCCCTAGATTGGTGGGATACTAGATTAAAACAATTTGAGTAAAGCGTGCTCAAACACATAACAAGCAATTTAAACGGAACTAAAACAGTTGGCTATTGTTCGTTCCTCACAAAATTATAGCCAACAATTTTAGTCCGCTTAATGTGGGCGTTAAGTGTCTAATCGAGAATGAGCAAAACTATCGAAAAAATATGGCTTTTTACCTTGGTACTAGCACTAGCTGTAATTCTTTCATTTACAGCAGTGTTAATGGGCCTTTTCCCAATGCCCTATTATTTTGGCTTGGTCATACCGTATCTCGTAGTTGGCAACCTGGGGTTAATTGCTTACGTTGCGGCCAAGCATAGGAAGCAACTAATAAAGGTTTCTTTGGTTAGTATTATTTCGCTAGGACTGGCATATTTATGGGCAATACAAACAGCGTAAGTACCACACACTTAACAAGTTGCTGTAGTACGTTACGGCGCAAAATACGCGCCTCCACAGGACAGCCTACACTGCGTTTCGGCTGCCTCTAAGCAAGGCGTTATAAAACTTAAGGAAAATCATCATAGACAAGTTGCTTGTAAGATCTTCAGAGTTTGAAGACTATGTCATGAGTATCCTAAGGCACCCCCTTTACGATAGTTCTGACAGAATCAGAGTAAGTAAAATAATGTGTAGTGTTTCTCTGGAACATGCAGAGAGTTTTAAGATTCTACTGGCTTCAAGGAATTTTACTTCAGCTATAGGTTTGCTTCGCCTTCAGTTTGAGTGCTTGGTACGCGGTATGTGGGTTCTCTATGCAGCTTCAGAAACTGCATTGAGCAAGCTGACAGCAGAACTAAACGAAGATAGCCAAAAAAGAGCTAACAACCTCCCTATGCTGAGTGAAATGATTGCTCAGCTTGAAAAGAAAGCTCCAAAAAATGCTATTGATCCAATCCTAGAGTTTAAAGAGTATTCTTGGAAACCATTGAGTTCTTATGTGCATGGTGGCCTCCACGCGATTGATCGTCATAGCAAAGGTTATCCCATTCAAATACTAGAACAGGCTCTTAAAGCATCAAACGGTGTAAATGGATTAGTTGCTATTTTTGGATCAATTCTTACTGGTCAACCTCACCTAACCAAAGAGGTTTACAAATCATTTGGTAAATTTTCGGACTGTTTCCAGACTAAGGGTGCAGTCGTTTTATAACAAGTCAAAGCACTCGGACGCTGCAAAGCTGCGCCGGTGTTTGAGGCGTTATGCCATTAGGAGAGGTTATTGGATCTCGCATTTTTTATTAAAGAACGCTTAAAGTTCGCGACTTACTTTTTCGAGAATGCCTCCAAGCCATTTGTCGAATTAATTTCGGCTATTGAAAAGGAAGAACCTCCTTTTGTTCCAGTTTATGATGAGTCCGGAGAGCCTCAATATTTGCAAGAATGGCAAGATGCGAGAACAGGCCTCGAGTCTGTTGGTTTAACTGCGTTATCGATGGTGGCATCTTCCTTACAGCTATTTTTGAATGATTGGGTACGTTATAGGTTAGAGAGCCGTGGTGATTCCCAGTACAAAAGAAAGCACAGGAAGGGCTGGTTTCACGCATATCGTAAAATTCTAGAGGAAGTGGGATTGGATCTAACAGCGTGTCCTGCCAACCTTGAACTAATCGAGCAAGCAGTACTTGCGAGGAATAGAGGACAGCATCCAGATGTGTTAACTATGCTCCAGACAACCCACTCAAAAAGTGATTTAGAAAAATACCCCAATCCATACTTTGTGTCTGAAACAGATCAAAGGGTTATCGAACAAGACAATGGGGAGCTGTCTTGGTGGTTATCACCTAACGTGTACGTTGATGAGTCCAAACTAAGCACAGTTATCTCTGAAGTCGAAAAATTATGTGAGTGGCTAGAGGAAGAGTACTGGAATGCAGTCAGGGCATAACAAGGCGCTGCTGTCGGACAAATTTTCCGCTGCGCTCCAAATTTGCCGCAGAGCGCGGCGTTATACGAGTAAAGTATGAGCAAGGAAGAAATGCAGGGGAATATAAAAAAATATGGTTGGCATTTCCTATTTGTCTTTGATCCAAATGGAGAACATCAAGACTTTTCATACACAATAGGGTTAGAGGAAAGCTTTGGGCATCCAGAAATTATAATATTTGGCCTCAAGAAGGATTCCGCGCACGCGATTATTGCTGATATTGTCGAAGACATTAAGTCCGGTGTCACAATGGAGCCAAACAAAAAGCTAGGTAATGTCATTGGTGGTGATTTTGAGGTTATGTTTAAGCCTATTATTCCCAACGCGTACAAAGAGTATTTAGGTACAGCTGTTAACTACTACTGTAAGCCTTTTAGAGCACTAGTTATGTTTTGACCAGACAAGGCTAATATTTTACCCACCGAAGAAGGGTGTGAGCTAACCATTCAAAATGAAGCGCTTGAAATCGTATAACAAGGCAATCAATTTGACCTCCACTGCGGCGATTGTTTTGTGCTGGTTAGCACAAAACAATCACCTCCATTTCGGCAAATTATTGCGGCGTTATATTCTAAGGAGTAGGAGCCATTAATAGATTAAGTTTGGACAGTGCTGTCTTTCTTGCAGGATTTACGGCAGTTTTATATACATGGAGCACAGCGTACTACAATGGCTTTCTTGGGGTTCTTCACTTAGATGCGGATATGATGGAACGAAGCTTTCATCAAGTTATCTATAGCGGCTTGTTAATATCTTTTGCTCCTGCCTTGTTGATTCTAATTTTGTTGGCATTTCTTTTGTATTTCTACTCTCATGCATTATTACCTAGCTACATAGATTGGGTAAGAAAATCAATAAGGACAAAAAGGAAGATCGTAAAATTTCGCCGCTTTTGGTTCGGAAAGAGAAATTCACCGCCTGTCGAGTTGAGAGCTAAAGCACTCTTTACCACAGTTGCAATACTTGCCAATTTTGGTGTTCTTTATGTAGCAAGTCTCATATATTTCGAACATGAGGGTAAAGAAAAAGCAACGCAAGTTGTTGAGGCACATTTACATGGAGAAAGTAAGCCAACTCAAATGGTAAGAGTAAAAATTAGCAAAGAAGATAAAACTCTAAGGTTTTTGGGGTGCGGAACTAGAAATTGTGCAGGTTTAGAAGAGAAAACAAATTTAATATTTTACTATGCCAGTTCGCAGGGTTACTCATACCTTCACCGAGAGTCGAATGTAACAAGTCAAGCAAGAGGCACGCCGTAACCGGCGCCCCTTCTTGAAGCGTTATGCATCGAATGGAGAGTAAAAAATGCTAGAACTTCGTCCGAATTGTGAGTGCTGTGACAAAGACTTGCCTCCAGATTCTACTGAAGCGGTTATTTGTACTTTTGAGTGCACATTTTGCGAATCGTGCGCTGAAAATATTTTAAGTCACACATGTCCCAATTGCAGGGGTAATTTGGTTCAAAGGCCTATACGCCCGCCTGAAGCATTGAAAAACAATCCTGCATCAACGAAGCGGGTTTTAAAAGAGCATGGCTGTGTCGGGGCAGATGCATAACAAAGTGGTGTTGTTCGCCGCTATCGCGGCTAGGACCTACACTGCGTTGTGCTTCGTTCCGGCCCCAAACCACCGCGTTATGTTTGTCCAGAGATGATATAGAGAACCACCTAATGGCTACACGCTTAATGTTTGATACAAACTTCATTATCAGATTGGGTACAAAGGAGTACCGGAATGGTGAAGTGCCTCCGAGATTAGCGAGCCAAATCAAGATGGCTTTAGATCGCGGAGATTCAGTTCTAATCCCGAGAACTGTGCAGATGGAACTTAATGCTTGTATAAGAGAACAGGCCGAAAAAGAACTGTCTGAGATCCAGCGAGCGAAGGACCTGCTTTTGAATAGCGGCTACACGATTAACAGTCCGAAAGCTGAAGAAAAAACCGATATAGACGCATTCGGAATAATAAAACAGAGGTTTCCCGATGTTTATCTTCTGGAGCCGTCTCATGAAGATTATTTTGAGGCGGAAAGAAGAACTTCTTTTAGAGAGCCTCCCTTCCCAAAGAACAACCCGAAAGCAGAAGAGTTTCGAGACAGGCTGATGTGGTGCCAGATAGTTGGTCTGTCGAACGACTCTGATCCACCATTTGTTGTCGCCTCTGACGATGGAATTTTTGAAAACGGCGCGCTGACCGAAGAAGGTAAAGACATAAGATTGATAGTTTTAAAAACGGAAGAGGAGCTCAGCCAGTGGCTCGATCAAAGACCCGATCATATACAAAGACTTATTGATGAACTGCTTTTGTTCAAAGACGAAGTTGCGACCTCGGGGATAAACATAGTTGAAAAGGAAATTGATAGAATCGTCGATTACCGCTCTGTGAACGAGTCAAACGGTGTAATGATCAAGAAGTTCAATTTGGTTTTCACAGACGAGAGCAATATGTTCTGCAGAATTTTATACCGAGGTGGGGTGCCGGTTACTGTTGACCTTAAGCTCGACGGAAAGGATATCACTCATAATCGGAAGTTGAACCCGCAAGAGGCTCATGCTTCCATGTTAGAACAACAGCTAAAAGCTTCAAAAGCTCAGTTTCAAGAGGCTGAGTTACAGCAACTTATAGGTAATTGATATCATGGATTTCAGATTAGGTTCACAGAATTTTATCGGTGTCAAAATTCCCCTTCTCTGGGGGACAAGAGCAATATTATCGCATTCGTCAGGAGCATTATCCGTTATTGACATCGGTGGAGAGTCGGCTTTTCCAGAGATTGTCTCAGATATGCCTTGGAATCAAGTAGAGTACACTGAAAAAGAAGACGGTTTTGTCATTTATAGGGGTGACAAGCAAACTTATTTTTACTCGCCAGCCAGGAAACTCTTTAGAGACATGGCGGGATCTCTACCAGAATGCGAAATATCAGCTGAATATACTCGAGTCGGCACCAATAAAATTAGTGGCGGAATGATTGCGGGATTTGGAGTTGGTATTGGAGTTTCTGAAAACGGCTTTTTTATGGGAGGGTCTATTCCTCCCGGGTTGGCGGAGCTCAAGGTGTGACCAAGAACATAACAAGCAGCTGCTGTCGGACTTGCAAAAGCTCCGGCTTCGCCTCCACTTTTTCCAGCCGCAGAGCTGGGCGTTAGGCTCTCAAGGAGGAAAATTTGAGCAATCTGAAAACTGTAGAGCTGAAGACTTTTATTCCTTCAAAGGATTTTGAAACATCAAAGAATTTCTATTCGGAAATTGGTTTCACAAAAGCTTCTGATGAAGGTGGAGTTGCCTACTTTCACTCTGGTGGCTGCAGCTTTCTACTTCAAGATTTCTATGACAAATCATTAGCTGAAAACCTGATGATGCATTTGCTGGTCGAAGATGTTTATTCTTGGCATAAGCAAATCAAAGAGTCGGGTGTGGCCGATAAATATCATATTAGTGTCTCAGATATTACGAAGCAGCCGTGGGGTATGCTAGATTTTGTTATTCACGATCCTAGCGGTGTATTGTGGCGGTTTGGCCAAAATGTATAGCCTAACAAACATGTCTACAGGGCAGTTTTTTGGCTGCGCCATTTGTGAATTTCGCTTTGCTACACTTTTTATAAAAGCTCTCCACAAAAAATAGCGCCGTGCATAGGCCTTATTAAGTCCTGCTTCCCTCCACTTACTGCCAAAAGCTCACTACAAATGCCCCGTTTTCACATAGATCAATGCGCCGTCTTCTTTTGTGAATGGAGTGTGTTGGCTCATGTGGGGGCTTCGTAGCCATGTGCCTGCGGGGTAGCTTCCGTGTTCGTCGTAGAAGGTGCCAGCGATAACGAGTATTTCTTCGCCGCCCCAGTGCTGGTGGGCTTTGAATTGCGTGTTTGGGGCCCATTTCACGAGTGCTACGTGCTCGCCTTCATATTCGTGCAATGGCATAACGGTTAGGCCGTCAACCAACCCAGGGTGCCACATTTGTTGGGTGGTATTAATCACTTTTTGCTCAGTATCGCGTTCGTTAAACTGATGTAACTTAACAAAAATTGTTGCGCCTTCTTTTCCGATGTTGGGCGTGTGGGACGTGCCTATTGGGTTACGAAGGTAGCTGCCTTGTGGGTAGGGTTGATGCTCATCGGCAAATACACCTTCAAGTACAAAAATCTCTTCGCCTCCGTCGTGCGTATGAGATGAGAACTGGCTGTATGGCGCATAGCGCACAATAGACGTGGCGCGCGCGACTTCATCGCCTATTCGATCGAGCATCATGCGTTCAACGCCGGGCATGGGGGATGGAACCCATTGATAATCCTTAGGTCGAATGACGACACGTTGTTCAAAATCGGCATTGAGTAATGTACTCATGTTACGTTCTCATCGATGTTTTGGGTTGGATACGGATACTGCCCACTTAAGCAGCGTTTAAACGCTGTACGTGCAGACCCTGTGTTCGTCATTCATTTTAGCAACAAAGCCTGTAGGGCTAGGTAGGGTTATTGTATGAGAAAGCGAATAACTCAGTTGTGTATTTTGTTGTGTACGGCGTGGATTAGCGCGGTAGGTTCTGCGTCAGAGTTAACAGAGGCTCAATTATGGCAGGCGTTAGCGTCTACTCATCATGTGGCTATTATGCGCCATGCGATAGCGCCGGGCATTGGCGATCCATCAAACTTCACGCTTGGTGAGCGCGATACACAGCGGAATTTGTCGAATGCTGGGGTTAACCAAGCAAAGCGTATTGGCGATAGGTTTCGTGAGCAGGGTATTACTGAGGCAGATGTCTATTCGAGTGAGTGGTTTCGGTGCTTAGATACGGCTAATTTGTTGGCCTTAGGCGGTGTAACGCCGCAACCTTTGTTAAATTCCTTCTTTCAAGACGCTTCACAAAAGGGTAAGCAAACCCAAGAGCTTAGGCAATGGATTATCCAGCAAAATACTGACAAACCCAGAGTGTTGGTAACTCATCAGGTTAATATCACGGCGCTCACAGGTGTTTATCCGTTGTCAGGTGAAATTGTGGTGTTGCGTGTTGGTGAAGGCTCCGATCTCACGGTGCTGGGCACGATTAAAACGCAGTAGTAAATAGGTGTGTTTGAAGGGAGCCGTTAAAAAGGGAGCTAGCTCCCTTTTTAAAACACGCTTGTATCTAAACGTTGACGCGTGCGTGATCTCCCATCTCATCGGGATCAATTTGTTTGCCGGTAAAGAGCTTGAACATCCCTTTGATGCTGGGGTCGGCTGTCCAGATTTCGGCATCTTTCAGTTCCATGCGCATCATTAATAGCGATGGGTCATCTTTACCTTTCTCATACCAAGCACTGACAGGCTTGGACCAGTATTTGTCGATAATTTCTGGACGCGTTTCAGGGACGAGTGTACCGCTAATGCAGGCGAATAAATCATGACCTTTACTGCTAAATTGCACCATTGCCGGTCCGCCTTTGGCAACTCGGTTCGTTGCGGTGGTGTAAAACCAGAACTCGCTGTTGGCATCTTTATCTAACTGTACGCGCATGGGCTCTGAGTGATCGTTAGTACCCGTTAGCCCCAGCATTACATTAGGGCTATCGGCAAGCGCTTCCCACATAGCTTTACTCATATCAGTCGACATAGTGTGCTCCTTGTATAAACGTAAATTGAGTTAACGCTAGGCTTTATGATTAACGTTGTTTTGTTAAACCAATGGCGCGTTCGCGTTAACTACTTAGTGAGTAATGAGCATAAGGCATGCCAGAATACATGATTGGCGCTATGTCAGGGCTTTAGCGTAGTACGGAGTTTGCGCAGTGGGAAAACAGGGGTAAGGTTCCTGTAATTTATGCAGGTAGGTTTACTTTTTTACAGGATAGTGCGCGGGTGTATGAATAAAAATGTTATGTCTACTAGGGTAGTAAAGTTCAAATATGGAGTGCTGGGGGGCTGTTGGTTTTTTACTTTTGATATAAGTTTGATTTGCTACTGCGGCCAATAATAGAATGCTGATTTGCTATCAACGCTAGTCTACAAGGAATGTATGTAATGAGCGACGGTCATTTTGTTTATACAAAAGTAAAAAGTTTGGAAGGCAAACCAAAAGTATTTGGTGGGCAGTGCGCTGGTTTAGTCCAGTGGTACACAAAAGTTGGAAAGGCTGATACGTGGCGAGAGGGTATTCAAGTTAGAGGTAATGCTTCGGAAATAGTATCGGGTACGGCTGTGGCGACATTCGAAAATGGAGTTTATCCTAATCGTAGTCACGGGAATCATGCAGCTCTTTATATCTCCCAAGATTCACAAGGCATTTGGGTTATGGATCAATGGACTTCAAAGCCATCTATTTCTAAGCGAAAAATGCTGTTTAGAGGGAAAAATTCCGATGGATCATTTGTTGACCCTAGTAACAATGGCGATGCGTTGTCGGTGATTATTCATGAATAAATTTGTCATGTTGGCCCTATTGTCAGTTCCACTTTTTAGTAGTTACAGCCTTGCACATGATGGTGTTGCTCATATTGAGTGTCCCGAAAGTATCTCTACTGCTCAGGTGGTAGAGTCTGCTGATGAGTCATTCAGTGCTTTTACAAAAAAAGGTGCGAATTACTTCCTTGGGATAGGTGTTACTGAAGGTAGCCCTGATAAGGAACAGTGGTTGAGGCCTGAATATCTGAAAGAGAAAGATATCGACTTATATGATCTCTCGTATGCTCAAGAGTCGGTTTGGGTGGTATGCCAGTACGCAAACACCTCGGTTACTTTAGCAAAAGAGCTTGAAAGAGCTTCCGCTTGCGAAATACCTACTCCGCAACATGGCGGAAATACTGCTAATTGCCGTTTGAAATAGTAATTACCAACTAAAGGGCCTAATAAGTGATCTTTATGATGGCCCTTTAGATCCTTCGGTCGCGTCTTTAATACGATCGAATAATCCCCGCGAGTTTAATAACCCCTGCTTCCATGTCGGCTTCGTCAGTAGAGCCAAAGCCTATGACGATGCCTTGTCGTTTTGGGTGTGAGCGCGAATATCGAGAGAGTGCTCGTATGCCTAGTTTGGCTTGGTTGGCGTACGCTTCTATCGATTGGTCAAGTGGGTTGTTTTCGTCATTTTTGTCAGTCAGTGCGTCAGGTAAAAAGTAGCAATCATGCATTCCACCTTTATTGGGTTGCAAGGTGAGTTCGGGCAGGTGCTTGTCGACGAGTGCATTCAGTAACACCTTGCGGCTTTGGTACAGCTTGCGCATGCGGCGTAGATGGCGATTGTAGTGGCCTTGGTTCATAAAGTAGGCCAGCGAACGCTGCAGTGATGTGGATAAGCCGCCGTCGGTAATGGATCGCAGTCTAAGTGCATGTGCGGTTAAGCTGGGTGGAACAACTAGATAGCCTAAGCGGATACCGGGAAACATAGTACGGCTAAAGGTGCCGGTGTAGATAACGCGTTGCTGGCTGTCTAGGCCTTGCAACGCCGCTATGCTGTGGCCGCTAAAGGTAAATTCGCTGTCGTAATCGTCTTCAATGATCCAGCGTTCATGGCGTGTAGCCCAATCGAGTAGGGCTTTGCGAGTTGATAAGGGCATGGTTTCACCCAGCGGGAAGCTACGCGAAGGGGTGACGATGGCTGCCGTTGCAACGCTGCTATTGGCCTCGGTGGAGGTAAAGTAGGATGCTGCTGAATTTTCGCTGATCAGTTCATTATTTACACCAAGACTATTCAGAATAAGATCTACACCTTGGTAGCCTACCCCTTCGAGTAACACGGTATCTCCCGCATTGAGCAGGATACGTAGCATCAAGTACAAGGCTTGCTGTGATCCGCTGGTAATAATGAGGTTGTCAGCAGTGCAGTTTACACCGCGCTGTTGGCGGAGAAATAGCGCGGTTTCATGCCGTAGTAACGGATCACCTGCGAGGTCTGGGTTGCCGTAGTGGTAGCTTTCCCGTAGGGCTTGTTTACTGACTTTATGCCAAACATTATGCGGAAAGTGATCCATCGCCGGTTGAGCCGGTAAAAAATGATGTGTTTGCTCGTTGTGCAGCCGTTGGCGTAGTGAATCGTTTAATGTGTTAGCGCTAGCCGAAACAGCAGGTGCGTTTAAGCTGGAAGACGGTGAAGTGGCGTGCGGCTCGCTTGTCGCTGGCGGTTCATTGGTTGGCAGTTCATAGCTTGGCAATTCATAGCTTGGCAGTTCGGGTAAGTTAGCCACAAACGTGCCTGAGCCTCTGCGCGTTTCTACATACCCTTCGGCTTGTAATATTTCGTAAACCGTTTTAACGGTAGAGCGGGCTATGTGGAGTTGTTCGGCTAGTAGACGGGTAGAAGGCAGTTTGTCATTGGCTTCCAGTTTTCCCAGTCTAATAGCCGATAGAATAAGTTGATAAAGGCTTTGCTGCTTATTGTGTGGGGTTAACGATATTTCCGTTTCAAATAAGCGTAGTGCCATAGTGTTAGTCGTTGATTACCCGGTATTCGGCATCATAGGTGTGGCCATCTTCTTCGGACTGTTTGCGAGCCGGAGATAAGCGCATTTTAATAGCAATCACTACAAACAGGGCGCAGCCAACAACTAATCCTACTACGGTTAAAAACGCACCGATAATCAGGCTGAGTACTAAAAGGATTGCTGCTTTGATGTTTTTCATTGTATGTCCTTTTGCGTGTATGTCTCTTGAGTTCCCATTTATAGACAACGGATTGGCGCAAAGTACTCATGTAAAGAAATGTAAATGCTCTCTCCTATGTTAACGGCTCTTGCCATGTGGTTAAAGTGGGCTAGTTAAAAAGTAAAAAAGTGGGTATTAATTTAGCCCGATAATGTCTTTACCCTGTTTATATCTGGATGAATGATGGTTAAACAGTGCGAGGTGCTCATGGAATCTTATTCAGTAAAACCCCATACACGCGTAAAGCGCGGTGGTAATCGGGCTACGTACGATAAAGCGGTGATCGATGCTATTTTAGATGAAGCGACGATGTGTCATGTGGGCGGCGTGGTAGATGGCTTGCCGGTAGTTCAACCTAATTTGCACTGGCGTGTTGACGATGTGCTCTATATTCATGGTTCTGTTAAAAATGGCCTGATTCGCAGTATCCTTGAGCAAGGCAAAGTGTGCATAACCGTATCGATTTTAGATGGGTTGGTTATGGCACGGTCGGCATTTCATCACTCTGTTAATTACCGATCTGTGATGCTTTTTGGCACGCCCGAGCTGGTGGAAGACGAAGCCGAAAAAAAGAGAGTGTTGGATGCGTTGCTTGAGAAGACGCATAAAGGCCGGTCGTTAACCGCTCGGCCGCCTAATGCGAATGAGCTGCGTGCCACAACAGTGATTGGTGTTCGAATTGAAGAGGTCTCCGCTAAAGTGAGGGCGGGCGCACCGATCGATGATGCAGAGGATCATGCGTTGCCTGTCTGGGCTGGGGTGATTCCGGTATCCAGAGTCCGGGGCGAGCCTATTCAGGATGCGTTGCAGCAAGAGGCGGGTATCGAAGTGGGTGAGCTGGTGTAGGAGCCACCAGCTCATCGGTGTTACCAAGCGATTATATTTTCTCTTGGTTGACACGGGCCATAAGCTGCGCAGCGGTTTCTTTACGCTCGCTGTAGCGGTCTGTTAACTGATCTACGTTACCGCGAAGTAGCAGCGTAAACTTCATTAACTCTTCCATGACATCGACGACACGGTCGTAATAGGAGGAAGGGCGCATGCGGCCCGCTTCGTCGAACTCTTGCCATGCTTTGGCCACGGATGATTGGTTGGGTATGGTAAACATACGCATCCAACGGCCTAAAATACGCATTTGGTTTAAGGCATTGAATGATTGAGAACCGCCACTGACCTGCATGATGGCAAGTGTTTTTCCTTGGGATGGCCGAACCGCTCCTTCAGACAGTGGTATCCAATCGATCTGTGTTTTCATAATGCCTGTCATGGCACCATGACGCTCAGGTGAGCACCAGACCATACCTTCACTCCAGCGTACCATTTCTCGTAACTCTTGTACTTTGGGGTGAGTGTCGGGCGCGTCATCAGGCAAGGGTAAGCCTGACGGGTTAAATATACGCACATCAGCCCCCATGCTTGTTAATAAACGTGCGGCTTCTTCTGTCACTAAGCGGCTGTAAGAGCGCTCACGTAGTGATCCATAAAGCATGAGAATTCTCGGTGGGTGTTCAACAGGAGTGGGGCTGCAGGCCGTCTTGGTCATATTCTGTTCGAGCAGCTCTGATTGGAGCGCTGGCATGCTTAAATCATCAATATTCATTATTTAACTCGTTGTCCTTGGTCGTTAACGATGAGCTCGCCATCTTCTTTGCTAAACGCGCCTTGCTGGGCATCGGGCAGAATATCCAAAACGATTTCTGACGGTCGGCACAGCTGCGTACCTAAAGGGGTTACAACAATTGGGCGGTTAATTAGGATAGGGTGATCCATCATTGCATCGATAATTTGTTCTTCTGTGAAGCTCCCTTCGGCTAAGTTCAAATCGTGGTAGGGTTCAACATTCGTTCTTAGCAATGCGCGAACAGGTATACCCATGTCAGCAATGAGTGAAACGAGCTTCTCCCGTGAGGGAGGCGTTTCTAAGTAGAGAATGATCTCTGGCTCTACTCCGCTGTTACGGATCAAAGCCAGTGTGTTACGTGACGTGCCGCAGGCTGGATTGTGGTAAATGGTAATGTGACTCATAGCAAGCTCCCAGTTAATTGAAGGGCATTACATGGATAAGCGCAACGCTAAGGCGGCTAGCGTGACGAGCAGTACAGGAGTGGTCATCAAAATACCTACTTTGAAGTAATACCCCCATGAAATTTGGATGTTCTTTTGGGAAAGAACGTGCAGCCATAGAAGAGTCGCTAAGCTACCGATCGGTGTTATCTTAGGGCCCAAGTCACAGCCAATAATATTGGCATAAACCATGGCTTCTTTGAGGACGCCTGTTGCGGTGCTACCTTCTATAGATAGCGCACCAATTAAGACCGTAGGCATATTGTTCATTACTGAGGACATAAATGCGGTTAAGAACCCAGTGCCTAATGTGGTGACCCAAATACCATGTTCGGTAAATGAGTTGAGGATATTTGAAATAAAGTCTGTTAGCCCCGCATTGCGTAAGCCGTACACCACCAAATACATACCCAGAGAGAACGCTACGATTTGCCATGGGGCACCCTTGATGACTTTATGAGTATCAATTAAGCGTTCGCGCTTAGCGGTTATCCACAACACTAATGCGGCAACAGCTGCGACTAAGCTAACGGGAACTCCCAAAGGTTCTAAAGCAAAAAAGCCGATTAGTAGCATGGCGAGCACAACCCAGCCCATAACAAAGGTTTTGTGATCGCGAATAGCTTGGCGAGGGGCTTTTAATTTGCTGTCGTCATAATCAATCGGGATTTCTTTGCGAAAAAATAAGTGAAGTGTCACTAAAGAGGCGAGAATAGCAGCCACATTGACGGGGACCATAACAGAAGCGTATTCGTTAAAACCAAGCGAGAAGAAGTCAGCGGTGACTATATTCACTAAATTAGAGACGATTAGCGGCAAGCTTGCGGCATCGGCAATAAAACCTGCCGCCATCACAAAGGCCAGCGTTGCCCCTCGGCTAAATCCAAGTGCCAATAGCATGGCAATAACGATAGGCGTAAGGATGAGCGCAGCACCGTCATTAGCAAAAATAGCGGCAACGGTTGCGCCGAGTAAAATAACCCACGTAAATAGCCATTTTCCCCGCCCTTTGGCCCAGCGAGCGATGTGCAACGCTGCCCATTCAAAGAAGCCTGACTCATCCAGCAAAAGGCTGATGATGATAACGGCTATGAAAGTGGCGGTAGCGTTCCAGACGATTGCCCACACGGTTGGGATGTCGTCAAAGCTAACCACGCCCGTAGCCAATGCCGCTATAGCCCCTAATATCGCGCTGTAGCCTATACCTAGTCCTTTGGGCTGCCAAATCACGAGTATTAATGTTGTGATGAATATTATGCTTGCGAGTATCATAGGGTTCTCTTTATACAGATATGATATTTCATATATGTTAAGGTAAAATTTTTTAGTAAGTTATACGCAAACAGATTTACCTAAAGTAGGTGATGTACTCTGCGCGTGTTGGGTGAGTTGTTTAATATCATCATAGTTGCACTGCCATGCCTGCTCGATGATCTGAGCAGCCCATGCAGGTATGTTGGGCGACAAACGATAGTGAATCCACTTACCTTCTCGACGATCTAATAGTAACTCGCTTTCCCTTAGCATGGCTAAGTGCCGAGAGACCTTAGGCTGCGACTGCTGTAGCGCCGACGTAATATCGCACACGCACAGTTCTCCTTTCTCACGTAGTAAAAGAAGGGTGGTTAGGCGTGTTTCATCCGACAAGAGCTTAAATAGCTTTAATGGGGTTAAGACGTCTGTTGTTGTGGCTTGAGAGTGTGTCATACCGGCTCCATCTGTGCAGCGCACATGATAGAACAGAAAAAAACCACCGACAACATATTTATTTAAACGTATATGTTGTTGGTGGTTTATATGGCGCACGGCCTAATCAGAATAAGGGCTTAACAGCGGTAGGCGGCTATTACCCTAAGGCTGTATCCAATACCATCATGACGGCAAACCCACCCATCAAGCCAATAGTTGCTGGGGTTTGGTGGCCATTGCGATGTGTTTCTGGGATGACTTCATGCGATACGACAAACAACATGGCGCCGGCTGCAAGACTTAAACCTAGCGGGTAAGCTAGCGGTAAGCCGCTGGCGACACCTACGCCAATAAAGGCACCAATGGGTTCCATTAATCCGCTCCCCGCCGCGACAATGAGAGCGAGTAAGGGGCGAATACCGGCCGCGCGCAAGGCCATCGCTACGGCTAAGCCTTCAGGTATATTTTGAATAGAAATAGCGGATGTGATCGCTAAGCCAACGGTATCATCACCACCGGCATACCCGACACCAATAGCCATTCCCTCGGGTAAGTTGTGCAAGGTAATGGCCATCGTAAATAACCAAACGCCACTGAGGCGGTCGCGTCCGGGGCCAAACGTACCGCTGTGTGCATGGGCGTGTGGAGTAAAGCGGTCTAGCCCCAGCATTAACATCACGCCCATCGCTAAACCAATAACCACAATAAAGGGTGATAAAGCGGGTTTGCCAAGGATTTCGGTTGAGGCATCTAAGGCAGGGATAATAAGAGAAAACACACTGGCGGCCATCATCATACCGGCGGCAAACCCCAGCATGCTGTCTTCTATTTTTGTTGAAAGGCCACGCAATAGTAAAACGCCGCACGCGCCAAGGGCCGTGGTACTAAAACTGACTAGGCTTCCCAGCATGGCATGGTTGAAACGGATATTTTGTCCCCCCAGCGCGTTGTACTCAATCAGCACTAATACAATCACCGCAATAACAGTGAGCATGAAACCGGCTGTGATCAGCGGATGGCGTTTCATCTCATCAATGAGTTGACTAAAAAATGCAATCGACTGATTGGGTTGCGCGGTTGATATCGAGGCTTGTGTTTCCATGGGGAGCTAAGTTCCTGTAAAAGTACCTGTGTTAAGTGGCTATGTACGTTTTGATCATTGTTTAAGTAGAACGTTAATCCGTTTTTCCGACTGTTTGCCTTTTAATACGTTCCACTTATACGGGTAGATGGTTAATAAGGGCTATGCGCAAGCGGCGTATCGCTTCTTCAAGTAGTGCTCGTGGGCAACCAAAGTTAAGGCGCATGTAGCGATCATCACCAAAGTCGCGTCCGGGTGACATACCGACACCGGCTTCTTCAAAGAAACGAACTGGGTTTTCAAGTTTTGCCCCCGAAATGTCGATCCAAGCCAGGTAGGTTGCTTCTATCGGCAATAACGACAACCCAGGTATTTGATTGATTTCTTTGACGAGGTAATCGCGATTCGCACGTAAGTAGTCCAGTTGTTTTGTATTCCACTCGTCACCGGTCGCGTAAGCGGCCTCGGCGGCGGTGTAACCAAGTAAATTGACACTAGGCACGATGCCTTTACGTACTTGGTTAAACTGCCGACGTAACTGAGGGTTAGGAATAATGGCAAACGAACAGCCAAGGCCTGCAATATTGTAGGTCTTGCTCGGAGCCATCAGGGTGATGGTACGCTGTGCTATTGTCTCTGAAATGGAGGCAAGAGGAATATGGACTAACCCTGGTTCCAGAATGAGATCGCAATGAATTTCGTCCGAGCAAATCGTTATATTGTGTTGTTCTGCAATACTGGCTAAACGAGTTAATTCCTCTCGTTTATAGACGGTGCCGCCTGGGTTGTGCGGGTTACAAAACAATAGCAGCTGCGTTTGCTCCGTTATGTTGGCTTCTAACGCATCAAAATCCAGTACTCGGCGCTGGCCGTGATCGACCATTGGGATTTGAGTAACATAACGGTCGGACAAGCGGGGTGCTGTGACAAACGGAGGATAAATAGGTTGCGGCGCTATAACGGTATCTTGAGACGTGCCAACAGCGCGGCAGGCTAAGTTGAGGCCGCACACTAAGCCTGGTAGCCAAACTATCCAATCGCTTTCGATAGACCAGTTGTATTCGCTGGCCATTCGCTTAATGACGGTTTGCACGAGCGATTCTGGCGCTTCGGTGTAACCGAATATGCCGTGGTCAATCCGTTCATGCAGCGCCTTGATAACACCCGGTGGCGACATAAAATCGGTATCAGCCACCCACATGGGCAAAATGTCGGTATCGCGGTAGCGTTCCCATTTTTCACTGGCCGTGCCACGGCGATCTATTTGCGTATCAAAATCGAACGGAGTCATTACCTAATCCCTTTTAATGTAGTCGCTATATTACGTTATTGATAATGATTATCAATAACTCTTTATCAATGAGGCTGATAGCTTTTGTATATCATGTAACTAGCGCTGTAAGTGTGATCTAAATATGACGTAAAACGGCCATTTGCGTTAAACTATCGCTCATCAAATAGCGTCCTACAAGAGACAACCGAGCGGAGCTGCCAGCTATGACACAAGATAATCGCGTTATTATTTTTGACACTACCTTACGTGACGGAGAACAAAGTCCGGGCGCGTCAATGACTCGTGATGAAAAGCTGCGTATTGCCAAACAGTTAGAGAAAATGCGTGTTGATGTCATTGAGGCGGGTTTTGCTATTGCTTCGCCAGGTGATTTTGCATCAGTGCAGGCCATTGCTAATGCCATTACTGAAAGCACGGTGTGCTCGTTATCTCGCGCGCTTGATGCCGACATCGACCGTGCAGGAGAGGCGCTGCGTAATGCTGCATCGGGCCGTATTCATACCTTTATTGCAACGTCGCCTATTCATATGAAGTATAAACTTCAAATGGAACCTGATCGCGTAGTCGAAAACGCTGTGCACGCCGTTAAACGTGCGCGCAACTTAATTGATGATGTTGAGTTTTCGTTAGAAGATGCTAGCCGCTCTGAGATGGACTTTATGTGCCGTATCATCGAAGCGGTTATCGACGCTGGTGCTCGTACTATTAACATTCCCGATACCGTGGGTTATGCGGTACCCGAAGAGTTTGGCCATACTATCGCGCAATTATTGCAACGTATTCCAAATGCAGACAAAGCGATTTTCTCTGTGCATTGCCATAACGATTTAGGCTTGGCGGTTGCTAATTCGCTTGCAGCGGTGAGTGCCGGTGCGCGTCAGGTAGAATGTACCATTAATGGCTTAGGTGAGCGTGCGGGTAATGCGTCATTAGAAGAAGTGGTGATGGCTTTGCGCACCCGTAAAGACCGTTTGGGGTTGGAAACCAGTATTGATACGACACAGATCGTTCCTGCATCGCGTCTAGTATCGAGTGTCACGGGCTTTCCTGTTCAACCAAACAAAGCGATTGTCGGCGCTAATGCCTTTGCTCATGAGTCCGGTATCCATCAGGACGGCGTGCTAAAGCACCGTGAAACCTACGAGATCATGACGGCGCAAGATGTTGGTTGGAACACTAACCGTATGGTTATGGGTAAGCACTCAGGCCGCAATGCGTTTCGCTCGCGTTTAGAAGAGCTGGGTACCAGCTTCAATACTGATGTAGAACTCAACCATGCTTTTGCTCGCTTTAAAGAATTAGCGGATAAAAAGCATGAAATCTATGATGAAGATTTAATGGCGTTAGTGTCGGATACGCGTGCTGAAGATGCGTACGAGAAATATAAGTTGTCGTCTTTAAATGTCACATCACAGACAGGGGAAACTCCCTTGGCGCAGATTACGGTGATGGTCGATGGTGAAGAGCATAAAGCCGAAGCAACGGGTGGTGGGCCAGTTGATGCGGCGCTAAAAGCCATTGAATCGATTGTGCAATCGGATGCGAGTTTGGAGCTTTACTCGGTTAATGCGATTACCAGTGGCACTGATTCACAAGGCGAAGTGACCGTGCGTTTAGAAAAAGCAGGGCGCATAGTCAATGGATTAGGTGCTGATACCGATATTATTATTGCATCGGCTAAAGCTTATATACACGCGCTAAACTTAATGGCTTCGACGGTTCAAAAGGCGCACCCTCAAGGCAGCGGCGTTTAGCTCCTCGCGGGTATTCGCCAACGACACTCAATCAGGTAAGGCTTTAACAATGGATTCGGAACAACGTCGGCACGATTATTTACAGGCGATGGGCATCAGTAGTTGGTTGCCTCGTACGGCGTTACCGGCAGCTAAAGCCTCTCCTGACTGGGTTAATACGTTTTTGTATGGTGATTATGGCAGTGAAGGGTTTGATGACTTGGACGATGCCGGTGGCCATGAAAACCACCACAGTGCTCACGAAGTTGAGGTGGCTCATCAGACAACGCACCAGCTTGCTGATGCTTTACAAAAATCACCTCCATTGTCATCTGGTCATGCGCGAGATCAGTTACAGGCGGGTTTGAATGCGTTAACTACCAATAAGCCAACAGGGGTTAAGCAAGAGAACGCCGATAACGCAACGGCGCCCCAGGGCGCGCCTTCCCCAGCCGCAGAACTGGCGGCGAATATCGAAATTAAGCCACGACAACATAAAGAAGAGATCCCTACTTTCCGTTTGGCGTTTTGGCTATTTGAGCAAGCCATTGTTATCGATAGCATGCCGCCACAAGGGCGTGTAGGTCAGAATCTTGATCGGCACCAGCGCCTGTGTGTGAATATGATACGCGCCATGGGGGCTAACGCCGAATTGGTCGCATCGCCTTATGTGCTGCCGTGGCCTATTTTAGTCGGTGATGCGTTAAATCAAGGTCGTACGGTCGCGTCTGAAGCGGTCAGATATAAGCTGGAAAAAGTCTTAGCAGATCACCCGCCGCGGCCTATTATTTTACTGGGCGAAAGTGCGGCGCAAATGGTGATGCAGCGAGAAGAAAGCATCGATGATATGCGGGGTATGGTGTTTAATTATCGTAGCGACGCTAAGGTCGTTATCAGCCATAGCCTCACGCAAATGCTGCAAATCCCCGAGTGTAAAAAAGAAGTCTGGCAAGATTTACAAGCCTTACTCCCCTTGGCGGCCTATGTTACGCCCGCCGATGATACGGCTAGCTCGTTATCCTAATGAATCGTTATCGAGTAGCGGCACTCGCAGCATCTGATATACCAGCCATTCGAGTACTAGAGACCTGTTGTTTGCCACATGAGGCGTGGTCTGAATCTCAGTTATTGGCGCATCTACAGCATCCTGACACATTAAATATGGGGGTGTATGACCAAGACCGTTTGATCGCTTTTGCAATTAGCCGAGTGGTGTTGGACGAAGTAGAGCTCTATCAAATAGCAACACACCCTGCGTATGCAGGCCAAGGTGTGGCATCCCAGCTCCTGTCATCATTGGTAACGCGTTGGCGCAGTCAGCACTGCACCGTAGCACTGCTAGAAGTAAACGCTAGCAATGTGGCTGCGTTACGTTTATATGCCAAAATAGGGTTTGTTGAAAATGGCCGTCGTCGGGGTTATTACCAGACAGAGGCCGGAAAGCAAGACGCTGTCTTGATGCAGCTGAGCATCTAACTTTAAGGAAAGTGAGTGACTCAAATTTTACGTTGGTTAAGTGCAATCTCAACTTGGTTGTTTCGTTCTAAAGCGCCTGTGCCGGTTGAGTGGCAGCCTGAGTGGAGTCATATTTTGACGGCTAATGTCGCTTTTTATCGAGTACTCAGCGAAGAAGATAAGGCCCTTTTTGAGCACCGAGTTGCGCTATTCTTAGCTACCACAGCGGTTGAGGCGGGGCAGTTTGAGGTGACTGACAAGGATAGGATGTTAGTCGCCGCAAGTGCCATCATCCCTGTATGGGGCTTCCCCAAGTGGCACTATTTTAATTTAAAAGCCGTCTACCTATTACCTGCTGCTTTTAACCAGCAATTTGAATGCGGTAAGGCGGATTCTCGTATCACCGGTATGGTGGGCACTGGGCCTATGGCGGGCACTGGGCCTATGGCGGGCAAAATGGCGTTGTGTCGCTCAGCGCTCTATCAAGGCTTTGCTAATAGTAAAGATAAACATAATGTGGGTATTCATGAGTTTGTACATCTTATAGATATGTTGGATGGCGAGTGTGATGGCTACCCAGAGCGTTTTAAAGAATATGCCTATTCCATCCCTTGGTTTGAATTGGTTCGTCACAAAACGAACGAGATAGTGAAACGTAAAAGCAACATTGGTGATTATGCCAGCACCAACCGTGTTGAGTTTTTTGCGGTAGCGTCTGAGTATTTTTTTGAGCGCCCCCAGATGATGAAAGATAAGCATCCTAAATTATTTGATGCATTATCGGAGTTCTATCAACAAGATGTGATGGCCATCGAAAAGGATGTGCGAGTTAAGCGTAAGCAGCGATGCCCATGCGGCAGCAAAAAGCGCTATAAGCACTGCTGTATGCCTAGTGATTAATAACCATAACCATTAGCGAGTATTTTTCAGGTGACTAATCGGCGTTCTTTTTCTGATCATTTATCCACCAATATCACGGTGCTGCTTATTTTGATTGGCAGCATGGCGGGCCTTTATGTGATAGACAATGTGCTCCCAGTCTCATTGGCGTATTGGGGGATTATTCCACGCGACACTGGCAGCTTAGTGCATATTTTTACCGCGCCTTTTATTCACGGTAGTCTCGGCCACTTAGTCAATAATCTGATTGGTCTTACGGTCTTCAGTGCTATTTGTATGGTGCGCTCGCTTCGCTTTTGGCTAGCCGCTAGCGTGTTTGTTATTACCGTGGGAGGTTTGTTGGTTTGGCTGTTTGGACGCAGCGCATTGCATATTGGGGCTAGTGGCTGGATTTTTGGTTTGTGGAGCATTTTGATTGCGATGGCGTTTTTTGACCGTCGATTAATTAACATATTAATAGCGCTGGTCGTGGTGATATTTTATGGCGGAATGGCTTATGGCGTATTACCCACGGACCCGCGCATTTCCTTTGAATCCCACCTATTTGGAGCATTAGCCGGTGCGCTTTTTGCGTACCTTTATAGCCGAGCAAACAAAAGCGCGCGTCCAACTTAATTAATGTATAGGCGTGTTGCTTCAAAGCGGTTGAGGAGCAGGTGCATTAGGTAGATGACCAGTAAGGTGAATACGACTGAGACCGAGACCGATGTAAACCGGTATAAGGCGTTGTAGACCAAATCTTGAGTGGGGGTTAAGTATTGCCCAAATAAGATAGCCATGGTCGTCATTGCACCAAAACCCGCTCCAGACCCGCCGCCTTCATGTGCGTGGTGTCGTGCAAATAGCATGATGCTAAACCACAGTCCAAAGCTAACAAATAGCAGCATATTAGAGTGTGTTAGCAGCACGAACTGAATTAATAACCCTACATTACAACCAATCAGCGTTCCGACGGCTCGGTTCCATGCCGCTTTGCCAGCGCCGTGCCAGTTAAGGGGAAACAAGATAAGAATCGAAGCCATTTGTGCGGAGAGCGAGCCTTTTAAATCCAGTATTTGAAAGACAATGAAAGACAAGGTCGCTACCGTTGTGGTTAAGATTATTTCATGGCGTAAATTACTAGCCGGTTTGGGTGGTGGTTTTCGTGGTGTTCGCGGCTCGGCATCAGGAAAAAACGTATGCATCAACATAGCGATAAGAATCGTCACAAAGGTGGCTGCTATGTTAGACATGACCATGTCGCTTACATGAGTCGATGGGTACGGATAACTAGCAAAATGCAGCTGAATAGATAACCCGGTAATACCTAAGGCACCAAATAAGAAATAGGGGCCTTGGCTCATGCAGCGAAAGAGAATTGCAAACATCACCATAGCTGTCATTGTCATTGGGATAGGTCGGTCACCAAGAGCACCTTGTACAAAAAGTGTAGAAAAGCTGATGAGCACCATGCTGGCTAAAAATTGACGGATCACATGCCCATTTAACACAGGCACCAACGCGAGTAACAGCATGGGGTAAACGACAAAAAAAGCGCCATAGTTCCAATTCATCAGTTTGCAGATGATAAAACCTAAGGTGCCGCCGAAGGCAGCGCGCAAGCACATTTGCACATCATTGGCAGACAGTGTTTGCGCATAAGGCCCCGTGACTGAAGGCCGATACCTCCTAGGTAATAAGCTAACTTTGAATAAGCGCTTAGTAGACATAATGCAGCCAACTAATTAGGTGGGCTTGGATATGCCCTAACCAAGCGGCTAGCCCGGAAACAGGGTAAAGCTGTACGGTACTGCGTGCGCCGGTGGGGAGTGAAGCCAGCAGCTCGGGGTGTTCGTCTAGCGTCAGGTGTATACGCATGTATTGCGCGTCTCGAATCCAGCGGTCGGATTCGGCTGGGTCGGCTAAGTTGCCGTCAGCGGTTAGTTGGCCCGCTTTAACACCGGCGTCTACAGAGACCACGTGTGCGTCGTATACTTGTCCTGGAAGGCTGTCGAAAATGACACTTGCCTCATTGCCTACGGCTGCCTTACTGAGTGATTTCTCGCGAAAGTCAGCGATGATATCGGCTTCATTTGAGACCACGGCCGCGACGGGTGCCCCTGCACTGGCATAGTTACCAGGGACAAGCTGTAAGTTGGTAATGATACCGTCTACTTTGGCGCGAACATCGGTGTAGTAGAGTGCGAGCTTTGCATCAGCTAGATTATTTTCGGCTTGCTTGAGTAAGAGGTTTTGGTCACTTTTAAGACCCCGTTCGACGGTGGCTTGGTTTTCTTTTGACTTTGCTTCTTCGAGTACCGCCAAAGCAGCCAAGTAGCTCGCGTGTATTTGATCGTATTGCTGTTGCCCTATATTGCGATTAGCTAACAGGCGCGATAGACGCTTTTGTTCTTTGGATAACTCATTCACATCGGCTGTCGCGGCAGCGACACTGGCTTTGGCGGCAATTATAGAGGCGTCTAATTGTTGATTGGTTTTAACCGCGGCTTTAACCGCTAGTTCGGCTTTAGTGACGGCCAATTGATACGCTTGCTTGTCCAGCGTAAATAAAACATCACCCTGTTGCACCGGTTGGTTGTTAATAACATGGACGGCTGTAATTTGTCCTCCGACTTCGGGTGCTACACGCACGACTGGATGCATAACGCGCGAGTGAGTCGACACTGGCATCCATAAATCGGCGCCCAAAAAATAGATAAAGAGAACGGCAAACAGGACGAGCGCTCTATGCACCCAGCGTTTGAACAGTTGATCGGGGGTCATAGTTGATCTTCCTCGTTATCGACATGGGTTAACCAGCGTTTTGCATTGTTTTCCATGCGCGTTAGTGTGTCGCTCACCGCTTCCAGCTCTTCATCAGTCACCCCTTGATAAAAAGCCTCTCTAACCTCGTGGATATAGTGGTTAAGCTCAGTAAGCCGATCACGTCCCTTAGGTGTGAACCACAAGCACTGGGAGCGTTTGTCACTTGGGTGCTGTCGCCGCTCGATTAAACCGTGCTCTTGCAGTTGGTTTAATGTACGGGTTAGTGAGGGCATTTCTATGGCTAGTTCATTCGCGAGTGCTCGCGGAGAGCAGCCTTCACCCAGCTTGCTCAGATGCACCATGGCGGTCCATCGTGATTCGGTCATATCGAGTGGCTGGACCACGCTTGTTATCGAAGCTCGCCATAAGCGGTGCAGGTGGCCTATTTGCAACCCAAACGATCGATTACGGGCGGACTCGTTTAGTGGCGGGGATGTAGGTGAATGTTTAGACACGGGAAACTCAGTAGTGGGTGAATATAAAAGTGCTTAATAAAGTTAGCAGGCTAATTAGATTGCATTATAGTTAGCTGGCTAACTAGTTGGCAGCCCAATGTTTGAATAAGAGCGTTGCATATTTCGTGTGAAGGCTTGATTGAGGGGTTTGGCAGAGAGCGTATGTAAAGCGGGGTATAGCGGTGCACACGGCAGTGAGCACCATGGTGTTAAGCCCCTTGACCGGGAGGCAAAGGGCTTTTAGGGAGTAAACTTACGCCGCGTGTACTTGCTCAATTTGGCGGCGGCTAAAGGCACTGAGCACGGCTTGTAAGCTAGCGGCAGATGTATCTTCTGCGATGATAACACTGCAATAGGTGCTACCGTTTATATCCAGTGCAATACAGGCTTGAGCTTGGGCGTTAGTCCCCTCGGTGAGCGCGTTTTCATCAAAATGAGTGACGCGAATAGTTACACCATAAGCGGTTTCTAGCGCTTGAACTAAGGCTTCGATTGCTCCAGTGCCTTTACCTTGCAGCGGTGGTTGAACAGCTGGGACTTTAAATGTGCCTTTTACTATCCCGGCATCAGTATGCAGGTCGTAGCCTGATAATGCCCATTGGGGGTCAATCGCTGCAAAGTGCTCATCATAAAGAGATTTGATTTGTAATGAGGTGATTTCAGCCCCGGTATTTTCTGAAGCCTTTTGCACGACTTTACTGATAGCTCCATGCATCCACTTAGGCAGTTGTATACCGTAGTCTCGCTCTAAAACAAGCGCCACGCCGCCTTTGCCACTTTGGCTATTTATACGAACAACGGCTTCATATTCGCGGCCAATGTCACGCGGGTCGATGGGTAAGTAAGCCACGTCCCAGTGTTCAAGGTTATGTTGCTCGTGGTAGCTGATCGATTTACGAATCGCATCCTGGTGGCTACCTGAGAATGCCGTATAGACGAGTTCGCCAGCCCATGGGTGACGTGCAGAGACGGGTAATTCGGTACAAAACTCAACGACTTCTATAATTTCTTTGATGTTGGAAAAATCCAACTCAGGATCGACGCCTTGGGAATATAAGTTCATACCCATGGTGACGATATCCATATTACCCGTGCGTTCGCCGTTGCCAATTAAGGTGCCTTCTACACGGTCGGCTCCGGCCATAACGGCCAATTCAGCGGCAGCGACACCACAGCCGCGGTCGTTATGTGTGTGAAGACTGATAGTAATATGTTGGCGTTGGCTGATGTGGCGGCAAAAATACTCGATCTGATCGGCGTATACATTCGGTGTAGACACTTCGACTGTCGCGGGTAAGTTGATAATGACTTTACGGCCGGTTTCAGGTTTCCATTCGGCAATAACGGCATCACATACTTCCACTGCGTAGTCCATTTCTGTGCCCGTAAAGCTTTCGGGAGAGTATTGAAATGACCAATGGGTTTCTGGGTTTTGTGATGCGTACTCGCGTACCCATTTAGCGCCTTGAACAGCAATGGCTTTGATGCCATCGCGATCCATCCCAAAGACCTGCTCGCGTTGAACGGTCGATGTTGAGTTGTACACATGAACAATGGCTTGCTTAGCGCCTTTGAGTGCTTCGTACGAGCGGGAGATAAGATCCTCACGTGCTTGCGTTAAAATTTGAATAGTCACGTCGTCAGGGATCATGTCTTCATTGATCAACTTGCGTACAAAATCAAAGTCTGGCTGGGATGCTGATGGAAAGCCCACTTCGATTTCTTTAAACCCTAACTTTACTAGCAGCAGGAACATACGTGTTTTTTGTTCGATATTCATCGGGTTGATAAGTGCTTGGTTGCCATCACGCAAATCAACGCTACACCAATCAGGTGCGCTTGTAATTTGCTTGTCTGGCCAAGTGCGGTCAGTCAAGCGAATAGGTGTGAATGGACGGTATTTACGATGGTCGAACATGGTGTTCCCTGCCTTGTGAGCTACGGTAGTTAAGGGTGATTCTTGATCAAAGATATACAAGGAAGCAGCACAGTTAACGCTGGGTAAGCTAAGGATGCTTTCTAAACGGGGTGCTGTTTAGATGCTTGCCATATTCAATCCGGTTAATCGAATACTCTGCACTTATGGATAAATGTGTGCTGGCAGATTCCTGTGTACTTCCTATTGATGAGTAGTCTACGCCTAACGATGCGCAATAGGTTTGCTAAAATGTCTCTTAATACAATTGAAGCGCAATAATTTGTATGTTTTTATAGTTTTTGTTTTGTTTTTATTGCGAGTATTTGAGGTGTGGTGATGTTGAATGTGGATCTAGACCGGTTTGATATAAAAATATTGCACGAGCTTCAGCGAGACGCATCCATATCAAACCAAGATTTGGCGGATCGAATAGGGCTAACGGCGGCACCCTGTTCGCGCCGAGTTAAGCAGTTAGAAGAGAGCGGTGTCATCGAGCGGCAGGTCGTGCGCGTAAATGAAAGAAAGGTGGGGCTTAACTTAATAGCCTTGTTACATATTAGTATGGACAAGCATATCCCTGAACGTTTCGAGGCATTTGAGCAAGCTATTGGCGACATACCAGAGGTGATGGAGTGTTACCTTATTACCGGTCATGATGCTGATTACCAATTGAAAGTTGCTGTTGCTGATATGGATAGCTATCACGATATTTTGCTGGGTAAGATCACTCGCATCAGCGGGGTTACAGGGGTTAAGTCGGCATTTATTATGCGTAAAGTCATTGATACGACTGCCGTGCCTTTGCACTATTTGGGCCGGTAAGAGTTTGGTGCTGAGTTCGTTGATGTGTATCAAGGTCTCACTGCCATTTACGCGTAGCCTAACGATTATGTATACATGTTTGGGACGGATCAGTAACTTTTTATGAACATTACCGACGGTTTGTTAACGGGTTCTTGGCTTTGGGTTATCCACGTACTTTTTGTTGTGGGGTTGATGGCGGCTAGCATAAAAGCGCCATGGGATTTGCTGGTCAATGAACGCCGCTTGCAGCATCTTTTTTTCGCAGTGACTGTCGTATTAATGGTGATGTGGGTTATGCGTGCCGGTATTTCACCTGGGTTGAGCATCCACTTTTTAGGGGTGACGGCGTTAACCCTGATACTCGGCTGGGACCTCGCCATCTTGTCGGCTACGTTAGTGTTGCTAGCCATGACGGTACTCGGTAAAGAGAGCTGGCAAGGTTTTACGGCAAATGGGGTCTGTTTAGTGGTGCTGCCAGCATTGTTAACGCACTTTATTCAAAGTTGGATTGGTCGTCTCTTACCTAAGAACTTTTTTGTTTACCTGTTCGGTTGCGGGTTCTTGGGAGCGGCTGTGGTCGTTGCTGTATCGGGTACGGCAATGTCTTTATTATTATGGGTAAGCGATGTGTATCCGTGGGCAAAAATTCAGCACGAATACATTAACTACCTTCCTCTTATCATGTTCCCCGAAGCACTGATGAACGGCATTTTGATGACCGGTATTATGGTGTTTTATCCGGATTGGATACGCACGTTTGATGCGCGCGTTTACATTGATGAGCAGTAACGTATTTTGTTGTACTAACGTCTGACCGGTCGCTTGTCGAGCTTTCGTTGTAGGGTTCGCCGGTGCATACCCAAGGCGCGCGCTGTAGCAGATATATTGCCGTTATTCTCGGCTAGCACTTTGTTGATATGTTCCCATTCTAAGCGGTTAACCGACATAGGCGAGTTTGCCACGGGGGTGCTGGCATCTCCTGTTGGCTGGCTGTCTAAGGCGGCTAAAATTTCATCGGCATTGGCGGGCTTAGGTAAGTATTGGGTAGCACCGAGTTTGATGGCTTCGACAGCGGTATTAATGCTGGCGTAGCCGGTCAAAATAACGATTTTAATCGCGGGGTTAGCGGCTTTTAAATGTTCAATAATAGTAAGCCCCGAGGCGCCATCCATTTTTAGGTCTAAGGTGGCTTTGTCGGGGGTCCACGTCGTTAATAAGTCGGGTACAGCTTCTGCATTCTGGCAAACCTGCGTTTCAAACCCCCGCCTTGACATAGTACGAGCCAATATATGCGTAAAAGTGGGGTCATCATCTACGATTAAAAACTTTTCAGTATCAACCATGAACAGCTCTCCGAGATAAACGCACTTCGGTAATAGTACCCGAGTCTTCTGCATTATAGAGTTGTACGTCGCCATCGTAACTTGCGATAGTCGATGACGTTAAAAATAGACCTATACCAAGCCCACCTCCTTTGGTGGTGATAAAGGGCTTTCCTAGCTGGTCTGCCTGCTCGATAGGTAGACCGGGGCCGAAGTCGCGAATGCGTATGAAAACATCGTCTTTATCCCACGTGAGGCTGATGCGTATGCCTTGGGGGTTTGCGTCGGCTGCATTATTGAGTAAGTTGAGTATGGCTTGGCGCAGCGCTGTAGTACTGCGCAAATCAGGGGGCAAATCGGCCTTAACATTTAGAGTGAAGGTGACTTCGGGGCGCGTTATCTTCCACTGTTCTATGATGTCTTGCATAAACTCAGTAGCCAAGGTCGTGTGCTCGCTGCTTTGTTCTTCTTCTACTGATCGAGCCATTTCTTTTAGTTTACCCGCGCATACTTGAACTTGCTGTTGAAGTAAGTCGAGGTCTTCTTGCTGTTCGGTATCGAGCCGGGGGTCTTTGCTCATTTCGTGTAGTAGCACTCGCATGGTGCCTAAAGGTGTGCCGAGTTCGTGAGCGGTGCCGGCAGCAATGGTGGCTAAAGACAGTAACTGCTGGTTGTGGATGGCTGTTTCGCGACTTTCAATGAGGGCTTTTTGTTGCGCTTGCAGAGAACGGTTAAGGTGTGTGATGAAGTAAGTAATGACAATTGCGGTCATTAAAAAGTTGATCCACATACCCACCATGTGGATATCTAAATAATCCGTGACACCGTGCTGGTGGCCAAACATGGGGGTAATGGGTACATAGTCACGTAGCAGAATGCCGTACATGAGTGAGACTAGAATACCGATGATCCATATATAGCGGTTCTCAAGTGTCATTACCGCAATGATGAGAGGAATAAGCAGCATGGATACAAAGGGATTAGTACCACCACCGGTGTGGTACAACAAAAAACCATAAATGATGCAATCTGCTAGCAGTTGGCTAAACAGTTCGAGTGAGGTCACGGGGAAAGCGGAGTGTAGACGCGCGTAAGTGACTAAGTTAAGGAAGGCGAGCAGTAATAATGCACTTCCTGAGAACCAAGGTGATATAGGAAGGTGCAGGTATAAAATCGCGAAGGTTAGTGCGCATGTTTGCGCGCAAATAACGACAAACCGTATATATGTTAGTTGTAGCAAGGGTTGCTGATTGGCTGTCAATGCTGGCTCCTGCGCCTGCGAGATGAAGGTTGCCTGTATGTTAGCGTATTTTTCATTATAGCTAAGCTAAATGATGGAGCTAAGCGACATCTTGTCGCACAGCGCTGTGTTTCATGCGAATAAAAAACGGTTGTAACTTGGTTTGTATGATGTATGATTTATTACGAATTCGGTGGAGAGCTTCAATAGATAAACAAAGATTTATTCATGTAGTTCTGCCAATAAAAGTCACTGAAGATACTTTTTTCTTACAAGAACAATTAACAGGAAAACGGTTATGAAACGATTGCTCATTAGTGCACAAGCAGCTTTGCTTGCTGCAACGCTGACTGCACCACTTTACTCATTTGCTGATGACAACCCTATCCGCGGCAACATTCGCGTGGTTATTGGTTCTAAATCGACAGGTGGTGATACTTACCAAGCGTCTTCAATTATTACGCAGGCCTTGGCTAAAAAAATAGACACAAACATTAAAGTCGATGCGGTTGGTTTTTCGGCGGCTTACAAGGCGCTAAAGCGAGTGCCCAATGGCAGCACGATTATGATCTTTCATGATCAAGCTTACTTAGGTGAGCTGTATGGCAAAAAAGGCTACGAGAATCCGTTTGATAACTTCATCGTAGGCCAAACGTTTGCTACCAACCCAGGCAATGGTTATCTAGTGCCTAAAAGCTCGCCTTATAAGAATATGGCAGAGGTCTTAGAAGCCGCTGGTAATGGTAAAGAAGTCCGTGTGGCTATTCAGCCGGGTGGGGTTTCTGAAATTGGTTTTACGGCCATGAAAAATGCCGTGCGTTTGGCGCACCCAGGCCAAGAGGATAATGTGGTAGCGCTAAATACCGGTTCTCAATCTGATAAAAACCAAGCACTGTTTGATGGCCTTGCGGATGTGATCAACGGTAGCGTGCAAGCCAATGAGCAATACACTCGCTTACCTGCTGATGATCAAAAGGCGATGAGCTTTTTATGGTTGACTGCAAAAGGTTCAACGCTTGAACAGGCACATGAAGAAGGCTTAGGTGAAACAAGCCGTGAGCAACTATTATCGTTTGCAAACCCGGCTGTTGAAGTGCCTATGAGCGCCGATCAAAACTTCACATTCGATAAAGAGTTCTTCTTTATCTACAACAAGAAAACAGACCCTAAGGTGATTGCTTTTATCGATAAAGCGTTAACTGAAGTGTTTGCTGACGGCGAAGTGCAAGAAGAGCTGAAAAAGTCGTTCTTCATCCCCAATTTTCGCACCGCGGCTGATAGCCAAGCATACCTGAAAGGTAAGCGTGATCAGTATTCTTCGATTATCAAAGCGTTGCAAAAATAAGTAGCGCACAGCGCTAGTTGTAGGAAGTAGAGTTAGCTTTTGGGCTGCTCTACTTCTTTTCGAATGACTTTAACTGTATTTGGAGTGGGTATGGCTCAGTCACTCTCTTCCTTATTAGAGATAACGATCGATTTTGACCAGTCTCATCTCTACTTTCCTCGGATTGTAATGGTGCTGTTGGCGGTGTTGTTGCTCTGGATTGTAGTAAGTAATGTGGGCCGTATACGCGCTGCATTATCAGGTGAAGGAACGCGCTTTCAATTTTTCGAACCTCATGCTGACAAGTTACGTTTAGTCGCGACGCTGGCATTAATCCCCTTATATTTTGTGGCCATGGATTACATTGGCCAACTAATACCTAATATGGGGATGGGGTTCTTGCTGGCCTCTATACCGTTTATGTTCTTACTCTCTTTTGTATACCTGCATCAACGAACACCCAAGCTCATCATGCTTATTGGCGCCAATGCGATTATCGCACCGCTATTTGTATGGTTCCTCTTGGGGCAAATGTTCAACATATCGTTACCGTAAAGTAGGGCACAGGAGACTCATATGGAATTTTTTGATCTATTATCGCCGGTGTTTTTTTTACTAGCGGCAGCGGGTGCTGTGGTTGGTATTATCTTCGGTGCGATACCCGGTATGACAGCAACCATGGCTGTGGCTGTGTGTTTGCCGTTAACTTATTCGTTAGGCTTACAAGAAGGGTTGGCTCTGCTGCTTGGTTTGTACGTGGGCGGGATATCTGGCGGCCTAGTTCCGGCCATACTATTGAATATCCCTGGTACACCGTCTTCTATTACCACCACGTTTGATGGCTATCCAATGGCGCAAAAAGGTGAAGCTGAGCGAGCGCTTAAGATTTGTATAGTGGCCTCTTTGTTTGGCGGCTTGTTCAGTGCGGTTGTGCTGTTTTTCTTTGCACCACTGTTATCAGACTTTGCGATCAAGTTCTCGTATGTTGAGAAGTTTTTGATGATTTTGTTCGCACTTACTGTCATAGCATCATTATCAAGAAATATGCTGGTCGGTATATTCAGTGGTCTTATTGGGGTGTTCTTGAGCTTGATTGGTACTTACGACGTGTCTAACGGAGGCAATGGTGAATACCGTTTAATGTTCGAATTCATGGAACCTTATTTAGAATCCGGCTTTTCTTTGCTGCCTGTATTAATCGGTTTATTTGGTATTGCGACCATTATCGAGCAAGCCGAGAAAGGCGTGAAAGAAGAAAGTGCTGAACGTAAAGTGCAGCTATCCAATGGCGCGCCGTTCCAGTTTCGTGTGTTCCGTAATCAGTTCGTTAATTTAGTACGTTCATCCACCATTGGTACCTTCATTGGCATGTTGCCAGGCATTGGAGGCAGTGCCGCTTCTGTATTGGCATATACACAGCAAAAGAACTTATCTAAAAACCCTGAGAAAATGGGTAAAGGTGCGCCAGAAGGTTTGGTTGCATCTGAGTCGGCTAACAACGGGTTAACTGGTGGTGCACTGATTCCTTTATTGTCACTGGGCATCCCTGGCGATAGCACAACGGCGGTATTGATCGGTGCGTTTACCCTGCAAGGGTTACAAGTAGGGCCATTGTTTATCGGTGAAAATATCGATACATGGTACGCCATGATCACGGCTTTACTGTTTGCAAACCTAGTTATGTTTGCAGTGATGTTTTACGCCATTCGCTATATCGCTAAAGTCGTTTTAGTGCCTAAGTTCATTCTTTATCCAATCATTATCATGATGTGTGTTGTGGGTGCCTATGCCATTAATTACGGCATTATGTTTGATGTGTGGACCTTGTTGATTTTTGGTGTATTTGGGTGGGTCGCGACGAAGATCGGCTTAGAAATAGCGCCTTTAGTGATTGGCTTTATCTTAGGTGGATCAGCTGAGGTGTACTTTGTTAAGAGTTTAGAGTCTTACGGCACGTTAACGATCTTTTTCACCAAAAGCCCCATTGCAGTTGCTCTATGGCTGCTAATTTTAGCATCTGTTGTCTTTTCTATTTTGGTTCATCGTAAATCCAAAGCAGCAAAAGCGTCTGTTTAACCTTGATGACATAGGAATAATGACCATGAGTGAAGTAACGAGCCCTTATTCAACAATCAAGGTTCACCCAAACGACAACGTCGTTATTGTAATTAACCAAGGTGGTGCGCCTGCCGGTGCCGTTTTGGATGATGGGGTCACATTGGTAGAAGCGATTCCGCAAGGCCATAAATTAGCCCTTAGCCACATCATAAAAGGGGGGGAAGTGCGACGCTATAACGAGGTGGTAGGGTACGCCAAGCATGATATTCAACAAGGGTCTTGGGTTTCAGAGGCCGTTGTGGATATGCCAACGCCGCCTAAGTTGGCCGATTTGCCTTTAGCCACCCGTGCCAAGCCAAACGTAGAGCCGCTTGAGGGTTATACCTTTGAAGGCTATCGCAATGCGGATGGTAGTGTGGGAACAAAAAACCTACTCGGTATCAGTACCAGTGTGCAATGTGTGGCGGGTATCACTGAGTATGTGGTGAAGCTCATTAAGCAAACACTCTTGCCCAAGTTCCCCAATGTGGATGGTGTCGTCGCCTTGAATCATACCTATGGTTGTGGGGTTGCCATAACGGCTCCGGCGGCTATCGTGCCGATTAGAACGCTACAGAATATCGCCAAGAACCCTAATTTTGGTGGAGAGGTAATGGTCGTTGGCTTAGGTTGTGAGAAGTTATCACCTTCGCGGTTATTAGAAATCGACGAGGCCCAAACGATTAACCTATTACCTAACTCGGATGCAGCAAAAATGCTGCAAGACCATGTTGTAAGTTTGCAAGATGAAAACCACCATGGCTTTCAAGACATGGTCGACCACATTATGGAAATGGCTGAATCTCACCTTGAGCGTTTAAATCAACGGCGTCGAGAAACATGTCCGATATCCGAGCTGGTGGTCGGCATGCAATGTGGTGGCAGTGATGCCTTTTCGGGGGTTACCGCCAATCCTGCCGTTGGTATTGCATCGGATTTAATCGTGCGTGCCGGCGGTTCTGTCATGTTTTCAGAAGTCTCCGAAGTACGTGATGCCATCCATTTATTAACGCCACGGGCAGAAACGGTGGAGGTTGGAAAAGCTCTGTTGCGTGAAATGCAGTGGTTTGATGACTATTTAAGCCAAGGTCAGGCCGATCGTAGCGCTAATACAACCCCCGGAAATAAAAAGGGTGGCTTGAATAACATCGTTGAAAAGTCGTTAGGGTCGATCACTAAATCCGGTAATAGCTCAATCGTTGATGTATTAAGTCCTGGTGAGCGGATACGCAAACGGGGTTTGAACTTTGCGGCCACACCGGCCAGTGACTTTATTTGCGGTACTTTGCAGTTTGCTTCAGGTATGAATATTCAAGTTTTTACTACGGGGCGTGGCACACCGTACGGCCTTGAAGTAGCGCCAGTCATTAAAGTATCAACCAACTCGACATTAGGTAAGCGTTGGCATGATTTGATCGATCTGGATGCGGGACGAATCGCTACCAAAGAGATCACGCTGGAAGAGGCCGGTTGGGAACTCTTTCATATGATTATTGAGGTCGCTAGCGGTCGCCAGCAAGTCGCCGCCGATAAACTGGGTTTACATAACGACTTGGTTCTTTTTAACCCTGCTCCGGTGACTTAAAGCACGAAATATCGATGTTTCATCTTGTAACTTGAATTGTATGTTGTATGATGTATTACAAATAACATAATATATTGGTCTAGCACCAATGATTCCGACTGACTCACAGTCGCTAATGTGAGCGGCTGAAAAATCTGAATAAAAATTGAGGATAGAAAATATGAGCTTTTCTTTAGAGAACATTCGTCAAGCGTTAGGTGATGGTCTTTTATCGTTCCCAATCACTGACTTTGATAGCAATGGCCAATTTAACGCCGACACCTATCGTCAGCGTTTGGAATGGTTTGTAGAACAGGGTGTATCCTCAATTTTTGTTGCTGGTGGTACGGGTGAGTTCTTTTCGTTAGATATGTCTGACTATGAGCAAATCGTGAAGGTGGCAGTAGAAACGGTCGCTGGAAGGGTACCGGTGATCGCATCAGCAGGACGCAGTGTGGCGGATGCTAAACGTTACGTAAAAGTGGCAGAAGAAGCTGGTTGTGATGGTATCTTGTTAATGCCTCCATTTTTAACTGAATGTCCAGAAGACGGTATCGTGCAATACGCTACTGAAATTATGCAAAGCAGCTCAATTCAGTTTATCTACTATAACCGTGGAAACGGTATTCTGGGGACGGACTCTGTCCAAAAACTAGCTGACGAAAATCCTAATTTGGTCGCACTCAAAGATGGCGTGGGCAATATTGCGATGCTAAACGACACCATTAAAACGGTTGGCGACCGCTTGGTTTACATAGGTGGCGTGCCAACAGCTGAGATTTTTGCTGAGGGCTACTTATCGATTGGCGTAAATACTTACTCATCGGCTGTTTTTAATTTTATGCCAGAGATGGCTATGAAGTTTTACACAGCGTTACGTGCAGGCGATAAAGCGACGGTTACTTCGATTATTCAAGATTTCTTTATTCCATTTTGTCGATTACGCGACGAGAAGAAAGGTTATGCCGTGAGCTTAATAAAGGCGGGCGCCGCTATTATCGGCCGCTCTGCGGGTTCAGTTCGCGCACCCTTAACTGATCCTAGCGATGCACATTACGCAGCGTTGAAAAAAATTATCGACGCAAATTTATAAACATAATTATCGGTAAGAGAGTTCACCATGTTTACTACGATAACAAAAATGCAGGTAGTTCCGGTTGCCGGATATGATGGTTTTTTGCTTAATTTAAGTGGTGGTCATGCTCCTTGGTTCATTCGAACCGTGGTTGTTTTAGAAGATGATGCAGGCAACATAGGCTTGGGTGAAATTCCAGCAACGACGTCGATTATCAATACACTGGAAAAATGTCGCGAGTTGGTCGAAGGCCAAAGCGTAATGCAGTGGAAATCGATCATCAGTCAAGTCCGAGCTGCAACCTCTGGTCAAGCGGATGATGTGCGCGGTAATCAAACATTCGATTTACGCACATCTGTGCACGTAATTACGGGTATTGAGTCGGCGTTGTTGGACCTAGCAGGTCAAAACATGGGTTTACCGGTTGCTGACTTGTTAGGGCAATTTGGCAAGCAACGCGATGAAGTTGAAGTGCTGGGTTACCTGTTTCTGCTCGGCGATCCCAAGAAAACTGATTTGCCTTACCCTGTTTGTACTAATCCCGCCGATGAATGGGACCTTGTTAGAACGCAAGAAGCCTTAACACCAGAGGCCATTGCGAACTTGGCTAAGGCTGCGTTTGATCGATATGGCTTTAAAGATTTTAAACTCAAAGGTGGTGTACTAGATGGCCATCAGGAAGCTGAGTGTATAGCTGCTTTATATGATGTCTTCCCCGAAGCTCGTTTGACGCTAGACCCTAATGGCGCTTGGACACTTAAACAAGCCGTCGAGTATCTCACGCCAATTAAACACATGCTTAGTTACGCCGAAGACCCGTGTGGTCAAGAAGGGGCTTGGTCAGGCCGTGAAACGATGGCCGAGTTTAAGCGTTTAACGGGTCTTAAAACAGCCACTAATATGATCGCCACAGACTGGCAACAGTTCCGTAATACGGTGCGCTTGGATGCGGTGGATATTCCGTTGGCCGATTGTCATTTCTGGACAATGCAAGGTGCTGTTGCGGTTGGCGAGTTATGCAACGAATGGGGCATGACATGGGGGTCGCACAGTAATAACCATTTTGATATTTCGTTGGCGATGATGACGCACGTGGCCGCTGCTTGCCCTGGCGAAATCACCGCGATTGATACCCATTGGATTTGGCAAGATGGGCAACGAATCACGAAAGATCCCTTAAAAATACGGGGTGGCAAACTGACGGTCCCTAATAAGCCGGGCTTAGGCATTGAACTCGATCGTGAAAAGCTAGAAGAGGCGCATGCGCTTTATAAAACATTAACTTTAGGTCAGCGTGATGATGCCATGGCGATGCAGTACTTAATACCAGGCTGGACGTTTGACCCTAAAAAACCGGCGCTTGCTCGCTAAGTAACGCTGGGGTAATGTACGCACTGCTAATGTAATCTGTGGATAAGTGTGTCATGAGTAATCTGGAAAAGTCAGGATCGACGTTTCAATTTGAGCGCGTAGGCCAAACGGGTAGTCTTGCGTCTCATGTAGCGAAGCAACTGGAAAGTCAGATTACGACTGGCGCAATTGGTATTGGTGAAAAATTACCTACAGAGAATCAACTCTGTGAATTGTTTGGCGTGAGCCGAACCGTGATACGTGAAGCGATCACCCAGCTTAAGTCATTGGGCTTAGTCGAGACACGACGCGGTGTCGGTACGACTGTTATGCGCAGTCAGCCAACTGAAACCATGTACGCTTATACCATTAACCCAACGGCTGTAGAGGATATTTTAAATATCCTTGAAATGCGTTTGAGTGTTGAGACCGCCGCCGCCGAATTTGCGGCCATTCGACACGATAGTGCAGATATGCAGCGGATGGAGCAGAGCTTAGCTGCCTTCAATAACGCGCTAGAACGAGGCGAGCAGGCCCGCAAAGAAGATTACGATTTTCATCTTGCGATAAGCCTAGCGACTAAGAACCCGTTCTTCCGTCAGTTTTATGAGCAGTTCAATAAAAACGTTATCCCACGAGCAAAGTTGGTGAATACCAATCTGGATCAGGTAGCAACCGATGCGTATCTACAGCGTGTTAAAGAAGAACACGAAGAGATCTTATCGGCTATCCGCTCTAGAGATGCTGAACTCGCCCGGAAGGCGATGCATAAGCACCTTTACCGTGCTTATCACCTCTATGAAAAATACCAAACCCATAATCGCTTCGAATAAGCAGCGAATGGGGTTCTGAGTAGATAACGAGTTAGGTAATTTTGGCTCTTGTCGTGTCAGTTAGGTTTTTCAGTTAGGTGATACCTATCGCTTTCCGGTTATTGAACTGCTGGTTTTCCAGCACACCCCTAATCTGACTGGAGAAGCTGATGGATATTACAGGCTCTATGCTGATCGGTTCACAAAGCGTGACTGGTACTAGCAAAACAATTTATGCAATCAACCCTGCAACCAACGAGCAGTTATCGCCAGCCTTCCATGGTGGAACGCAAGCCGATGTCAACGCAGCTGCCGAACTTGCATGGGCTGCATTTGATGCTTATCGCGAAACCGCCCCAGAACAGCGTGCCCAGTTTTTAGAATGCATTGCTGATGAAATTTTAGCGCTGGGTGATACTCTTGTGCAGCGAGCAATGGCTGAAAGTGGTTTGCCGCAAGCTCGTATCGAAGGTGAGCGTGGCCGTACAATGGGGCAGTTAAAATTATTCGCCAATGTTGTGCGTACCGGTAACTATTTAGATGTACGCATTGACCCAGCGATGCCTGATCGTGCCCCACTGCCACGTAATGACTTGCGCTTGCGCACTATTGCGTTAGGACCTGTGGCTGTTTTTGGCGCAAGTAACTTTCCTCTCGCTTTTTCAGTAGCCGGAGGTGATACGGCGTCAGCCCTAGCAGCAGGCTGCCCAGTTGTTGTGAAAGCACATTCGGCACATCCCGGTACGTCAGAACTGGTGGGTAAAGCGATTCAGACTGCCGTTAAGAAATCCGGCATGCCTGAAGGTGTGTTTTCGTTATTGTTTGGCTCGGGCCGTGAAGTAGGCGCCGAGTTGGTGAAACATCCGCTGATTAAAGCCGTTGGTTTTACCGGGTCTCGCAGTGGCGGCACGGCGTTGATGAATATTGCTGCAAATCGTCCGGAGCCTATTCCTGTCTACGCCGAAATGAGCAGTATAAATCCGGTGTTTTTGATGCCAGCCGCATTAAAAGCTCGTGGTGAGGCGCTGGGTAAAAGCTTTGTAGGCTCATTAACCATGGGTGCTGGTCAATTCTGTACTAATCCGGGCTTAGTCATTGCCGTTGATAGCCCTGAGCTTGATGGCTTCTTGGTGGCGGCTCAAGCCGCGTTAAAAGACGTAACGACTCAGACTATGCTTACACCGGGTATTTTCCAAGCGTATTCAGGCGGGGTTGATGCGTTAAAAAACAACGCCAATGTTGAGTTGGTAGGTGAAGGCCAAGGCAGTGCTAACCCTAACCAATGCCAAGCCGGTTTGTTCTCTACAACGGCAGCGCAATTCTTAGCCGATGATAGCCTAACCGAAGAGGTCTTCGGCGCTAGCTCGTTGGTTATAAAATGTAATGATGTTGCGGAGTTTATAAAAGTAGCAGAGCATTTAGAAGGTCAGCTTACGGCGACGATTCAGTTAGACGAAGCAGACTATGGCGATGCTGCTCAACTGCTGCCTACATTAGAGCGTAAAGCGGGTCGTATCCTGTGTAACGGTTTCCCTACTGGCGTAGAAGTGTGTCACGCGATGGTTCACGGTGGGCCATTTCCAGCAACGTCTGATAGCCGCAGTACATCGGTGGGTAGTGCTGCGATTAATCGCTTTATTCGCCCAGTGAGTTATCAGGATTTGCCGCAGGCTCTGTTGCCCGAAGCGCTTAAAGATGGAAATCCTCTTAAATTACGTCGTTTGATGGATGGAAAATCTGAGTAAGTATTGTGTGCTGATCTTTTTCTGTCGGGATCATCACGTGATGTGCGCCTTTCGATAAGCTGTTAGGCGCTTTATTGCTGGCGATCATGTCGCTTTCTTTATCCGATCTTGAATCGGGTTTTTTTATGCGTAAATATAAGGACTTGAATGTGCTTATTTAGTAAGCACGCTATCACCTCACGCTTAACTAGGGTATAAAGTGCAGCATGAAAATCCCTAAAGAAATACAACCATTAGTAGACGATGGTATCGTCGATGAAGTGCTCCATGCTGTACTTAGCGGTAAGGAAGCAAGTGTCTACGCGGTACGCTGTGGCGACGAAGTGCGTTGCGCTAAGGTATATAAAGAAGCCTACAAACGCAGCTTTAAAAAAGCGGCTCAGTACCAAGAAGGCCGCAAAGTCCGCAATAGTCGACGTGCACGCGCGATGGAAAAACATTCCAAGTTTGGCCGAGACCAGCAAGAAGAGGCGTGGCAAAACGCTGAAGTGAATGCCTTATATGCACTTGATAGAGCCGGTGTGCGTGTGCCTAAACCGTTTGGTTGTTTTAACGGTGTGCTGCTTATGGAAATGGTTACTGATGAAGACGGTGACGTTGCGCCGCGCTTAAACGATGTGAGTATGAGTGCAGAGCAAGCGATTGAAGACCATGCTGTCATGATGCACTACGTAAAGCTCATGCTGTGTGCTGGCTTGGTACATGGTGATTTGTCTGAATTTAATGTGTTAGTCAATGAAGGAGGTCCTGTTATCATCGACCTGCCTCAAGCGGTTGATGCGGCTGCCAATAATAACGCCGAAGCGATGTTGACGCGTGATATAGAAAATATCACGAACTATTATGGGCAGTTTGCTCCAGAGTTACTCGCTACACGTTATGCGCAAGAAATGTGGGCTCTTTTTGAAGCTGGGGATTTGACGCCGCAGTCAGAGTTAACCGGTGAGTTTACCGATGATAATGTCAGTGCTGATATTGATAGTGTGATGCTGGCTATTAAAGATGCGTTTGACGAAGAGCAAGCTCGCCAAGAGCGCATGCGAGAAGCGGCTGACGAATAACGGTTAGCCCACCTTTAAGATTAAATAACTGGCAATAATATAACGCGCTGCTTTACCCACAGTGACCAGCACAACAAACCAGTGTAAACGAATACGTAATATACCCGCTAACACAGTGAGCGGGTCTCCTATAAAAGGGAGCCATGTAAAGAGTAGGGCAATAATTCCGTATTTCTTAAAGTGTTGCTCGGCTCTTACAAACTCCTCCTCGCTCATTCTTAGCCATTTTTTTATCAGGCTTAAGCTTGCCCAATACCCCAACGCATAATTGGTCATTGATCCTAATACGTTGCCTATAGTTGCAACGACAACCAGCATACTAGGCGATAAACCGCTGAGTAATAGTGGTGCGAGCACGACCACAGACCCTAAGGGTAGGATTGTCGCGGATAAAAAAGCAGCAATGAATAAGCCGGTGTATCCCAGCTCGGTAAAGTATTCCATGGCGGTTGGATTGTAATAGCTAAGAAAAGTGCGCCTATTCAACACACTTACTAGGTAAAAGGGAAGGCCAGCGCTAGATATAAAAAAGCCCTGCAGAGGCAGGGCTGAAAGGGATGTTGCAGGAAAGGGGTTAGCGTCCCATGCGACGAATCGCTTGCGGCGTAAAGTCGCTGTGTTTGAATACTTCTTTAAAGTCTAAGCCTTGGCCTTCTTCGTTGGTTAAACCACTGGCTAGGTAACGGCCTGATTGCAGATCGTAGAGCATTTCGCCGGCAATCCAAGGCGTTTGAGCATCACGGAATTGCATTTCGTGAGCTTCGCCTACTCGCCATAATTCTCCACGGCCATCGTAATGATCGACAATGGCGGCTTGCCAAGTGTCTTCATCAATAAAGAAAGTACGTTTTGCGTAAACGTGGCGTGCGCCTTCTTTTAGTGTGGCTTCAACTTGCCACACTCTATGTAGTTCGTATCGCAAGTGATCAGGGTTTGGGTGGCCCGCTTGTAGGATGTCACTGTATTTTAAGTTACGGTCCGCCAGCTTGAAGCTGTTATACGGGATGTACAGTTCTTTCTTACCAACTAATTTCCAATTGTAGCGGTCAGGAGCCCCGTTAAACATATCCAAGTTGTCAGTTGTGCGCTGACCATCGGTAGCCGTGCCGGGGGCGTCATAAGCAATTTGCGGCGCTAAACGAACGCGGCGTTGTCCTGCGTTATAGCTCCATGCTTGCCGTGGCTGTTCAACTTGGTTCATGGTTTCATGAACGAGCAAGATATTACCGGTTAAGCGTGCCGGTGCCTGAACTTCTTGCACAAAGTAGAAGAGGATGTTGTTATCGCTTTTTTCATCGTAGCCTTCGGCTAAATAGCCGGGCCATGCCATTTTTTCATTAATTTTTACTGCCGTATAAGCACCGTTTGCTTGAACGGGTACTTGCACGAAAGTACGCTCAACAGACCCGCCTCGATAGCGCGTGATGTGGTTCCAAATGGCTTCTAAGCCGTTTTGCGGTATTGGGAATGGAATGCCTTCGGCAAAGCCGGTAATGCCATTTCCGTCGCTAGTTAGGTTCGCTTGAGTCGCATTTTTAAGGGTGCCTTCATTAATTTTTGCAGGCACAGATGCTGTTCGATGCGTTGGGTAAACTGGCATTCTGAAAGTATCAGGGTACTTTTTCAGCATGGCAATTTGACCGTCTGAAAGGTGAGCTTTGTATTGATCAACATTAGCGGCGGTAATGGTAAACAAAGGCTGCTCGTTAGCGAATGGATCTGAGTAACGGTCAGTACCACTAAGGGTACCGCTCCATGCTGGGATGGTTCCATCACTATTGGCTGATTTTTCTCCGCCTAATGGCGTGAGTGATTGACCAAGTTTGGCAGCTTGATCGGCTGAAACACCAGCCAAAGCAGCGCCGCTCATGGCTAAAGAGATAGCTGATGCGATCAGCATTTTACGGGTACGTAGTAACATAAATAAACTCCTGCTTCTCACAATCAAAACGCAACAGATGCACTTAATGAGATGAAATCACGATCTTCTAGTTCGTTGTACTTACCACCAAAGAAGTTAGTGTAAGACAGCTGCGCAGAGTAACGTTCCAAATAGTCGGCAGTTAGGCTTAAGTTTAGTGATTTTTGACCTTCACTGAAGGTTGCGCCCGGCTGAGGGCCATAACCTTTAACACCGTGCTTGAAGCTTACTTGCGGTGTTAAGTTCACACCGGAGAATGCATTCGGGTAAGAAAGGGAAGAGCGAACTACATAGCCAAATGAATCCTGAGTCACAAAGCCATCATCATCGGATGAAGTGTAACCAAATACGCCACTGCGGCCATATTTGATAGCATTGCGGCCTTCATCGAAGTTATGGATGTGAGTCCAACCTAGTTCACCGACTAATGCCATGCGGCTAGCGCCCATGACGTTGTTAATGGTTTTAATGAAAGTGGTTTGTGCCTGAGTAACATTAAATTCCTCATAGCCATGGATTACTCCACCATAAGGTGTGGCTGCAACAATACCGCTTGCTGGGTTAGATGGGTCAGTACCCAGTGTTAGCATGGCAGAAACCAGCATTGGACCATTCATTTGAATAGGGACATCGCGTTTGTGGCTAACTTCACCAGACCACGCTACATCGCCCAAGTTAGTGTTCCAGCTCACGCCAATCATTTTGATATCGTCAGGGTATTCAGTGAAATATTCACTATTTAATGGGGCTGTGTTGGCGACAGCAGAAACATTAGCCGCCACTGTTGCTTGGATCTGTGCTTGGACGGTTGGATTGGTTACATCTGCACCGCTATTTGCAAACTGTTGAGTAACTAAGCTGGTAATCGCTGGTGTTACCGAAGCAGCTAGGTCCGTGGGCACAAGATTAGTCTTTACACCACTTACGATAGGTAAGCGGCTGTTGTATTTGGAAAAGTAAAAGCCAAATTCGGTATTGTTCATTGATTCGGAAAAGTAGCGGGCGGCTAGACCAAACTGATCATTATCGCTGCCTTCACGCACTCCGTCACTATTACGCTCTACCACAGGACTAATGCCAGTAAGGCTCCAAGGGGATGTGAGGCCTAGCTGATTGTAATAAGTGCTGTCGTTTACTGCATTGAGAGCGCCGGAGTTAATACGAATGCCGTTACACCCTTCAGATGCAAAATCGTTTGCCGAAAAATAAGTGCCACACCCTTCTTCGACTGTTTGATCCCAACCAAACTGATAAAAACCTTCGATACTGAGGTTGTCAGTTACGCCCAAAGAGGCGAATGCCATGGTGGAAGGTAATAAGGCTTCTTTTACTTCTGCTCCAGGGCGGCGGAATGCACTTACGTCCAGAGGGTTGATGGAGTTCAAGCCGCCTTGGATAAAGGTGCTTTCACCCCAGTTGATGACTTGGCGGCCCACGCGAACGTCCAAAGGCATGTTACCCACATCGAAGTAGCCGTATACGTATGCGTCGAGGATCTCAGCGCCACTAAATTTGGCATAATCGTTGAACCCACTATCGTCGAGTTGATCGTTAGAACTGTATCCGTTGACTGTATTTCCATGTCCACGTTTGCCGTTCATTAGCTCAAAATCAGCCCAGTATTTACCGCTGATACGTGCGCCAAAGTTGCGATAGTCGAGAGATAGCTCGTGAAAACCTTTAAGGGTACGAGAGAAAGTGTCACCCTGTTTGAAGTTCTGGGTACCATCGTCAAAGCTACCCGAACCTGATCCTGAACCACCATTCGGTTGAGAAATAAGGTCATTGTCGGCGTCATTTAAACGCCAGCTAGCGCCTACCGATAGCTGTGAGTCAAAACGTCCTTCCACTTCGCCTAGTTGGAATTCTAGCCCATATGCTTGGCCTGCAATGGTTGTGGCTAGTAGTGCTGGGAAGAGCTTGCGCCGCATGTTAAATGCTGCATGAGGAGCCGATGAGCTCGCAGGGAGATTTTTTATTGCCATTTCGTTCACCTAAAATTTTTATTGTTTTTAGCAACGGCTCAAATACTGCACAGTTGAGCGCTTTGGGTGTTTAGCGCTCAACTTTTAAATGACCCGCACACGCTGCTAAATCAATAATCCCTTTGATTTGTTGAGTGTTGCGGGTAAGTATAGCGTGTAAATAATCATCTACACTGAACAAATGCACAACAATGGCAAAACTCGCCATTTTTTATGACAAAAGAGTGCGCAAGTTCAATTGATCTATAGGAAACAGGCTTTAGAATGGAGTTAACAATAACAAAAAACGTCACACCTTCGGGAGGCTCTATGGAGCGGATGATTACTGTACCCAATGGTTATGTGAAGCACCTTCTTAGTCACGCACGGCTGCAAGGTTACGATCTTAATAATTTGCTATCCCATGTTGGGATTAATCCTGAAGATATCGAAAAGCAGACAGAGTTCCCGGCTGACAAATTCGGGCAACTTTATCAGCGTATTATCTGGATTACCCAAGATGAATCGTTTGGGATGCTCAGTGGAGGCCGCGTGCCAAATGGTACATTCCGTATGATGTGCCATTCGATCATTCATTGTAAAACGTTGGAGAAGGCGCTCAGGCGTTGTAGCGATTTTTACGAAATTTGCCGCGGTTCTAAAGTGAAGCCTGTGGTCATACGCAAAGGGCGTTATGCAAAAATATCTTTTGCGCCGACTCAAGAGCTCACGCACGATGAGTTTTCACAGCTGTTAGGTAATGAAACACCGGACCAAATTCGGACATCACTGTCGGTTTGGCAGCATTTTACCAGTTGGCTAATAGGAACGCGTTTGGAACTCAAGGCGGCTTATTTCTCTTTTGCTAAACCGGATAATGCTGAGTATTACGAAACCTTGTTTCGCTCAGAAATACGCTTTGATCAGCATGATAACGCGATTGTTTTCCCTGCCCGCTACTTGGATTACCCCATCATACAAAATGAAGAGAGCCTGCACGGCTTTCTAAAAACAGCGCCTTATCAGCTTTTGGTGATGGTTGATGATGACAAAAGCTTGAAGTCACAGGTCATCGCGATGATTGGCAAAGATTTTAGTCGCGAAATGCCCAGTGCAGATGAAGTGGCGAATGTGCTGCACATGTCGGTATCTACACTTCGTCGTCGACTATTAGACGAAGGCACCTCCTATCAAAAAATAAAAGATGATTGCCGAAAAGGTGCGGCGATCAATTATATGAATTCTCCCCAGTTGTCGATTAATGATGTGGCAGGTTTGATGGGGTTTGATGAGCCTTCTGCCTTCTTTCGCTCTTTTAAAAAATGGACAGGTATGACACCTGGCGAATACCGAAAAAGTGAGGACTATAATCGCCAGTTTGACTAGGCTAGATAGGTGTCTGACTATTTTTGTCATAGTTTCAGGCATGTTTTGTTATTGTGATGAAGACCGCCGCAGGCAATGATTACGCTACTGAAATAACAAGAATAATGCTCCGGACTTAATATTCCGTACAACGAGCATCAGGAGCCCGCGTTATGAGCGAATACCGTTTTCCACGTCAAGATGCGCAGTTTGTACTTGATCACATTGTTAACTTTTCTGGTCTTTGTGCTGAGATAGGCCATGATGATTTAGCCTCAGGGTTAAGCGACGCTATCTTAGATGAAGCAGCACGTTTGGGTGAGCAGGTCCTCGCTCCCTTAAATAAGGTGGGTGATCAACAAGGTGCGGTACTGGGCGAAAAAGGCGTAGAAGAAACGGCAGGCTTTGCTCAGGCATACAAACAGTTTGTGCAAAGCGGTTGGCCTTCTTTAGTCGCCCCCGAAGCTTTTGGGGGGCAAGCGTTGCCTAAAGTGATATCCACAGCCGTGAATGAAGTCTGGCAGTCGTCGAATATGGCATTTGCCCTGTGTCCATTACTCACTCAAGGAGCGATTGAAGCATTACTTACACACGCCAGTGATGAGTTAAAAGAGACCTATGTAACGCCATTGGTAAGTGGTGAGTGGACGGCAACGATGAACCTTACCGAGCCTGATGCTGGCTCTGATTTGGCTGCCATTAAATCGCGTGCTGTCCCTGAAGGCGACCATTACCGTATTACCGGACAAAAAATATTTATCACCTGGGGTGATCACCAGATGGCCGATAATATCATCCATTTGGTGTTGGCTCGTTTGCCGGACGCCCCGGCAGGTGTGAAAGGTATCTCTTTATTTGTAGTGCCTAAATTTTTAGTCAATGCTGATGGTTCTCTAGGTGAGCGTAATGACGCTAAAGCGGTATCGCTAGAGCATAAGTTGGGCATTCATGGGAGTCCAACTTGCGTCATGAGCTTTGGCGATGAAGGTGGGGCCATTGGGTACTTAGTCGGTGAGCCTCATACAGGTTTAGCCTGTATGTTTACGATGATGAATGATGCTCGTCAGGGTGTGGGGCTACAAGGTTTAGCTATCTCCGAGCGTGCCTATCAGCATGCGCGGACTTATGCACAGGAACGAATTCAAGGCACGCTTCGCGATGGTAGCCGGGTTAATTTGATGAAGCACCCTGACGTACGCCGCATGCTGATGCTAATGAAGTCGGGCGTTGAGGCCATGCGTGCATTGATGTACCTAGCGTCGGCAACGGGCGATCAATTAGAACATGCCTCAGAGAATGAGGCATACGCACTGCAAGCACGTGTGGACTTATATACCCCTATTGTTAAAGGATGGATGACTGAGCTGGCTCAAGAAGTAACCTCGCTGGGTGTTCAGATTCATGGGGGGATGGGCTTTGTTGAAGAAACTGGAGCGGCACAGTTCTTACGTGATGCACGGATTTTACCGATTTATGAAGGCACAACCGGTATTCAAGCACTGGATTTGGTGGGACGAAAAACGTTAAGTGACGAAGGGCAAGCGCTGACGTTATTGTTGCAAGAAGTAGAGACTGAATTAGCTAATATGGTGTTGCCGGACACGCTATCTGGCGCGCTAGAGCGTTGCCAAATGGGTGTGGATAATGCCAAAGAAGCGTTAGCGTATTTGTTAGCTAATCCAAAGCAAGCCCCAGCTATAGGGGTAAATTTAATGATGTTGTTGGGCTATCTGCTCGGTGGTTGGCTCATGTTGCGCGCGGCGGGAAAAGCACAAGAATTGAGTAAACAGCCTAGCGCAGACACAGCGTTTTTAATGACAAAACAACAAACGGCACACTTTTATTGCGAGCACTATTTACCGCGTATCGCCATGCATTTGGCCATTATCAACGCTGGAGGCGAGAGCCTTATGGCAATTGATGAAGCGCAGTTCTAAGGAGATAACTATGTCAGATCATACTGGGGCAGAACCGGAAGTTATTGAACGTGAATCGATGGAGTTTGATGTTGTTATCGTGGGGGCTGGCCCCGCCGGTTTGTCTGCTGCATGCCGTTTGATGCAGCAAGCAACGGAGTCCGATCAAGAGCTGACGGTGTGTGTGGTGGAAAAAGGCTCTGAAGTGGGCGCGCACATTTTGTCGGGCGCTGTGATTGAGTCGCGAGCACTTGATGAACTGTTTCCTGACTGGAAAACGATGGGAGCACCATTAGACACGCCTGTTACAAAAGATCAGCTTTTTCTGCTAAAGGATCATGAAAAGGCCACTCAAATTCCCGATATGCTGATTCCTGCAACCATGCATAACAAAGGCAATTATATTGTGAGTGTGGGTAACCTAACGCGCTGGTTAGCTGAACAAGCGGAAAGTTTGGGAGTCGAAATTTTTCCGGGGTTTGCCGCTGCCGAAGTCCTCTACCATGAAGATGGTAGTGTTAAAGGCATAGCGACGGGCGATATGGGGATTTCGGCAGCAGGCGAACATAAAGACGGTTATATGCCAGGTATGGAGCTGCATGCTAAATACACATTATTTTCAGAAGGCTGTCGTGGGCATTTAGGAAAGCAGCTTAATGAGCGTTTTGACTTGTCTAAGGATGCCGACCCGCAACACTATGGATTAGGTCTTAAAGAGTTGTGGGATATCAAACCAGAACTGCACCAAGAAGGGCTTGTTGTTCATGGCTCTGGCTGGCCACTGTCGGACGGCACGAGTGGCGGTTTCTTCTTATATCACGCGGCTAACCATCAAGTAGTGGTGGGTTTAATAGTTGACCTCAATTACAGCAATCCATACGTAAGTCCGTTTGATGAGTTTCAGCGCATGAAACACCACCCTGTTTTAAAGCAGTATTTAGAAGGTGGAAAGCGAGTTTGCTACGGTGCGCGCGCCATCACCAAAGGTGGGCTTAATTCTCTACCGCGCATGGTTTTCCCGGGTGGTTTGTTGATTGGGTGTGATGCTGGCACGCTTAACTTCGCTAAAATTAAGGGCACGCATACGGCTATGAAATCGGGCATGTTAGCTGCCGAAGCCGTCTTCGATGCGATTAAACAGGGTGATGAAGGAGGCCAGCAACTGACAGGTTTTGAATCGGCTTTTGAAACGTCCTGGTTATATGAAGAGTTGCACGCAGCGCGGAACTTTGGGCCTGCTTTACATAAATATGGCGCGTATTTAGGCGGGGCGTTTAACTTTATTGATCAGAATATTTTTAAAGGTAAGTTGCCCTTTACCTTGCATGATACGGAAGAGGACTATGCCCAACTGCGCCATGCTAAAACGAGTGCGACAATTGATTACCCGAAACCAGATGGTCAGTTAAGTTTTGATAAACTAAGCTCGGTATTTTTATCGAATACCAACCATGAAGAAGATCAGTTATGCCACTTAACGTTAAAAGACAGCAGTATTCCTCTGGGGACTAACTTGCCTCTTTATGCTGAACCTGCACAACGTTATTGCCCAGCGGGTGTATATGAAGTGTTAGAAAATGATGAAGGTGAGCCAACGTTTCAGATTAATGGGCAAAACTGTGTGCACTGTAAAACGTGCGATATAAAAGACCCGTCTCAAAACATTGTTTGGGTGACCCCAGAAGGCGGTGGAGGGCCTAATTACCCGAATATGTAAGTTTGCACAGATATGATTTACCTCACCAGTCTTCCTGATGCCTGTTTACAGGCACTTTCATCCCCGTATGCCTTTGGCTACGGGGATTTTTTATACGTGTTTGGGGCTGTTCTGGCGTAAATGTCCACTAGAACTAGTACTAAAGAATGTCCTTGATACTTGAGTGCCGCCTAAAAGAACAATGTTTTCATAGCCTTGTATGTAGTCTTATGTGATCCGTACTAGGTTACGTAAAATAAGAGGTTATTATGAAGTCACGTTTATTGGCATTGTTAATGATAGTTGCAGCAAACTTTGCTGTGGCTGCAGAACATACCGTAGAAATGAAGAACAAAGGTGAAGGCGGCATTATGGTATTTGAACCGGCCGTTTTACATGTAGCTGTTGGAGATACAGTTACATTTGTGCCAACCGATGCCGGTCATAACAGTGAATCAGTAGATGGACTTATGCCTGAGGGTGCAACACCTTGGAAGGGTGAAAACGGACAAGCAATCACTGTGACTGTGGATAAAGAAGGCGTTTATGTTTACAAATGCTTACCGCACGCAATCATGGCGATGGTCGGAGTTATCGTGGCAGGAGAGCCTACTAACTTAGAACAGATCAAAACAGATGCTGAGCCTTTCATTGCTACTTTCGCGATGAAAAAGAAGCGTCTAACAAAGTACTTAGCTGAAGTTCAGTAAAGCGCTTAATGTTCTAGCTTCGCTGAGTAGCTTAGCTTGCATAGGGATATTTGAGCTAAATGATACAAAGCAAAGAAAACGGCTGAACTAAACACTCAGCCGTTTTTTATGGGCTAATGCAACGTTTCATATTACTATGCCTCGTTTTTAACATCAGAGTCAGGAATTAGCTGGTTCCCGTTTTAGAGGCTTAATATGGATATCGCGGTTTACTTAAACGCAATTATTGCTTTGTTTGTTATTATAGATCCAATTGGTGCAGCGTTAATTTTTCACTCGCTAGTGCCACCTAACGATGTTGCCCATCGTGTAAAAATGGCGGCAAAAGCCACGGTTATCTCGGCAACTCTACTTATTTTATTTGGTAATTTTGGTGAACCCTTACTGCACAAGCTAGGTATCAGCATTGATGCATTGCGCATATCTGGGGGTATTTTGCTTTTCTACACTGCCTTCCACATGATTACTAAAGATATTGAGTACACCAATACCAGCGAGCGTCGTGATATTGCTGTCTTTCCTATGTCGATTCCTATGTTGGCCGGGCCGGGATCATTAACACTGGCAATTCTGTTGTACTCCAAAGCGGATGAGTCGGTCACTCAGTTATCGATTACCTTAGCTATTTTGACCATTAGCGTAAGTACGTTAGCAATGATGATTTTATCGCGTTATGTGAAGCGTGTGATTGGCCGTACAGGTGATGATATCCTGCGTCGTTTTTTGGGGGTGTTATTAGCGGCGTTAGCGATTCAGTTTGTGCATGATGGTATTGTTAATATGTCGGCCACCATGTGATGCTTGAGGTGTTATTGAATCAAAAAAGGTAGCGTTTACAGCTACCTTTTTATGAGTGTACAACGCTCTGGCATAGTCGTTAAAACCAGAAACGTACCCCTGCAACAAGCTGTATGTCGTTTGTGCTTTCTCCTTCATGGCGAGCATAGTCGGCGGTTTTTCCGAAAGTTTGCTCCCATTTTATACCTATATAAGGTGCAAATTCCCGCCGTATTTCATAAGCAAGGCGTACGCCAAATTCCATGCTGCTGATACCTGAGCCTATGCCGCGTACCTCGTCATTTTTCCCATATAGGTTTATTTCTGCCGAAGGAGACAGCACTAGCTGTTGAGTGATCATGGCTTCGTATTCTGCTGATAGGCGTAAGTTGGTTTGTTTGCCGTTAGTAATGAATAAGTTCAGGTCTGTTTCTATGAAATAGGGAGCCATGCCCTGAAGGCCAATGACGGCCCAATTTTGGCTGGGTTCTGGGTTAAAGTCGTGGCGCATCCCCATTTGTATATTCCAATAGGGGGCTATTGCTGAGCGGATCAGCCCTTGCAACTCAGCGCTTTCTGTTTTGCCTGATGCGCGCTCTCCCTCTGTTTTAAATACTAGTTTGTTGATGTCATAACCAAGCCAAGCTTCAGCTTCCCAAGCAAAAGGTTGAGCGCTTTTGTCGTTTATTGAATGTCTTTTTTCGAATTTTTCGACTGTTAATTGGGTTACAAGTGGATCGTCTGTTTCCATTGCAAGTGCAAGCGGGCTAGCCATAAGACTGGCAATCATAAGGCTGCTAATCAGACGCAGATTGTTCGTTAATGGTGTTGTGTATTTCAGCATGATGGACTCCTCATTAGCTAACGTGCACTTCGCGGAACATACCGCCCATGTGATAGAGTAGGTGGCAATGAAATGCCCATTTTCCTTTAGCGTCAGCGGTAACTCGGTAGCTAATTCTGGATCCAGGTTGAACAATAATAGTGTGCTTACGGGGCATGTAGTCATTGTCGCCAGTTTCCAAATCACTCCACATTCCGTGTAAGTGCATAGGATGATTCATCATGGTGTCATTCACAAAATTAATACGAACGCGCTCACCATAGTTAAGCTCAATCGGTTTGGCTTCAGAATATTTGACCCCGTTGATAGACCACATGTAACGACTCATATTGCCCGTTAAGTGCAGGTTTATTTCCCGGGTGGGTTCGGGGTCATTAGCGGTGTTATACAGGTTACGTAAATCGGCGTAGGTCAATACACGCCTGCCGTTGTTACGTAGGCCAACGCCGGGATCTCCTAAACGGTACTGCGGATTATTGGCTCTTTCATCCACATGCGGACCATACTCTGTTGTCGAATGAGTCACCGTATTAGCCATAGGCATTGCTGAATGGTCCATTGTGGAATGATCCATCATTGAGTGGTCCATTACCGGCGCAGACATATCCATTTTTGTATGATCCATGCTTTGCTTCGTATTCATGTTAGCCATTGTCATGCCACCCATTCCCATATCTGCATGGGTTAGTGTTGGAGCAGGATCTAGCTCAGGTACCAGTGAGGATATATCGGGATCGGATGTTAGCGTGGCACGAGTGTAGCCTGAGCGGTCAATAGATTGTGCGAATACTGTGTAGGCTGAGTCGTCGTCAGGTTCGATAATCACGTCATACGTTTCAGCTATACCTATGCGAAACTCATCGACCGTTACGGGTTTTACATATTGGCCATCAGCAGCAACTACGGTCATTTTTAAGCCGGGTATACGCACGTCAAAAAAAGTCATCGCGGAGCCGTTAATAAAGCGAAGGCGAATACGCTCGCCGTTCTTGAATAACCCTGTCCAGTTGTCATCGGGAGTGGACCCGTTCATTAGGTAGGTATAGGTATAGGCGGTGACGTCGGAAATATCGGCATCGCTCATACGCATCTCGTTCCACATTTTGCGAGACCGCCACGTATTGCTGATACCTTTATCTTTAATATCGGCTGTAGTATCCAGCAGGGTGCGTTCACTAAAATTGTAGTAGTCACTCATTTTTTTGAGTTTAGTGTAGATTTGGTGCGGGTCTTCATCACTCCAATCCGACAGCAACATGACAAACTCTCGATCAAAGCTAAAAGGTTCCGGCTCGATAGGATCAATGATAATCGCACCATAAATGCCGGTTTGTTCTTGGTAACCCGAGTGGCTGTGGTACCAATAAGTACCTGATTGTTTAACATCGAATTCATAGGTGTAGCTGCCGTTTGATGGTATTCCATCAAAGCTGAGGCCGGGCACGCCGTCCATGTCGGTAGGGAGGATAAGCCCATGCCAGTGAATCGAGCTGGTTTCAGTTAATGCGTTAGCTACGTGTAATGTGACCCTTTCTCCTTCTTTAAAACGTAAAATAGGAGCGGGGAGGCTATTGTTTACCGTAGTCGCGATACGCTCTTTACCGGTAAAGTTAACGGCTTGTTCGCTGATTCTTAAGCTGAAATTCTGCCCAGTTAGCACGTCTGGTTGCTGAGTTGGGGCGCGAGGTGTCGCGAGTAGTTGGCTTGAGCGAAGCCCCAGTCCAGCGGTTAGCCCTCCTAAGGTCAGTCCTGTGACAAATGTACGTCGTGTAACCTTCATTTTGTTCATCGAGTTAATGCTCTTATTAACGTGTAAATGGTCTCTGCCATGTTCATAAACTGTAGTCATAGGTTTGCATGCTACGGAGGCGGGCTGTCGCTAAGCTGATATCAAGATTACATTTTTGTTATTTACGGTGATTGAAGGCCTCCCTATGAGATAGTGGATGAGTAAGTAGATGTTGATGCTTGACCTGTGTGTAAGACATAGGTGTATGGTCTATATAAGTGAAAAGCAAAGAGCGTCCGCACAAGCATCATTGGGGGTGGGTATGTTAGTGAACGAGTTAGCCAAGAAAGCATCGGTTACGGCCGATACCGTCAGGTTTTATACCCGAATCGGTTTGCTGAACCCTGTTAAGAATCCTGATAATGGATACAAAGAATATAGTGTTAAAGAATACAAACGTTTGACGTTCATTCTTGCCGCCCGACATATTGGGTTTACGGTAGAAGATGTCACTCAAATACTCAGTGAAGCCGATGATGAAAAATCTCCCTGCTGTACGGCTCGCCGTTTAATTGAGCAGCGTTTAGAAGAAAGTGAAGCTCGCATAAAGGAAATGTTGTTATTACGCCAGCGTATGAAAAGTGCGTTAGAGCAATGGTCTACCCAGCCAGATCAATTGCCGAGCTCACCGACAGTCTGTCATTTAATTGAAAATTTTACCGAACCCACTAATGATGAGGTATCGCTATGAAACCCTCTGTTTCTCATCATAGATGTGACTCTTCTGCCGAGTATGAGTTACTCATTGATGGTGCAAATTGCGGTAGTTGCGTTAAAAAAATTGAAACGGCGCTACGCAATGTCCAAGGTGTTGATCATGCAGAGATGAACTTTGCCCAGCGCACGGTCTTAGTGTCTGGCTCAAGTGGCGTTGAGCCGTTGATCAATGCCGTTGAGCAAGCCGGTTATCACGCCAAAGAAAGCGTGGCGGAAAATGATGAAGCGGCCATGACTGAAAAGGAAGCCTCCGACCAGGCTTACTACAAAAAGCTCATGCGAGATATGAGTATCAGTTTAGGCGTTGGTATTCCGTTAATGCTATATGGGCTGTTTATCGGTGATATGTCGGTATCATCACCTGCAGAACGCTTTGCTTGGTTAGTGGTGGGAATCGTTACATTGGCTGTTATGTACTTTTCTGGCAAGCATTTTTATACCGGGGCGTGGCAGTCATTTAAAAACCATTCGGCCAATATGGACACCCTGATAGCCTTAGGTACAGGAACCGCATGGCTGTATTCTATGGTGGTGATTATTGTGCCGGCACTGTTGCCTGACATGGCGCGTCATGTGTACTTTGAGGCTACCGCAATGATCATTGGTCTGATTAATCTCGGTTTAGCGTTAGAGCTCAAGGCGCGAGGCCGCACGTCTGAAGCTATTAAGCGCTTAATCAATTTGCAAGCCAAAACCGCACGAGTGATTCGTGACGGTAATGAGGTTGATATCCCCATCGAACAGGTGCGCATAAATGATCAAGTTAGAGTTCGCCCTGGAGAGCGTATAGCGGTTGATGGAGAGGTGCTAGAGGGTCGCAGCTCTGTTGATGAGTCCATGTTAACCGGTGAGCCTATTCCCGTTGAGAAAACGCAGGGTGATTTGGTGTCTGCAGGCACTATTAATAAATCAGGCTCGTTAGTATTTGTGGCTAAACGCGTCGGTAAAGATACGGCCCTTGCGAACATAATCAACATGGTTAAAAAAGCGCAAAATTCTAAGCCGCCTATTGGTCGGTTAGCCGATGTGATAGCCGGCTATTTTGTACCTACCATTATGATCATCGCCGTGATTAGTGCACTCATCTGGTTGAATGTAGGCCCCGAGCCTACCGTCGCCTTTGCGATTGTTTCAGCAACTACAGTGCTGATTATTGCGTGTCCTTGTGCATTAGGGTTGGCGACACCAATGTCCGTCATGGTGGGAGTGGGGAAAGCGGCAGAAGCGGGTGTGTTAATCCGCAACGGTGAGTCCTTGCAAACAGCATCGCAGATTACGGCCATGGTGTTGGATAAAACGGGCACAATTACCTTAGGGCGTCCGCAGGTCACTGATATCGTGGCAATCTCAGGTTATAGCGAAGAAGATGTTATTCGCTTGACGGCCAGTCTAGAGTCCAATTCAGAACATCCGTTAGCCGAAGCGATTGTAGCGTCAGCTAAAAGCCGCGACATAGCGTTATCGGCTGTGTCTGACTTTAATGCTATTACAGGGCAGGGTGTCGAAGCCCGAGTGGGTGAACAGTCGTTATTGCTCGGTAATAAAAAGCTGATGAAGGAGCGCGGCATTGAATTATCTGAGCAGGTGATTGAGCAGGCACAAGTGTTTGCTCGTGAGGCTAAGTCCCCGATGTATTTTGCTATCGACAACACCTTAGCAGGTATAGTCGCCGTGGCCGATCTAATTAAAGATGACTCAGTAGCTGCGATCAAACGCCTGCAAGATAATGGTATCCGAGTGGTCATGTTAACGGGTGACAACCAAGCGACGGCAAAAGCGGTAGCCGATAAAGTAGGCATTGACGAATTCTACGCTGAAGTTCAGCCTCAGGATAAAGTGGATAAGGTAAAAGCCCTCCAAGACGAAAACGAAATCGTAGGTATGACAGGAGATGGCATCAACGATGCGCCTGCACTTGCCCAAGCTAATGTTGGCTTTGCTATCGGTACGGGGACTGATGTGGCGATAGAAAGTGCGGACATTACTCTTATGCGAGGGTCGTTGCATGGATTAGCGGATGCGGTAGCCGTTAGTAAAGCGACCATTCGTAATATCAAACAGAACTTGTTTGGAGCTTTTATTTATAACGTCGCCGGAGTGCCGATCGCGGCAGGCTTACTTTACCCTGTATTTGGTATTCTGCTCAGTCCTGTTGTGGCCGGCGCTGCGATGGCATTTTCATCATTGACCGTAGTAACCAACGCTAACCGGTTGCGCTTTTTTAAGGTAAAAGAGCACTAGAGGTAATGACTATGTGGATTATAAATCTTGTCGGTGTTGTTTTTATTGGGCTCATTGTGTGGTGGTTTTGGCTCTACAAACCGAATGAAGTAAAAGCCAATAAAGATTTAATCATCATCGTAGAGAACGGCGTGTATTCTCCGTCATACATCACGGTACCCCCTAATCAAGCGGTGAGTTTGGTATTTAACCGAAAAGATCCGGCGCCTTGTGCGGAGCAGTTACTCATTCCGGAATTTAATATTAGTGAATCCTTGGTGTTGAACCAGCATACTCGTGTTCATTTACCGGCTATGCCTACTGGAGAATATGAATTTCATTGCCAAATGAAAATGTATAAGGGCACGCTACGTGTGAGTGAGTAGTCGTCCAATACTGGCTAATACGGTGCGCATTTATGGCTAATTTATGAAATTACTAATTGTTGAAGACGAAGTAAAAACGGGCAACTTTTTAAAGCAGGGTTTGACCGAGTCGGGCTTTAATGTTGACTTGGCACGTACCGGTGGTGATGGGCTGCATTTGGCGCTGACGCAAGAAGGTGCTTACGATTTAATTATACTGGATATCATGCTGCCGGGAGTTGATGGGTGGCGGTTGTTAGAAACATTGCGTGTGAGTGGTCATGACATGCCGGTGTTGTTTTTAACGGCTCGCGACCAAGTTGAAGACAAAGTTAAAGGCATCGAGCTGGGTGCTGATGACTATCTAGTTAAGCCGTTTGCATTTGCTGAATTATTGGCGCGGGTACGCATGTTGTTACGGCGTAATCGCATAAGTGCAGAGTCGACATCGTTATCGATAGCCGACTTGGAATTAGATCTTATCCGCCGTCGTGTAACACGTGATGGCCAACGTATTGATTTAACCGCGAAAGAGTTTGCCTTGATGGAACTGTTGATACGACGACAGGGCGAAGTATTGCCGCGTTCGTTGATTGCATCTCATGTGTGGGATATGAATTTTGATAGCGATACCAATGTGATTGAGGTTGCTATTAGACGATTGCGAGCTAAGGTAGATGATCCGTTCGACGTGAAGCTTATCCACACCCTGCGTGGAATGGGGTATGTTTTAGAAGTGGCGGTATAGAGTGCAGCGTAAGTTATCACTTAGTTGGCGCTTGACGAGTTATTTTGCGCTGTTATCAGCTAGCGTGCTGTTAGTGCTGAACTGGGTTATTACGGCATCAGTTGAGCAGCATTTTGTTGCTCAGGATAGGGATATATTGTCGTCTAAAATAGCCCAAACTTTTGAGCGTGTCTCGGGCATCTCTGATGATCAGTCTTTGGCACGGCTCGCTAGCGACTTGTCGTTTATGTTTGCTAATCACACTGATATATCAGCATTGGTGATGACTAAAGAGGGAGCTGTGCTGTTTAAAACGGATACGGCTGTGATCCCGATTGAGCAGTTAACACGTGCATTAAACGACTCAGTCGTTGATTCGTTCATGTGGCATGATGACAAGCACTCATATCGTGGTTTTGTGCAAGATGTTACGCCAGCGTACAGTCACCTTGGCACACTCATTATATTAACGGCGCTGAATATTGATCATCACACGCGCTTCATGTCACGTTTTAAACAACAGCTCTTGCTCTATTCCGCTTTAGCAACGCTTGTTAGTGGTTTACTAGGCTGGTTAGCGGCTAAGCGAGGGCTTAGGCCTCTGTTTCTTATGAGAGATCAGGCGCTTAATGTTACGGCGGCTCATTTGGAACAGCGCATGTCCGTTGATAGTGTGCCTGTTGAAATAGCAGGGCTCGCACAGGCTCTCAATGACATGTTGTCTCGGTTGGAAGATAACGTTACTCGCTTATCGCAGTTCTCGTCTGATATTGCCCATGAGCTTCGAACGCCGTTGAGCAATTTAATGACACAAACCCATGTTGCACTGTCGCGCCCGCGAAATATTGATAGTTACCGGGACGTGCTCATTTCCAATGCGGAGGAGTATGAGCGTTTATCGCGCATGATTTCCGATATGCTGTTTCTTGCAAAAGCCGATCATGGATTGGTTTTACCAACGTATGAGCCTATTAACTTGAGAGCCGAGGTCGATAATATTGTTGAGTTTTATGAGCTGCTAGCCTCCGAAAAGCAGGTGAGTATCCACGTTACAGGTAATGGGTATATCCAAGGAGATCACCTGATGGTTAGGCGTGCCATTAGTAATGTGTTATCCAATGCAATTCGCCATAGTTACGATAGCAGTGAGATACAGGTGGTGATTCAACCTAAGTTAGGTGTAATCGACCTTTCTATCAGTAATGCGGGCGATACTATTCCTGAGAAAGATGTACCGCATCTGTTTGATCGTTTTTATCGAGCCGATAAAAATAGAACAAAAAATGATATGAATGGCGTTGGGTTAGGGCTGGCTATAACTCAAGCGATTGTCGTTTCACATGCGGGTAGCATGAAGATAGAGTCGGCCAATAATCGTTCTACGTTTACCTTGTCATTTATAACGCCGCAAAGCGAACCTTAACTAAATAACAAGATTGTAATATTCGAGTCACCGGCTCGTTAGGGCTAAAGTATAAAATGAAGGTGTGTTTATTTCTCCCTAAACACATTAACTTGCTCTCTTTCTTACAGTTGGATTTTACGATGAAAATATTAAAAAGATTAATGGTTGTAGGCTTACTTACTTCATCTGCATCCGTGTTAGCGCATAGCGATATGATGCATACGGTGCCAAAAGACGGTGCTATGTTGATGGAGCCCGTCGATCATATAGAGCTTAATTTTGGTGATCCTGTTCGGTTGGTAAAGTTTAGCGTCATTAATTCTAAAAACGAGCCTGTTGAGACAGAATTTGCCATTGGCAGTGAATCCAAAGCAAACTTTAGTATTTCTTTACCGGCACTGGGGTCTGATCAGTATCAAGTGAAATGGATGATCGTGGGCGGCGATGGACATAAAATGACGGGTAGCTTTGGTTTTATGCAGCACTAATTTTTACCGAGCTGCCGGGGGCTGTTTATGGCTTTTATGGACTGGGAATGGGTCGTGTTAATGACCCGCTGGCTTGTTTATTTGTGTATTTCAGGGGCGGTAGGAGGACTAGCCAGTTTTTGCTTGTTTAAAAGGTTTCCGGCTCTTTTCCCTTTGTTGTTGCGCTATAGCATAGCCGCTTGTGTAATGGGGTTTGTAGCAACGGGGCTTCACTTTCTGGTAAGGGTAGGGGCTTTAGCTGAAACTGGGTTTAGTGGCATGTTTGACCCCTTAATGGTGAGTGTGCTGTGGGGGTCGTCCGTGGGGGAGGCTACCCTGTACCGTTTGATAGGGTTTGGCGTGCTAATCCTTTCAATGATTGCTAGTAGGAAAAGCGTATATTCAGGCGCTAGTTTTATGTTCTATGTAGCAATCTTGGGTTGTGTTCTGATTGCCATCTCTTTTACAAAGACGGGCCATATAGCGCAAATGACGTTGCTATCAAGCGTGTTGTTAACCGCTCATATTTTGCTCACATTTTGGTGGATGGGGTCACTATATCCACTGTGGATAGCGGCGCGTCGTTTGGCGCCTCAAGAGTCTTCTCATGTGATGCATGTCTTTGGGAAGGTTGCGGTTGCGGTTGTTGTTGGGCTAGTCGTTTGCGGGGGTGTTTTAAGTTATCAATTAACGGGTTGGGTCGGCTTGCTGAGCAGCGAGTATGGTTTCTGGCTATTACTAAAAATAGCGTTGGTTGGTTTAATTCTTGTATTAGCTGGTGTACACAAACTGTTTCTAGTCCCCGCGATTTTGGCTCATAATAACGCGCAACGCTTAGCTACTTCTTTGTTGTTCGAAAAGCTGCTTGGCATGTCGATATTGGCTGTTACAACGGTGTTAACAACCTTGGTGGGCCCCGCGCATTAAGCTGGATTGTATCTGCAAGCGCAAGCGAGCGTTATGCGTAACTGCTCGCCTGTGCTTTGTTTTTACTTTTCGACAAATGCCCGCTCAATCACGTAATGACCTAAATCGCCATGGCGTGCCTCACTGAAGCCCATGTTGTTTAGAATTTTACAGGTATCTTTTAACATACTCGGGCTGCCACATAGCATGAAGCGGTCGGTTTCGACATTGAGATTTGGTAAGCCTAAATCGTTAGTTAGCTTGCCGGTTATCATTAGGTCGGTTAAACGCCCATTATTACGGAATTGCTCGCGTGTGACGGTTGGATAGTAGAGCAGTTTTTCTCGTACCATGTCTCCTAAGTACTCATGATTAGGCAATTCGTTCAGGATTGTATCGGCGTAGGCTAGCTCGGACGTGTAGCGTACCCCATGGGTTAGGATGACCTTATCGTAAGCATCATAGATTTCAGGATCTTTAATAATGCTCATAAACGGCGCTAAGCCGGTACCTGTACTAATCAGGTATAGGTTTTTGCCAGGCAGTAGGTTGTCATTAATCAGCGTACCAGTTGGCTTGCGACTAATCAGTATTTGATCACCTGCTTGAATCTGCTGAAGCTTAGACGTCAGTGGGCCGTCAGGCACCTTGATGCTAAAAAATTCTAACTCTTCTTCGTGATTTGCACTGGCAATGCTGTAGGCGCGCATTAACGGGCGTCCCTCATGCTCTAAACCAATCATGGTGAAATGTCCGTTCTTAAAACGGAAACCTGCATCTCGGGTGGTTTTAAAGCTAAACAAGGTGTCATTCCAGTGGTGCACACTGAGCACTTGTTCTTGACCAATTGTAGACATGGTATCTACCTCGCTGTAGCTAGTGCTTTATGTCAGTGATAGCGCTAGTCGTTATAAAAACTCAATCTGTTATAGGTTTTGTGCCTTTGTGATCCCAGTATAAAAGACTTAAATTATCGGTAAAGCGGGATTATTTTATAAGCCTAATAGGAAAAATCGATAATGAAGTATTCGCTTCGTCAGTTGGAAGTTTTTTTAGCGATAGCGCACCACGATAACATCACTAAAGCGGCTAATAGTTTATCCATGTCGCAATCGGCGGCGAGCAGTGCTTTGAAAGATTTGGAAGATCAATTTGATATACAGCTTTTTGATCGGGTAGGTAAGCGGTTGCAAATAAATGAGTTGGGCAGGCTGATGAGACCCCGGGCGGAAGCCTTGTTAGATCAAGCGCGTGGCTTAGAGAGCGAGTTAATGCAGCATCAAACGCCAGGGCAGCTCAAATTAGGGGCAACACTAACCATTGGCAATTACTTGGCAGTTGAGTTAATGGCTGCCTACATGGCGGAGCACCCCAGTCAGCGTGTAACGCTGGAGGTGGCCAATACCTCAGCGATTATAGAAAAATTGACTAACTACGAGCTGGATATAGGACTGATAGAAGGTGAAGCTAATAATTCTAACTTAGAGTTTATCCCTTGGCTTGAAGATGAGCTGGTGGTTTTTTGTTCGCCTTCTCACCCTTTGGCGATGAAATCAGTGATATCCGATCAAGATTTACAAGAAGCTAGCTGGATTCTACGAGAGCAGGGATCAGGTACACGGCAAGCATTTGATTGGGCTATGCGAGGATTCCTGCCGCGCTTTACCATTTTGCTGGAGCTTCAACACACGGAAGCGATTAAACGATCTGTAAAAGCGGGTTTGGGTATATCGTGTTTATCACGTATTGCTTTAGAAGAATCTTTCGCTAACGGGAGCTTGGTTGAGCTGAATGTGGCGCATAGAAACCTACACCGTCAGTTTTATTTAGTGATACATAAACAAAAGTACCGCAGTGCAGGTATAGAGCGATGGTTAGCTATGTGTACAAATCCTGATCAATTTCAGGTGTAAATTGTCTTTTTTAGCTAGGCTAATGAATAAAAACGCTTTTTTTAGGTTTTTTTGTAACTTTTTTAAAGAAGTGTATTGACACTTTCTCTGAACTCTATAGAATCTGCGCCCATCCTTCGGAGGGGTGGCTGAGTGGCCGAAAGCACCGGTCTTGAAAACCGGCGAGTCGAGAGGCTCCCAGGGTTCGAATCCCTGCCCCTCCGCCATTAAAGGATACTGAAGTTCCTCGATAGCTCAGTTGGTAGAGCAGTAGACTGTTAATCTATTGGTCGCTGGTTCGAGTCCAGCTCGAGGAGCCACTTCAGGGTTTCAAAAAGTGGGGCGTTAGCTCAGTGGTAGAGCAGTTGGCTTTTAACCAATTGGTCATAGGTTCAAATCCTATACGCCCCACCACTTTTGATTCAGCAGTAAACCTATAGGATGGGGCGTTAGCTCAGTGGTAGAGCAGTTGGCTTTTAACCAATTGGTCATAGGTTCAAATCCTATACGCCCCACCATCCTTTCTTATTCTTCCTGTTTCTTCTATAGCAATACATCCTTTCTATATTTCAGCTTTTTTCCGAGTTCGTTTCTGTTCTGGTATTTCGGTATCTAATTTGCAGTGCTTGTTGTTGCGGCCATAGGCGGCTTTATCGCAGCTAATCATCTACGGCCTAATTAGCAATCATCTAGAACCTACCGGAGGTAACATGGATAAGTTAGCAATGACTGAAGCAATAATGGCTAAAAAGGCAGAAAAGGGTCTGACATGGGAGGGCATCGCCAACGAAATTGGTTGTTCGCCTGTGTGGCTTACATCGGCGTGTCTTGGGATGAATAGTGCCTCTGCGGAAAAGGCGGCTGCTATAGCTGAGTATCTAGAGTTGTCTTGCGAGGTTGCAGAAGCATTAACGGCTTTCCCGACCAAAGTGTGGGATCAAGTGGTCCCTACTGACCCGCTGGTTTATCGGCTTTACGAAATCATGGGGGTGTATGGCGGGACGTTGAAGGAGGTCATCCAAGAAAAGTTTGGTGATGGAATTATGAGTGCAATCGACTTCACCATGGAGGTCGATAAAGTTGAGGACCCTAAAGGAGACCGTGTGGTGTTGACCATGAGTGGTAAATTCCTGCCTTACAAGAGTTGGTAATCATAGCGGTATGAGCATGACGGCTTGCTTGTGTTTGAGGCCTGCTTTGTCTTGAAGTCGGGTTTTGGTGCTTTATTCGCGGGTAGTGTGGTCGGCTGAGTAAAGTGTACGTTTTTTGTGCACTTTCTTCGTTAAATTTTGCGGTTGGCGCGCTTATGAGGCGTGAATAGCACGTTAGAATTTAGCGTTTTGTTGTAAATACCAACTTGGTGTATGTATTTTGCTAGCATTATTTTTTAATCTCTCATTCTCTGATTGCCTTAAAAATAGGGTGATTATGTAAAGGTTAGGTGTGGCTTTTTGTGTTTTTCTGTTGGTTTCGGCCTTGTTTGGAATAGTTATTGCTCAAACAGCTTGTGAGGAAGAGATTGGTAAAGATGATTTACGCCCTTCCTGTTATTAGCTAATTGCCAATACAGGCATTACTTAGAGAGAGATTAACTATGTCCTATTTAGTCCCTACGGAGTTTGTGACAAAGATGGTGGATGCGGGTGAATCCAAAATCTTTATGTCGACACGAGATACGCTTATTCGCGCCTTTATGGCGGGAGCTATATTGGCGCTGGCCGCTGTATTTGCGGTAACTATTGCCGTGCAAACGGGAGTGTTTTTAATTGGCGCAATACTGTTTCCTGTTGGCTTTTGTATGCTGTATTTGATGGGATTTGATTTACTGACGGGGGTGTTTGTATTGTGCCCATTAGCACTGCTTGATAAGCGACCTGGTGTGACCGTCAATGGTATTTTGCGCAACTGGGGCTTGGTGTTCCTCGGTAACTTTGCTGGAGCGTTAACGGTCGCCTTTATGATGGCATTTGTGTTTACGTATGGCTTTTCGATTGAACCAGGAGCTGTGGGTCAAAAGATTGCTGAAATAGGGCATGCGCGTACAGTTGGTTATGCTGAGCACGGTGCTGCGGGCTGGTTTACTATCTTTTTGCGCGGCATGCTGTGTAACTGGATGGTATCCATGGGGGTTGTAGGCGCGATGGTTTCAACCTCGGTAAGTGGTAAGGTAATCGCGATGTGGATGCCTATCATGCTCTTCTTCTTTATGGGTTTTGAACACTCGGTTGTGAATATGTTCCTTTTCCCATCAGGTATCATCATGGGCGGTGATTTCTCGATTGCTGACTATTTTATTTGGAATGAGATTCCAACAGCGCTGGGTAACCTTGTAGGTGGTTTGGCTTTTACAGGCTTGACCTTGTATAGCACTCATGTTCGTACGGGTGCTAAACGTAAAGCAATGTAAGTGAGTGCCATCACCAAGATAAATTGATTTGTCGCTGTGGGTACAAAACTAAAGCCAGTATGTTTGTGGCAGCGATAAATAAAAATAAGCCTTGGCTGGAAACAGCCGAGGCTTTTTCGTCGTTAAAAAGGCGCCATATGAGTCAGTTGCGAGTATCAATAGGCCAGTGCTCTGATAAAGGGCTTAAAGCAGTTAATCAGGACTTTCACGGAGTGTTAGTGCCTAAAGAGCCGCAATTGAGTGCGAAAGGTGTGGCTGTGGTGTTGGCTGATGGAATCAGTAGTAGCGATGTAAGTCAGGAGGCTAGTGAGTCTTCTGTTACTGGCTTTTTGGCGGATTATTACTGTACTTCTGAGGCATGGTCGGTAAAAAAATCTGCTCAAACTGTATTGGGTGCTACGAACTCATGGCTGTATTCCCAAACTCGGCAGAGTCAGTATCGGTATGATAAAGACCGAGGCTATGTCTGTACCTTAAGTGCTTTGATTGTAAAGTCCACCACGGCTCATGTATTTCATGTGGGGGATGCGCGTGTTTATCGGCTTCGTGGTGATGATTGGGAGCAGCTGACCGACGATCATCGGTTTTGGGTGTCGCAAGATACCAGCTATTTGAGCCGTGCTATGGGTATGGATTCGCACCTAGAGGTTGACTACAGCGCGTATCCATTAATTGAGGGGGATGTTTTTGTTCTGGCGACTGATGGAGTCTATGAGTTTGTAGCGGATAAGTTTGTTCGCCAGGCGATTGAAGGTAGTCATAATGATTTAGATAAAGCGGCTAAGCTGATTCTTGAGGAAGCACTTGAGCAGGGCAGTGATGATAATGTAACGGTGCAGGTGGTTAGAGTTGACTCACTACCTGAGCAAGACGTTAAATCGCTCTATCATGAATTGACTGAGTTGCCATTCCCGCCAGTGTTAGAGGCGCGTATGGAGTTTGATGGCTATCTCATTATCCGAGAGCTTTATGCAAGTAGCCGTAGTCATGTTTTGTTGGCGGTCGATACTCAAACGCAGCAGCAGGTAGTCTTAAAAACCCCTTCCGTTGATCTAAGAGATGATCCTGCATATCTAGAACGTTTTTTGATGGAAGAGTGGATAGCCAAGCGCGTTAATAATGCACATGTCCTTAAAGCAGTATCGCATACGCGTAAGCGTCACTTTACCTATACAGCCAACGAGTTTATCGAAGGTCAAACGTTAACTCAGTGGATGATTGACAACCCTAAGCCGGATATTGAGCTAGTTAGAGGGATTGTTGAACAGATCGCTAAAGGGCTTCGAGCCTTTCACCGTGCTGAAATGCTGCATCAAGACCTGCGTCCAGAAAACATCATGATTGATACAACAGGAACGGTGAAAATTATCGATTTTGGTTCTACTCGCGTAGCAGGCATTATGGAAATGTCCACGCCAGTTGAGCATCATAACTTGTTGGGTACTGCGCAATATGCAGCGCCTGAATACTTTTTAGGTGAAAATGGCACGGTGCAGTCAGATATTTTTTCTCTGGGTGTGATTGCTTATCAGATGCTTACAGGGCGGTTGCCCTATGGAGCACAAGTCGCTCGTTGTAAAACTAGAGCGGCGCAGAGGAAATTAGTTTATGAGACGTTATTAGATGAAGAGCGTGAAATACCCGCATGGATTGACGGCGTCATCAAAAAAGCAGTGCATCCGTTTCCTGAAAAACGCTATGACGTATTGTCAGAATTTATCTATGACTTACGCCATCCTAATCAGGCCTTTATCAGCAAAACAAAACCGCCGTTGATGGATCGTAATCCGGTGCTGTTTTGGAAAAGCGTTTCGCTGATTTTGGCGTTGTCTATTATTGCAATATTGAGCCGGTGTTAATGTGTTCAGCATTCATTGGTGATGTTGCAGAAAATTAATTTTGTACTAAAGTAATTGTCTTTAAACACTCTAGTTAAACGGAATTAGTCATGGGATATCAAGATAGAGATTGGTACAAGGACGAAATGAAAAAGAGAAATGTAACCACGCGCAAAAGGGTTACAATTATGTCTAGCAACCCTAATGTGATAAAAACTGCGTTAATCGTATCCATAACCCTCAATGTGATTCTTGGTTATGCCTTTCTTGATTTGGCCGGTTTCATCGGTAACTGACTCCCCTGATTAGTTTTTATATCGTCTTGTTGCTGATTTATCATCAGTTTAATGTGCTATCTATACGGAATATTTTATTGGGGTTGGGTTTCGGGTTCCAAGGAAGTTCGGCGTTTTGCCACCCATTTTGAATGCGAAAACCGGCCTTGTCTCCATTTTTTAGACGGCTTCCTTGGAAGCCGTTAATCATATAGGTTGCATTCGGAAAACCGTGTTGACGCAGAAGTTGAGCGCTTGGTAAGCCTCGCTCGTTTCCGGAGCGACACATGGTGATAATCGTTGCATTTTTATTTAGGCCCTTTTCAAAAAGAGCTTGCTCGACTTGTGCAGCAAACTTGGGATTTTGATAGAGACGAAAGCGTTTGCGTTCAGAGTCCCAGTGATTGCGATCGACCAATAAATACGGAATGTTCACATCAACCTCATCGGTGAATCCGATAAACATTATTTCAATTGGGTCGCGTACATCAATGAATAAGACGTCGGCTCGCTGCATTTGAACAAGATCATAAGTGGCTTTAGGTGTTATACCTTCGATAGCGGCTGCATGGGCCGTATTTAGAGGTAAAGTTATGCTCAACAGTAGAGCGATCAGGTAGGTTTTCATGAAATATTCCTTTTCTAAAAACTAAATACGCGTGTGTTTTTAGCTGTCATTTGTTGGGCTATTTCTGGTGGTGCTGCCACACCAACTCCTTCACGGAGAGCGTCTTTACTGTGTGAGCTGTTGGGTAAATATAATGCGCAGACGTTAACGCTAGCACCGCCTTTTTGTAGCTTCATCATCATTTGTTCGGGTGTTACATTTTTTGGCTTTAATTGCTTATTATTGGTTGCGTTAAGCGCAAGGTCGCCAGCTTTGTCGCACAGTAAAACGTCAACGTGCGTTCCTTTGTCTTGCATGGCATTACCTAAGACCATGGCCATTCCTTGAGTTTGTAATGAACCGCTGTTCACTATGATGAGTGCTTTATCAATCTGATTATCATTGGCTTGTGATGCTAACGGGGCTGCTAAGATTGATCCGAATAATAGAGCGGTGAGTTTATTGGCTTTCATTAAGTGTACCTGTATTAATTAATGCTATCTAATTTAGCAAAATCTAATATAAAAGATACTACTGGTTCATTGCTTCTGTAAAGTATTAGGTGTTTTTTTGGGTTAAGTAGCAGGATAAGTTTGGATGGGGTGCGGCTTTCTCCTTCCATTGCGGAGAATATTCCGTAGAGCAGTCTCATTATCTGCTAGCAAGTCGCTGAAGGAGCGCAGACAGGTATTTAGACTGTATTATATCTGTGTGAAGTGTTGAGAATGGCTTAATATACGATTGTGCTAGGAAAGTATGTAGCAGGTGGGTTATTGGCGAGTGCCTAATAACTAATCGAAATGCATGGTACCAGTGGCCGGACTCGAACCGGCACGCTTTTAAGGGCGGGGGATTTTGAATCCCCTGTGTCTACCAATTTCACCACACTGGCATTTCGTGAGGGCGTATTATAGGGATCTTCTTGGGCGCGTCAATGCCTTTTGTCGATATTGAGTGATAATTTTTAATGGGTTGGGTACAATTGCCTGCCTTGTAACCGCCTGCCTGATAGAAAATATGCACGTTAAAGATTTTCAATTCGAATTACCTGAGTCGCTTATCGCAAGTTATCCCCTACCAGAACGAAGCGCTAGTCGTCTTCTATGCCTAGAAGGGAATACAGGTGAGCTAACGCATCGAGTATTTACCGATGTGCTTGATCTTATTAATCCTAATGATTTAGTCGTTTTTAATAATACGCGCGTTATTCCTGCTCGCTTATTTGGTGAAAAAGCCAGCGGTGGTAAAATCGAGGTGTTAGTAGAGCGTGTTTTAGATGAGCATCGTGTGTTGGCTCATGTGCGTTCGAGTCGGTCACCCAAAGAGGGCGCTGAGCTGTTTTTAGAAGGCGGCATTAAAGCGACTATGGTCGGTCGGCACGAGAACCTGTTTGAACTTCGTTTTGAAGACGACGATACGGTTCTTAACCTGTTAGAACAGCATGGCCATATTCCGTTACCTCCTTACATGAAACGAGAAGATCAGTTGGATGATCGCGAACGTTATCAAACAGTCTATGGTACTGAGCCTGGTGCTGTCGCGGCGCCTACTGCTGGGTTGCATTTTGATGATAAGTTGCTCGCGTCCTTGGACGCCAAAGAAGTTCAAAAAGCGTTTGTGACCTTGCATGTGGGGGCGGGGACTTTTCAGCCGGTTAAAGTAGATACAATCGAAGAGCATGTAATGCATGCTGAGTATATCGAGGTTGATCAGTCTGTTGTGGATGCGGTGAAGGCAACACGTGAACGTGGTGGTCGAGTGATTGCCGTAGGAACGACCAGTGTCAGAGCGCTAGAGAGTGCTAGCCAGTCGGGAGAAATCGCCCCTTTTTATGGCGATACGTCTATTTTTATTTTCCCAGGTTATAGGTTTAAAAGTGTTGATTGTTTAATCACTAACTTTCACTTATCCGAGTCAACATTGCTCATGTTGGTGAGCGCTTTTGCTGGCTATGATTATACGATGGCGGCTTATAAAACCGCCGTTGACGAGCAGTACCGTTTTTTTAGTTACGGTGATGCGATGTTTATTACACATAATACAAAACAGTTGGAGGCATCGTGAGCCGTACCTGCTTTATGAATTTTGAAACGACAGCGACAGACGGTAAAGCGCGTCGTGGGCGTTTAACCTTCCCACGTGGTGTTGTGGAGACTCCAGCTTTTATGCCGGTGGGGACTTATGGCACGGTTAAAGGCATGTTGCCTCGTGATATTGAGGCGACAGGTGCGCATATTATTTTAGGTAATACCTTTCATTTGATGCTGCGCCCTGGCACTGAAATCATTCAGCAACATGGTGATTTGCATGATTTTATGCAATGGAAAGGACCTATTTTAACGGATTCCGGCGGCTTCCAAGTTTTTAGTCTAGGTAAAATGCGCAAGATCACCGAAGCGGGCGTCGCGTTTCAGTCTCCAGTTAATGGCTCCAAGGTGTTTATCGATCCTGAACGTTCGATGCAGGTTCAGCGCGAGCTGGGTTCAGATATCGTTATGATTTTTGATGAGTGTACGCCTTACCCTGCGACCGAAACTGAAGCGGCCGCGTCAATGCGCTTATCATTACGTTGGGCGAAACGGTCAAAAGAGGCACATGGCGATAGCCCATCAGCGTTGTTTGGTATTATCCAAGGCGGTATGTACGAACACTTACGAGATGAATCGTTGGCGGGCTTAACGGATATTGGCTTTGATGGTTATGCCATTGGCGGTTTGTCGGTAGGTGAGCCTAAAGGCGAAATGATCAAAGTATTGGATCATTTGGCGTATAAGATGCCTGAGGATAAACCGCGCTATTTGATGGGTGTGGGTAAACCCGAAGATTTAGTAGAAGGCGTGCGCCGTGGTGTTGATATGTTCGATTGTGTTATGCCAACACGTAACGCCCGAAATGGTCACCTGTTTACGGATACAGGGGTTGTAAAACTCAGAAATGCCTCCAATAAAACAGATACACGTCCATTGGATGAAACCTGCGATTGTTATACCTGTCAGAACTTCAGTCGGGCTTATCTTCACCATCTTGATAAGTGCCATGAAATTCTGGGGTCTCAGCTAAATACTATTCATAACTTACGCTTTTACCAGCGGGTGATGACAGGTTTGCGTGAGGCAATTGAACAAGGTAAATTGGACGCCTTTGTAACCGAGTTCTACCGCAAACGGGGTATGGAAGTGCCGCCGTTAGCAGAAAACTAAAATGAATAAACACATCTTTGGAGTAATGATGAGCTTCTTAATTTCCCCAGCGTACGCTGAAGGCGCTGCTGCAGCGCCAATGGACTCAGGTCTATTTAACATTATCTTTTTGCTGGGCTTTGGTCTGATCTTCTACTTCTTTATGTGGCGTCCGCAAGCAAAGCGTGCCAAAGAGCATAAAGCATTGATTGCTGGCATCTCTAAAGGTGACGAAGTCTTAACAGCAGGCGGCATTCTAGGCAAAGTAGTCAAAACAAATGACGACTACGTAGTGTTGGAAGTGAGTGAAGGTACTGAGCTAACGTTCCAAAAAGCTCATGTAGCGGCAGCTCTTCCGAAGGGTACTATCAAAAGTATCTAAGCTGTTTTCTTTTTAAGCGCCACTTAATGTGGCGCTTTGTTTGTTTAAAGGACCGGGCACAATGCTCAACCGTTATCCCCTCTGGAAAAATTGTCTCATCATTTTGGTTGTTTTGTTTGGCGCATTGTACGCCTCTCCAAACTTCTTCCCTGAAGACTATGCCGTGCAGGTTTCAGGCACACGCGATGTTTATCAAGTAGATCAGTCAACGTTAGACCGTGTGACTGCTGCATTGAAACGTGAGAATGTAAACTTTAAATCTGCAGAAGTAGCCGAAGGCAGTGCACTGATTCGCGTTGCTAACAGCGAAGACCAGCTTAAAGCGAAAGCAATCACGGCGAGTGTGGTCGGCGAGAATTATGTGGTCGCGCTTAATTTAGCGGCTACAACGCCTGAGTGGTTAACCAGCATTGGTGCTGGCCCGATGAAACTAGGCTTGGACTTACGTGGTGGTGTTCACTTTTTATTAGAAGTGGATATGGTTCAAGCGGTTTCACAACGTCTTGATGTCTATGTTTCTGAAATAAAAACAAAATTGCGATCTGAAAAGCTACGCTACCGTTCAGTTGAACATAAGGCTGATGGGAGCTTGTCGATTAAGTTTGCAGATGCTGAATCACGTGATGAGGCTCAAAATTTATTGCGCCGCGATTATGTTGAGTTTCTGACAACAACAGAAGAAGCCGATGGCGCTTACTTTGTTAACGTTACGTTGACTGAGCAGACGGTTAAAGACATCGAAGATTACGCCATTAAGCAAAACTTAACTATTTTGCGTAACCGTGTTAACGAATTAGGTGTGGCTGAGCCGCTAGTGCAGCGCCAAGGTCGTAACCGCATTGTTGTCCAGTTGCCCGGTGTTCAAGATGCCGCTGCAGCGAAGCGTATTATCGGTAAAACGGCAAACTTGGAGTTCCGCTTGGAGGCAACGCCAAATACTAACCGTGCGCTTACCGATACGTATGAGTTCCGCAGCGAGCCGGGACGTCGTGCAACGCTAGAGAAAGATATCATTATCAGTGGCGCAAGTGTGGCAAACGCGCAAGCCAGCTTTGATGAGAATGGTCAGCCTCAAGTGTCTATTACCCTAGACAGTAAAGGTGGGCAATTAATGAACCGTACCACGCGCGATGCCGTGCAACGACGCATGGCGGTTATCTTTGTAGAAAACAAAGCGCGCATCATTAATGAGACGGTGGATGGTCAACAAGTCGAAAAACGTATTCCTTACGTTGAAAAGAAAATTATTTCGCTAGCGACTATTCAGTCTGTACTGGGTAACCAATTCCGTATTACGGGCTTGGATGGCGCGGGCGAATCGTCGGAATTAGCACTACTTTTACGTGCCGGTGCTTTAGCTGCCCCTATTTATTTCGTAGAAGAGCGGACGGTCGGTCCTAGCTTGGGTGCAGAGAATATCAAGCAAGGTGTTATCTCGGTTGAGATAGGCTTCGCACTCGTGTTGGTCTTCATGTTAGCGGTGTATCGAATGTTTGGCTTTTTGGCGAACATCGCACTGTGTACAAACTTGTTGTTGTTGGTTGCTGTTATGTCGATTTTATCGGCAACGCTCACTTTGCCGGGTATCGCAGGCATTGTATTAACTGTCGGTATGGCTGTTGATGCTAACGTGCTGATATTTGCGCGGATAAAAGAAGAGCTTAAAAACGGTATTCCGCCGCAATCGGCAATCAATGCTGGTTTTGAACGAGCCTTTACCACGATTTTTGATGCGAACATCACTACGCTTTTGGCGGCCGTTATCTTGTTTGCAATGGGTACTGGGCCTGTTAAAGGCTTTGCTATTACCTTATCGGTGGGCATTATCACATCGATGTTTACGGCAATTGTGGTGACACGTGCACTGGTTAACCTAGTGTATGGTGGTCGTCAGATTAAGAAACTTTCAATTTAAGGTGCATGAAGATGTCTGAGAACGCAAAAGTGTACAACTTCATGGGGCTACGAAAGTTAGCCATTTTCTTATCGGCTGCGATGTTGATTGTCGCAATCGGGTCTTTAGCGGTTAATGGCTTGAAATTCGGTTTGGATTTTACCGGTGGTAGTCTGGTAGAAGTTGGATATGAAACCGAGGCTGATCTGTCAAAGATCCATGATCAGTTAAGTGCTGCGGGTTTTGATGATGCCGTTGTTCAAACGTTTGGCGCGCTTAATGACGTGTTGATTCGCTTGGGTGCTGATCATGACCCTCAGTTAGGCGACAAAGTACTGCAAGCCCTGCAAGAAGGGGAAACGCAAACGATCGAACTTCGTCGTAATGAATTTGTTGGCTCACAAGTCGGTGAAGAGTTACGTGAACAAGGTGGACTTGGCTTGTTGCTCGCCTTGTTTATGATCATGGTATATGTGGCTTTCCGCTTCCAGATGAAGTTCTCATTGGGTGCTGTGCTTGCCTTGACGCATGATGTGATTATTGTGTTGGGCTTTTTTGCACTGTTCCGATTAGACTTCGATTTAACGGTATTGGCGGGTGTCTTAGCGGTAATTGGTTATTCCCTTAACGATACGATCGTGGTTTATGACCGTATTCGTGAGAACTTTCGCAAGGTGCGTAAAGGTTCACCAACGGAAATTATCAACATTTCACTAACTCAAACACTCGACCGGACGTTGATGACCTCGTTCACTACGTTGCTGGTGTTGATCGCTTTGGCAGTATTTGGTGGTGAAATGATTCGTGGTTTTGCGGTTTCTTTGCTAGTGGGTATTACCGTGGGTACGTACTCATCGATCTATGTAGCTGCCAATTTATTAATTATGCTGGGCATCTGCAAAGAAGATTTAATGCCACCCCCTAAAGAAGAAAACGAAGCGATTGATGAGCTTCCTTAAAGTGAATAAACAGGCCGGCATCTTGCTGGCCTGTTTGTTTATAACCATACTGTCATCATTAAGCGCGTCATACGGAATAAGAAAGCTATGAATAAAGAGTGGATGGATAAAGACCCAGCAGCACAACGAGAAGCACAAAATTACGAGAACCCGGTACCAAGTCGAGAGTATTTATTAGATTTTCTGCTGCAATGGGGTAAACCAATTACGCACCCTCGTGTATGCCAAGAATTAAATATTCATGATGAAGATTCGGTGGAAGGTGTCTCTCGGCGCTTAAAAGCGATGTGTCGTGACGGTCAGTTAATGTCCAACCGCAAGAATGAATTCTGTTTGCTGCGTAAAATGGATCTAATCCCAGGGCGTGTTATTGGGCATCGCGATGGCTTTGGCTTTGTGCAGCCGGATAAAGGGGGCGACGACTTATTTCTTAGCCCTCGCCAAATGCGCCAAGTGTTTGATGGTGATCGCGTGGTTGTTCAAGAGGTTGGAAAAGACCAGCGAGGCCGCCGTGAAGGTAAAATCATCGAAGTGCTTGAGCATAACACGCACAAGCTGGTAGGCCGGTTTAAAGGTGAAAATGGCTTTGGTAATTTACAGCCAGAAAATCAGCGAATCGCTCAGCAAGTGATGGTTATTGCTGATCCAGACAGTGGCTTGAAGTATGAGAATGATCAGTTAGTGATACTAGAAATCACTCAACAACCTGGCAAACGTAATATGCCGCAAGGTAAGGTAGTTGAAGTCTTGGGTGATCATATGGCACCGGGTATGGAAATAACGGTGGCTATACACAATTATGGCATACCTGAAGAGTGGCCAGAAACGGTCAAGCAAGAGATAGGTGACTTAAAACCTGAGGTTGAAGAGTCCGCAAAAACAAACCGCATAGACCTGCGCGATTTACCTTTGGTGACCATTGATGGCGAAGATGCGCGCGACTTTGACGATGCGGTATACGCTGAGCGTAAGCGCAGCGGTGGATGGCGTTTGTGGGTCGCTATTGCTGATGTGTCTTGGTATGTAAGGCCGGGTACAGAACTAGATATGGAAGCTCACAAGCGAGGTAACTCGGTTTACTTTCCTGAATTTGTTGTGCCTATGTTGCCAGAACTATTATCCAATGGGTTGTGTTCGCTCAACCCTAATGTTGATCGTTTGGCGATGGTCTGTGAGATGACGATTAGTGATGCGGGCAATATGTCTGGCTATCAGTTTTACGAGGCGGTTATCCAATCCAAAGCTCGCCTCACTTACACCAAGGTGGGTAAGATACTAACCGAAGCTGATACAGAAGAAGGCCATCAACTGCGTCAAGAATATGCCGAGCAAGTTCCTCATTTGGAAACGTTACATAGCTTGTACGATACATTGCGACGCACGCGAGAAATCCGCGGAGCGATGGATTTTGATACGACTGAAAGCCGTATAGTTTTTAGTGATCAGCGCAAAATTGAGAAGATAGTACCGGTTGTGCGAAATGATGCACATAAGCTGATTGAAGAATGTATGCTGTGTGCCAATGTTGCTACCGCTCGGTTTTTGAGTGCCGCTGAAATTCCGACCTTGTATCGCGTTCATGATGGACCAAAGCCTGCCCGTTTAGAAAGCTTGCGTGCCTATCTGGCGGAGTTAGGTCTGAACCTGTCCGGTGGTGAAGATCCTGAGCCGACAGATTACCAGCAGTTAGCAGAATGGATCAAAGACCGCCCAGATAGACATATTATCCAAACCATGATGCTGCGTTCGATGGCTCAAGCGGTTTATACGCCAGAGAATAATGGTCACTTTGGTTTGGCTTATTCGGCCTATACGCATTTCACATCGCCTATACGCCGTTATCCTGATTTGCTTGTGCATCGTGCTATTCGTGCGTTGATACATTCGGGAGCTCAAAAGCGGAGCATTAAACGTTCTGGTAATTTTGTTTTAAATCCTGATTTTTCTTACCGTTATAATACAGAGCAGGTGATTCAATTAGGTGAGCATTGCTCAATGACTGAGCGTCGTGCTGATGATGCGACACGTGATGTTGTCTCATGGTTAAAGTGCGAATTTATGCAAAACCATGTCGGCTCTGAGTTTGATGGTGTGGTATCGGCAGTCACCGGTTTTGGTTTGTTTGTGGAGCTGGAGTCTGTTTTTATTGAGGGACTTATTCATATTACAGGCTTACCTAGTGATTATTACCAATTCGATGCGGCCAAACAGCGTTTGGTGGGTGAGCGCACGCGTAAAGTTTTCAAGCTAGGTGATCGCCTACGTGTGCTAGTTGCCGGTGTTAACCTTGATGATCGCAAAATAGACTTCGAGTTGGTCGAAGTGCTTGATACGCGTAAGTCTAAAGCGGCCCCTGTTAGTAAAAGGCAGTTGCTTGCAGAAGGTAAAATAGGGCCGTCTGATGAAAAGCGTTCTTCTCGGTCGAATTCGGGGCGTTCTACTACAAGAAATAGTAGCAAAAAGCCGAAAAGCAGCGCCAAAGGTGGAGCAAAAAGTGGTGCTAAAAGCGCCACAAAGAGCAAACCCAGCGGTGCAAATTTGTCGGCTGCTGAACGCGAAGTTACTTCGGTCGCTAAAGGAGCGAAAGGTAAGAGTAATAAAGCACGTAAGCGTGTGGCTAAAAAGCCAAAAAGCCGCTCTTCTGCGGGTAATGGCCCAGCTAAGCGTTAGCCGTTAGTGCTTGTTATTATTTGTAACGCGTTGGGTGTTATACTCCGGCGCGTTTTTTAATTTATAACTACATGAGTAATTAAAACCGGTTGTCCATGAAAGAGATTATTCTGCTTACTATTTCCGGCGAAGATAAGCCGGGTGTTACGTCTAGTATTACGCAAATTCTAGCGGGTTTTCAGGTCAACGTACTCGATATCGGACAGGCTGTTATTCATAACACTCTATCCCTAGGTATTTTGATCGAAGTACCCAAGTCGGCTGAATCCTCTCCAATTTTGCGTGACTTGCTCTTTAAAGCACATGCAATGGATATGAAAGTTCGCTTTCAGCCAATCGATGAAGCAGATTACGAAGAGTGGGTACTTGCTCAAGGAAAATCGCGCCATATTATTACCTTGCTTGCCCGCAAAGTTACCGCTGATCATATTGCTGTGGTTACAGATATAGCCGCACGCCATGGTCTCAATATAGATAAAATTACACGCTTGTCCGGTCGTCTATCATTAGACGATGATGCTTCTACTCGCAATAAAGCTTGTGTCGAATTTTCGGTACGGGGGGCGTCGGGTGATATGTCTCAGCTGCGGGGCGAGTTTCTGCATGCCGCCAGCGAGCTTGATGTGGATATAGCCTTTCAAGAAGATAATATTTACCGCCGCAACCGTCGCCTTGTTGTGTTTGATATGGACTCCACTTTAATTGAAGCCGAAGTGATTGATGAGCTTGCAAAAGAAGCCGGTGTCGGTGAGCAAGTGTCTGAAATAACAGAAGCGGCTATGCGTGGCGAAATTGACTTTAACGAAAGCTTCAGGCGCCGCGTTGGATTGCTCAAGGGCTTGGATGCAAGCGTTTTAGAGTCTGTAGCAGCGCGCTTACCTATGACTGAGGGAGCAGAGTCGTTGGTATCGCACTTAAAAACGCTGGGTTATAAAACCGCAATTTTATCGGGTGGCTTTACGTATTTTGCAGAACACTTGCAGGACAAACTTGGGTTTGATTATGTGTATGCGAACCAGTTGGATATTGTTGATGGTGTAGTGACCGGTGAAGTGACGGGGGAAATCGTAAACGGTGAGCGCAAAGCTGCTTTGTTGCGTGAGCTCGCGATTAAAGAAGGGATTAGTCTTGAGCAAACCATTGCTGTGGGCGACGGTGCCAACGATTTGCCTATGCTTTCCATTGCAGGTTTAGGTATCGCCTTTAGAGCGAAGCCGTTAGTGCGCCAGAGTGCTAAGCAGGCTATTTCTACGCTGGGTCTTGATGGGATCTTGTATTTGATTGGCTTTAGAGATCGGGATGCTGCTCTATAGTGGTATTGTTACGCTGTGGTTATTAAAAAACCGGCTTTCTAGCCGGTTTTTTTATTGCCTTAATTTGGGAGTATTTTAAGCGCTCTGCTAGTTACTCCTCAAAAAAGTCATAATTCATTTGATCCATGGGGGGCTGTAAATAATAGCCTTGGATTAATCCCACACCAGACTTCCATAGTCGGCCCATTACTTTTGGGTTTTCGACTAACGGGGCAATGGTAATCATGCCTGCACTGTTTAGTTTTTCTATCATAGCGTCAAACGGAGATTCAGGATCGTCTTCGTTTGTTAGGTCTTGTACGAGCGCTCCGTCGATCTTAATGTAATCAGCATTGATCTGTTTAACAATTTGCTCTGCATTAGGCGACGAGCCATGATGTTTAATGCATACCAAGCAATTGAGTTTTCGTAAGCCAGCAGTAATAATTTTGGCTTGGCTAATGTTGATTGAGCAATCACTCTCGCTAAATTGAAATACTAAATGATTGGCAGGTATGCGGTATTCTCTGAGCAAAGCGGCTAACCAGTTTAAAAGGTCAGGGTCACGCCATGTGCGGTCCGTTAAGCTAATAAAAATGCGATGTTTGGCATTTTGGTTTAGCTCATGTCGCAAGCGCTTAATAACTTCTAAGATTACCCAGCGGTCCATCATGATACTTAATTCTGGGCTTTCGATCGTATCAAAGAATAGTGCGGGCGATAGCTCATTGTCGTCATCGTCTAGCAGGCGTAAGAGCGCCTCGTAATGGCTCATTGAGCTAGAGTAAGACAAAGGCACGACAGGTTGGAAAAGCAGCTTAAACTGTTGGTTGACGACCGCCTGGCGCATATTCTCCAATTTAGTGCTGCTTGGCGCTTCGCTTGGGCTTTTGTCAGGGACGTAGAGCATAACCCCATTAGCGCCCTTAACATTTTCGGCAGCGGTGTGGGCGCGTTCAATAATTTTGTGTGTGCCAGGTGAGGCATCGGTAATGGTAGCTACGCCGATTGAGCAGGCTGTAGGTAGATGGCTTTTTGAAAAAATACACTCAATGTCGGCTATCTTTTTGCAAAGTGATCTTGCTAGCTCCACGGCCTTATCGGCACTGGGGTCCCTAAAAATGATGAGGAAGGAGTCATCGGTCAAGCGAGCTTTGATATGAACGGGGTTTAGCTCTTGTTTGAGCGTATCGGCGATGTCGCGTGCAAGATGATTGCAAGCGTCAGTTCCAAACTCTGATCGTACTTTTTGGAACTTATCGACCTGAATATACATTAGATTGCAATCATGGCCGCCATCTAAGGCTGCCTGTAGCGTTTCATCGAGTCTGCGTAGAATAAATTCGGTGTTGAATAACCCTGTAATGGGGTCGTGTTCAGCAAAGCTTTTGCTCGTTTCTGGTAGTGACTCAGCCCGTACTGTCACTTGTACGCAATTTTGGTGATTTAAACGGGTCTCTTGAAGTTCTATATGAGCGTTAAAGTTTGATTCGTCCGCTCGCCGCGCAGTCAGTTGGAAAATAAGCTCTTTTAGGCGTCCTTCCGTAAAGGTTTTGACCTGTTCAAAGAGTTCTTCACGGTCTTCGTGAACTACGAAAAAGTCGATAGGCTTGCCTTTAAGCTTTTCGGGGTCCTCGTAGCCAAAAATTTGAGCAAAGCTGTTGTTGGCTAATAGCAACTGAGAGGCATCGAAATAAGCGATGGCAAGTGTAGAGCGCTCCATGAGCAGCCGGCAACGCTTTTCGGCTTCGTTTAACAGAGCCTCCGCTTGTCGCATACGGCGTCGGTTCTCTAGGTGTTCTAGTTCTCGACGGATGGTGATTAACAGTAACTCTTTTTCGTCGAGAGGTACCACCGCCTGCATATTGGACTTTAAGCCTTGGAGTAATAGACGGCTGTCGGGGTGCGTAACCAATTGAATGACGGGAATGTCTTTGTCTAACCGTTTGAGGTTCTGAATAGCCTGTTTGGCGGTAAAGTCTTCGCGGTCAGGAGTGCAAATCAATAAATCCCAAGAGCGCTCAGACAAGGCCTCTAAAAAATCATTTTGTGTCAATATTTGGCGGCCACGTGGGGCAAGGCGTGCGCCACGGAGCAGCGAAATGATGGGGTCCATCTCTTCTGGACGTAAACCTAAAAAGAGCAGCTGTACGTTTTTGCGCAAGCGCTGTTGACGCTGATTTGACAAGCGCTGCAGCAGTGCATCAGACGTAGTCGTTGCCTCTTTCATGTGATGATATCCTATCCCAAATCCATTAATGAACTCAGACAAGTGTATCTTGTTTAAATTCATGTGTCAGGCGCATAAATAGTGGATAAAGAAGGAAATTATATAAAAATGTAACTGAATAGAAGCAATAAAATTGTGCAGAAAAGTAATAAATATTGAGGAAGGTGTTAAAGCAATGAAGAGATGGCAGGGGTAGCAGGATTCGAACCTGCGCATGACGGGATCAAAACCCGTTGCCTTACCGCTTGGCTATACCCCTATATTGTAATTGCATACTTGCGATGCAAATGGTGGCAATGGCGGGACTCGAACCTGCGACCCACGCATTATGAATGCGTTGCTCTAACCAGCTGAGCTACATTGCCAGATTTTAGACCATCTTGATGATAAAGATGGCAGGGGTAGCAGGATTCGAACCTGCGCATGACGGGATCAAAACCCGTTGCCTTACCGCTTGGCTATACCCCTAAAATCTTCAAATGGTGGCAATGGCGGGATTTGAACCTGCGACCCACGCATTATGAATGCGTTGCTCTAACCAACTGAGCTACATTGCCTTGTCCATTTGAGGCGCGCATTATTCGCTTTTTTTTGAAGTCTGTCAACAGTAATGCGGTAAAAAAGTGTCTGATTTTCCTAGAAAAGCTGTCTTAAAAAATTACGGGTATATCTGCTGTGCTGGAGCCTCTTGTGTCGTGTCAATGTCTATACTTTTTGGCGTTGAGTCGTTAGCATAGGTGCCCTCTTTGGGGAGTAACCTGCTTCTGCATTGTGGTAGAAGTGTCCGTATCAACATTCTTGGCTTGCATGGCCATGGTGCGGTCGCCTGTTTAGGTTGGTGAGACCAACGATGAATCTGTAAGTACGGTTAGGCGTACAGGTTTGTCGTGGACTCAGCCTAGCCGGTAGTAAAGTTATGAACCTCATCTCACTTTTTTTTCTTTCTTTGGCTATGTCGGCAGATGCTTTTGCAGCGGCGCTTGGCAAAGGCGCTACTCTGCAAAAGCCCCGTTTGCGTGATGCTTTGCGTACGGGAGTAATTTTTGGTTGTGTTGAAGGGCTAACCCCGCTAATAGGCTGGCTGGTTGGCTATGCAGCGCTACAATATGTTGAAGCTTGGGATCATTGGGTCGCTTTTTTTCTGCTGCTAGGGCTTGGGCTTCATATGATCTATGAGGGTATGAAAATAGATTCTAGTGAGCAGGATAAGGCATCAGAATCACATAGCTTTATGTTATTGGCTCTAGCTGCTGTAGCTACAAGCATTGATGCGCTTGCTGTGGGGATGGGTCTGGCTTTTGTTGATGTGAATATTGTACTGGCAGCCATTATGATTGGCTCTGCCACCTGTATTATGGTGACGGTTGGTGTTATGGCTGGTCGCTTGCTGGGTAGGGCGATAGGGCGGCGAGCAGAAGTGGTAGGCGGTGTTGTGTTGATACTAATTGGCGCTGCTATTGTATACGAACATGTATTCGCTGCCTGAATTTTCACAGGCACAGAAACTACATAAAAAATGGGCGCTACCTAATTGATAGGTAGCGCCCATTTCATAGTTCTAGAATTTATACGTGGTTAGACGTTAAAACGGAAGTGGACCACATCACCGTCTTTCACGATGTATTCTTTACCTTCTAGACGCCATTTACCGGCATCCTTTGCACCTTGCTCGCCTTTAAACGCAATAAAGTCGTCGTAAGCGATGACTTCTGCACGGATAAAGCCTTTCTCGAAGTCTGTGTGGATAACAGCGGCTGCTTTTGGCGCTGTCGCACCGATTTGTACAGTCCAAGCGCGAACTTCTTTGACGCCAGCCGTAAAGTAGGTTTGTAAGCCTAGCAGTTCATAACCAGCGCGGATAACACGGTCTAAGCCGGGTTCTTCCATGCCTAAATCTTGCAAGAACTCTTGCTTCTCTTCTTCATCTAGCTCGGCTATTTCTGCTTCTAGCTTGTTGCAGATCGCAACAACTTCGGCGCCTTCTTCAGCTGCTAATTTGCGAACTGTCTCAAGGTGAGCGTTATCTTCAAAGCCGTCTTCATCTACGTTAGCGATGTACATTGTTGGCTTGATGGTGAGTAGGTGGAAGGTTTTAACAACCTTTAGCTCGTCATCAGTAAGTGCCATTGAACGTGCGGCTTTGCCTTCTTCTAAATGCGGCTTAATGCGCTCTAGTAGTTCTTTGGAACGCACGGCATCTTTATCGCCACCTTTTGCTTGTTTTTGCAGGCGCAGGATCTGCTTCTCTACAGAATCCAAATCAGCTAAGGCAAGTTCGAGGTTGATCGTTTCAATATCGTTGATTGGATCAATGCGGTTGGCCACATGGATTACGTTGTCGTCTTCAAAGCAGCGGACAACATGCGCAATGGCATCGGTTTCGCGGATATTAGCTAGGAACTTGTTACCAAGACCTTCACCCTTAGAAGCGCCTGCGACCAGACCTGCAATATCCACAAACTCCATAGTCGTTGGTACAACGCGTTCAGGACTGACAATCTCAGCTAGAGCGTCCAAGCGGCTATCAGGCATGGGGACGATGCCTGAGTTTGGTTCAATGGTACAGAACGGGAAGTTCTCGGCATCAATGCCTGCTTTTGTTAATGCATTAAAAAGCGTTGATTTACCTACGTTTGGTAGGCCGACGATGCCACATTTAAAACCCATAGTTATACCTTAATTAGCCTTTAAAGCTGTGCAGTTTATTCATTGCCTGAGCCCAGTTTCCGCTAATCGCTTCGGGGAGATGAAAAAGAGATTCATCGATCGCCGCTTGCGATTTGGAACGTTCTGAGACGGGAGCTTTTGTCAAAACGAACCCGGCAACATCTTTTGCTTGGCCTGGGTGTCCAATGCCAATGCGTAGCCGGTAAAAATTCTTGTTATTCCCTAAACGGCTAATAATATCGCGTAAACCGTTGTGCCCGCCATGACCACCGCCTTGCTTGAAGCGAGCGATACCCGGAGGTAGGTCAAGCTCGTCATGTGCAACAAGAATACTTTCGGGGGGAATTTTATAAAAGTTAGCTACCGCAGCTACTGATTGTCCACTGAGGTTCATAAACGTAGTGGGGATCAATAAGTGTACGGTTTGATTGCCCAATTGGGCTTTTCCGTAGCGGCCAAAAAACTTCTTGTCCGTTTGGAGGGAAGTGAGTTGTCGAGCAGCTAGCTGCTCGACAAACTCAGCCCCAGCATTATGACGGGTCTGCTCGTATTGGGAACCGGGGTTGCCGAGTCCGACAATAAGCTGAATAGAGTCTTTCATGCTGGGTATATAGTCCTAAGGCGAATTAGCTCGCTTTAGCACCACGTGGAGAGTAAACGTAGCCGATACCTTGGTCATAGTCTTCACCACGACGCAGAGTAGCGATTTCAACGCCTTCTGGCAGAGAGATGTCTGACAAGTGAAGGATTTGAGTTGGAGCTACGTTAGACAGATCAACAGTTACAACTTCTGGTAGATCTTTTGGCAAGCAAAGGATTTCTACTACGTTAGCTTCAACAGCGAATTTAGCCGCATTTTTAGAAGCTGCAGATTTTTCAAAGTTGATGAAGCTGATTGGAACGTTGATTTTGATCTTTTGATCTGCAGCAATACGCTGGAAGTCAGCATGTAAGATAGCTGGCTTAGCAGGGTGACGTTGTAGATCTTTGATGATCACTTGAGTCTCTTTGCCATCCAGAGCAACAGTAAGGATAGAAGAGAAGAAAGTTTGATCGTCAAGTTGCTTGATTAGATCTTTGTTAACCAAAGAAATAGCAACAGGTGCTTCATCTGCTGTGCCACCGTAAACAACGGCAGGAACCAGACCTTCGCGACGCAGGCGGCGGCTCGCACCTTTCCCCTGATCTTCACGAGAGATAGCATTTAATACAAAGTTAGACATTTGAATACCTATAAATTACAAACTGTAAGACTCCGCGACCAGAGCGATTTACAGCGATTTTTAAATGGTTTTCCACTGTATGGTGGTTAACCGCATGTGCCCATGTGGGCATCTTTAAGCGGATGTTCGTTTAACGGAACATCGCGCTGATAGATTCTTCGTTGCATACACGGCGTACCGCTTCAGCCAACATTGGGGCCAGCGTTAATTGGCGAATGTTAGCGCATGCTTGTGCTTCTTTAGACAATGGGATTGTATCAGTAACCACTAACTCATCTAACTGTGAGTTGGTGATGTTTTCGATAGCCGGGCCAGAGAGTACGGCGTGTGTAGCATAAGCAACAACGCGAGCGGCGCCGTTTGCTTTGAGTGCTTTAGCCGCTTTGCACAATGTGCCAGCGGTGTCACACATGTCGTCTACCAATATGCAAGTACGGCCTTCGACGTCACCGATGATGTTCATGACTTGTGATTCGTTAGCACGTTCACGACGTTTGTCGATGATAGCGAGATCGCAGTCCAATTGCTTCGCTACTGCTCGAGCACGTACAACACCACCCACGTCTGGAGAAACAACCATTGGGTTTTCGTATTGCTGATCAATAATGTCGTCAAGTAATACAGGTGAGCCGTAAACGTTATCTACAGGGACAGAGAAGAAGCCCTGGATTTGGTCGGCATGTAAATCAACAGTCAATACACGGTCGATGCCAACAGCTGACATCATGTCAGCAACCACTTTTGCACTGATAGCAACACGAGCAGAGCGCGGGCGACGATCTTGACGAGCGTAACCAAAGTAAGGCACAACGGCTGTGATACGTGTGGCTGAAGCGCGGCGAAGCGCATCGGCTAGCACAATCATTTCCATCAGGTTGTCATTGGTGGGTGCGCACGTTGACTGGATAATAAAAACGTCTTTACCACGAACGTTTTCTTGGATCTCTACGCTAACTTCACCATCGCTAAAACGGGCTACGTGAGCTTTACCCATTGGGATGTCGAGTCGTTCTACGACTTTAAGGCCCAGTTCGGGGTTTGCATTCCCGGTGAATACCATCATTTTAGACATGGAGACTACCTTCTTGGACTGTTCGGTATTGGAGTTCATGGTTGGGAGTTCTTAGTTAACATTTGGCAGGGGTTTGGGCCGAATTTACCGCGTAAATTACAATCCACTATCGTATTGCATAGCAACACCCCTATATCCTCAGGTTTTCTCCCTGAAAAATGAGGGCGCTATTCTCTTAAAAAGCGCTGTTTGGGTCAACCTATAATTTAGCAGTCTGGTCGTTTTTTAACCAGATTTTTGCCATGAACGGACAATAATAGTGATTATGAGTTCGCCACGGGTAAATACCACTTTGCCTGGAAGAGTTTGGTTGGCTTGTTCTAGGTAACGATCGTAAGTGATATCCCAGCCTTGTTGCTGCAATGTGGCGAGTTTATTGTCATCAAAAGTCGCGTCATAGGTGCTTCCTGGAGCAGGAATGCCTTTGATCCAATATTGTGCTTCACGTACTGGTAGAGCCCAACCCAGCCGTAAATCGAGTAACTCTTCTGGGGTTGCGGCTTGTAAAGGCGGCTCGTTGGGTATTTCTAAGGTAGCGTAGTACTGATCACCGCTAATAGCCGCAGCGCCTTGGCCTAATGGACCTTTGAGGCGGATGTCGAATTCCTGGCTATTTTGCGCCCATGTTAGCGTCGCAGAGTTAGAGTCTTCAGCTGATCTGATACCGACTTTTCCGGTTAATAAGTAGTTTTCCAGTGCTAATGCTTGTTCTTGGTATACTTCCCAGCTAACCGCGTTACTCATGTTAGGTTTATTAGGAGCGAGGCTACAGCCTGTTAGAAAAAGAGTGAGAACAATAAGTGATACAACAGGTTTCATCATATACCTTTCAGTGCATTTTGAGCGTCGCTAAGGTGCGGGCTATTAGGAAATTTTTTCTCGAGCTCAGTCAGTAGTGCGCGAGCTTGTTGTGTTTTTTGTTGAGCGGCAAGGACAATAACTAAATGGCTGCCCACTTCAGCATCAGAAAAGGATTGGTAGGCTTTGCTGAGATAGCTTTCGGCTTCATCTAAACGGTTGAGCTTATAAAGAACCCACCCCATGGAGTCGATAACCGCTGGGTCATTGGGCTTTAGCTGAATAGCTCGAGATAGTAGCTCATACGCTTCCTGGTAGCGCTGAGTGTAAAGCGACAACGTATAGCCTAACGCATTCAGCGCCATTGCATTGTCAGGGTCTTGTTCCAAAATAATGCGGAAGTCCTGTTCGGCGATTGGGAAATCTTCTTCAGGGAGCATCATGGCGCGCATGTAGCGTAAGTCCAGGTTATCGGGATATAGCTCAACCCCTTGGTTCAGTTTATCAATTGCTTCGGCATTGAGGCCGTGCTTGCGCAGCCAGTCTGCGTGAAGATTGATTAATATAGGAGCAATGGAAGGTTGTTGTTCAATACCTTGCACAATCGCTTCACTCACGCGCTCTTGGTTATCAATATTTTCCATTAAGCCGACGGCGCGGGTGTAAGCTTGGATAACGTTTTTGCCTTCATCTACCCGCAAATAGTTACGGATGGCAGCCTCGTTGCGGTTTTGCTGTTCAGCAATTAAGCCCAGATAAAAGTAGGGGGCCGTATTAGTGCTTTGTTTGATGATCTCACGGAGCATGGTTTCGCTATCATCAAGACGATTAAAGTCTAGAGCAAGCAGTGCTAAATAAAGCTGGAGTTGTTCATCGTCAGGGTGATCAGCCATTAGCGTTTCGCTGAGTGCTAAGGCGTTTGCCGGGCGCTCCGCTTTGTACAAGGTTTGTACTTTTAACAGCTTGATTTGCTTATTATCGGGCTGCTTTTTGAGCAATCCGTTCAAAATAGCTAAAGCAGAGGTTGTTTTACCCGTTTCTCTTAGTAGATCCGCTTTTTGAATGCTCGCCTCATAGGCATCAGGATTGATGCTTAGTGCCTGAGTGAAGCTCGTTAAAGCATCGCTTTTGAGTAGCGCTTGGCGCTGTAAAATACCCAACGTCAGCCATATATCAGCCTGTTGCGCATTACTGGCCAGTTGCTGTTGTAACGGCTCAATTAATGCTTTGGCTTGGGCTGGCGATAAATTCCGTGCTTGAGCGCTCATCAACAACAGTACTTGGCGGCCGTTATTACTCAATGCATTGTTGATGTAGGGAACGGCTTCTTCGAAGCGGCCTTGGTGCATAAATAGGCCCGCTAACAGCTCGTCGGGTTCCGATGAGTTTGGCTCGTATTTAGCCCAAATCTTTGATGCTTTTTCTAGCCCTTGCGTGTCTTTATTAAATTGAGCGATGCGCGTGGCACGGCGGATGATAGCCGGATCGCCGGTTAACTCAGCCTGCTTAAGATATTTTTGAAAAGATAAGTCATACGCTTGTTCATGGCCCGCCAATTCGGCAACCAGTAAATCAAACAATGTTTCGCCGTTCAGTTCGCCACGCTGGTATGTGGATGGCACAGGGGCGTACTCAAGAGAACTCGGTGGGTGGCTAGGTGTTATGCTGCAGCCTGATAAAACGCCGGCAGCAAGAGTAACTAAAATAAAAGCATGTTTAAGCACAGTGAATTGTTGATCCAGAGTAATTAGGTTCGAATCAGGCCACTAACCAGCGCAGCCATGCAGTATGGCACGCTATGGCAATTGTTTTGACTACAGTTTTGACTATAGAGTAATTGAATAGCCCTTGTCACCGGGTGATACATGGTTAATTTGTCACTGCGGCGCAATAAAGGTTCCCTGATCCTTGATATAGACCAATATCATTACGTTTGTCGCGTATTTAATGCGCTTTCAGTACTAAAATAGCAAGGTGTAGTTTTAAGTTTTACCGCAAACAGGTGTATGATGACGCGCTCGTTATCCTAAGCTATGTAGTCCTAATTATTTTACATGTCTCTTCTTGCGCTTGGTATCAATCATAAAACCGCCTCTGTTGATGTCAGGGAGCGTGTAGCGTTCAGCCCTGAGCAGTTAGCTGAGGCGTTGTCGCAGGCGCGTGCCAGCGCACGCGTAAAAGAAGTAGCAATTTTGTCCACGTGTAACCGCACTGAACTTTACTGCTCGACCGATGAAAAAGGCATACAGGCTATACTACAGTGGTTAGGTAATTATCACGGCGTATCGGATAATGATTTGGAACAGTGTGTTTATGCACATTGGGATGACGAAGCCGCTCGACATATGATGCGCGTTGCCAGTGGGTTAGATTCGTTAGTATTGGGCGAGCCTCAGATTTTAGGCCAGCTTAAGTCCGCTTATACGCTATCGCAAGAAAGTGGCTTTTTAGGTTCTGAGCTTGGCCGGCTGTTTCAGCAGACCTTTTCCGTGGCCAAAAAAGTGCGTACCGACACCGCTATTGGCGAAAACCCGGTGTCTGTCGCTTATGCTGCGGTGAGTTTGGCGCAGCATATATTTTCGGATTTAGGTGATAGTCGCGCTCTACTAATTGGTGCTGGTGAGACAATCGAGCTTGTTGCTAGACACCTCCACAATGCGGGTGTTAAAGAGATTACCGTAGCCAACCGAACACTCAACCGAGCGCTCGATTTGGCTAATGAATTTAATGGTAAGGCTATTTTGCTCGGTGATATTCCCGATGCTTTGCCGCAGGCCGATATCGTGATTGCCTCGACCGCTAGTCAGTTGCCGATTTTAGGTAAAGGTGCAGTCGAAAATGCGTTGAAAAAACGCAAGCACCGGCCAATTTTTATGGTAGATATTGCCGTACCTCGCGATATCGAATCGCAAGTAGCAGATCTTGATGATGTTTACTTGTACACGGTTGATGATTTACGTGAAGTCATTGAAGAAAATCAACGCTCGCGTGAAACCGCTGCTCGTGAAGCGGAAGATATTATCAACCAAGGCGCGCACGAGTTTATGCGCCAATTGCGTTCGTTAGCGGCTGTCGATACCGTAACTGATTTGCGTGGGCGCTACGAAAGCATCCGCGATCAGGAGGTCGCTGCCTCCTTAAAACAGATTGCCAATGGCAAGCCAGCTGAAGAAGTCTTAGCTCAAATGGCACGCCGTTTAACGAACAAAATGCTGCATCATCCGACCATTCAAATGCGCAAGGCAAGTGCCGAAGGGCGCACCGAATTGTTGGATGCAGCACATACGCTATTTAACCTGTCTGAACCGGACGAAAAGTAACTGATGAAAGAGTCTATCCGGGCCAAGTTAGAAAAACTGGCCGACCGTTTTGAAGAGCTCTCAGCCTTGCTGAGTGACGCCGACGTAATTACAGATCAAAATAAATTTCGAGAGTACTCCAAAGAGTACGCGGAGCTTGAGCCGGTTATTCAGTGTTTTCAAGCGTATCAGCAAGCCGAAAGCGACTTTGCTGATGCCGAAATTATGATGGAAGACAGTGATCCGGACATGCGTGAGATGGCGAAAGAAGAATACGCCAACTCTAAAAAAGCCATCGAAGAGTTGACCGATGAGCTGCAAATTCACTTATTACCAAAAGACCCCAATGATGGCCGTAATGCTTTCTTAGAGATCCGAGCAGGTACAGGCGGTGATGAAGCGGCAATTTTCTCTGGTGACTTGTTCCGTATGTACTCCAAATATGCGGAAACGCAGGGCTGGCGTGTAGAGATCATCAGCGAAAATGAAGGTGAACACGGCGGTTATAAAGAAATTATTACCCGTGTAGTGGGGCAAGATGTATTTTCGCGCTTAAAATTTGAGTCCGGCGCGCACCGAGTGCAGCGCGTTCCCGAAACCGAATCTCAGGGCCGAATTCATACCTCGGCGTGTACAGTTGCCATCATGCCCGAAATGGACGAAGCCGCCGCTATCGAGATCAACAAGGCGGATTTGCGCGTCGACACTTACCGCGCCTCCGGTGCGGGTGGTCAGCATATCAACAAAACAGACTCTGCTATCCGTATTACGCACATACCTACGGGTGTTGTCGTGGAATGTCAGGAAGAGCGCTCGCAGCATAAAAACCGTGCCAAAGCCATGGGTCTGCTGGCTTCACGTTTGCAAGCAGCCGAACAAGAACGCAATGCAGCCGCACAAGCATCAACACGTAAAAGCCTTGTTGGTAGTGGTGACCGCTCCGAACGCATACGTACCTACAATTATCCACAGGGCCGTATTACGGACCACCGTATTAACCTCACACTTTACAAGTTAGATGAAGTGATGGAAGGCAAGTTAGACGACGTTATCAATCCGTTGCTGCAAGAATACCAAGCAGAGCAGTTAGGCGAGCTAGCCGAGTAAGCATAGCTCACCGTAAGCGAAGATTGCATGAAAAATGCCCTGAGGCTCCAAACCACAGGGCATTTCTCGTTATCGGCTCTGAGTAGCCGTTATCGTATATCGCTAAAACACGAGGCATTATGAGCATTACCATCAATGAGGCACGAGCGTTACACAAACGCTTAACCAGCGTAAGCGATTCGCCTGAGGTCGATATCGATTATCTGCTGTGCCATGTATTGCAAAAGCCTGCGAGTTATTTACGTACTTGGCCAGATAAAACGCTTAGCCATGAGCAAGAAGCCGCTTTTCGTGCCTTGTTGTTGCGCCGCCAAGCGGGTGAGCCTATTGCCTATATTTTGGGCTACCGAGCCTTTTGGGACTTTGAGCTGGCTGTCTCCAAAGATACCTTGATCCCACGAGCAGATACCGAGGTCTTGGTAGAAACCGCCTTGCGTATGCTGGACCCGCTAACGGCCGTACCACAACGTGTGCTAGATCTAGGCACCGGGACTGGCGCTATTGGATTGGCCTTAGCCAAAGAATGCCCTGCATGGGCGGTGGTGGGTTGTGATCTTATGCCGGGTGCCGTTAAGCTGGCCCAGCATAATCAAGCGCGCCTAGGGGTAACGAATGTCTCGTTTGTTCAAAGCAGTTGGTTTGAAGCTATCGAAGGGCGCTTTGACCTTATCGTAAGCAATCCACCCTATATAGATCCAGACGACCCACATTTAAGCCAAGGGGACGTGCGCTTTGAGCCGCTCACTGCATTAATAGCGGATGATCAAGGTTTAGCGGATATACAACATATTGCCGAGCAAGCAACTCACCGGCTAAACCCCAATGGCTGGCTCATGTTCGAGCACGGTTATGATCAAGGCGATGCCTGTCGGCGCCTATTAGTGCGTTTAGGGTATCAGCAGGTCGAAACGGTTAAAGATTACGGCGATAATGACCGTGTAACGCTGGGGCAATGGCTAACATCGGTCTAAAAAATAGGAGAGCGTGTGCTTAGTGACAATCAACTTTTACGCTACAGCCGACAAATTATGCTGGGCGATGTGGACATAGAAGGTCAACAGCGTTGGCTAGATAGCCGTGTCTTAATTTTAGGTGTGGGCGGTTTAGGAAGCCCCGTGGCTATGTATTTAGCCGCGGCTGGAGTTGGGCATCTTGTATTGGTCGATGATGATCAGGTTGAAATGACCAACCTACAACGCCAAATTGCACACAACACCGCCAGTATCGGCCAGAGCAAAGTAGAGTCGGCGGCTGCCACCTTGGCACAAATTAATCCGGATATCGAGGTCACTACTCGTGCCGAGCGGCTAGATGAAGCGGCCTTGATGGAACAGGTGGCTAAGGTTGATCTGGTTGTGGATTGCACCGATAACTTCGCCACGCGTTTTATGCTTAATCGCGCCTGTGTTGCGTATAAAAAGCCCTTAGTGTCTGGCGCAGCCATCCGCATGGAAGGGCAAATCTCTGTCTATCACCCCGGTGTTGAGGGTAGCCCTTGTTATCAATGTTTATATAAAGAAGGCGAAGACGAGGCGCTCACTTGCTCTGAGGCAGGCGTGCTGTCGCCATTGGTGGGCATTATTGGTTCCATGCAAGCATTAGAAGCCCTCAAAGTCCTTGCCTCCATAGGGACGCCGCTCATTGGGCGTCTGCTATTATTAGATGCGAAACACATGGAATGGCGATCACTGAAACTTAGCCCCGACCCCGAGTGTCCAACGTGCCAATCTGGGCAATAACACCACACTACAACGAATAAGAGCGATACACTTTTTATGTCAGATTCAGAGACAATCCGTCAGGTACTCGAAAACACAAAAACCATCGCCCTCGTCGGTGCTAGTCCAAAGCCGCACCGTGCTAGCTATCAGGTTATGCAGTATTTAATGCATCAAGGCTACGACGTGTTTCCCGTTAACCCACTTAAAGCGGGCGACACCATTTTAGGTCGCTCGGTCGTCAGCACCTTAGACGAAGTCCCCGTCGCCATTGACATGGTCGATGTATTTCGGAACTCCGTCGATGCAGGCGATGTTGTTGACGATGCAATCCGGGTTGGAGCCAAGTCGGTGTGGTTACAGCTTGGTGTCATCAACGAACCGGCGGAAGAGCGCGCTATCGAGGCGGGTTTGGCTATCGTGATGGACCACTGTCCAGCCATCGAGATACCTAAGCTGGGTATAGCTCCGGTCGCTTAAACACCGCGTTTTACATCACGATAAAAGTTTTCATGTGATCCAAGCGCCATTAATTCGAGAGTCAGAGTGCCATCATTAAAGCTGTATCCTAATAATGTAAGCTGTTTGCTCATTTTGAATTTGTAGACACGTAGAAAAGCTAGATCTCCTTTTTTTTGCTCACCCAGCTCCGGCTTTTCCATTAGTTCTTTAATAGCACTATCCAGATCTTTTTTTTGGTCAAGCTTAAGTTTTTTTACGGCTTTTTTGAAACTCGGTGTTTGTAAAACACTAGTAGTCTTAGCCAAAATCGTAGCTCTCCAGTTTTCCTGCCTCTTTTTCAGCTTTGGCGATGATAGCTTGCTTTACGAACTCGTATGGCAAATCTGGGTTATCTTCCATTATTTCACCAATTTTAGCCCAGTGCTCAATTTGCTTAGGCGGTGTTCGGTTAAGGGCCCTTGCCATAATAGTGGCTTTTTCAATAAGGTCTTGATCTAGTCGTATGCTAGTAGTTGCCATTGTCATATCCTCTTGGGGGGTGAATACTATCAGGATTGTAGCAATCTGCTACAAATGAGGCAAATTGTAGCGCTGATGTAATGCAGGGCGAAATTCAGCTAAGGGAATTAGATGAGTAATCTTCTTGAGAGCAGCCGAATAGGAGGCGAGAGTTATTAAACGGCTCTTGTAAATTGACGTGTGATCACATCCAATCTCTTTCTGAATGATTCTAAATAGCCCTGTCAGCCTTCTTCCACAAAGTCTAAAAAAGCAAAAAAAGCCGGTATATGAGCGTACCGGCGAAGGCTTAAAACTGTTTATACCAAAGCTGGCGTGCTATGCGTTGCTGAGCTCGCCACATATTGATTGTGTTAACTGACTTCGGATGGCTTCTTGGCTCATGCCGCTGGATAGTAGAACCGTCAATTTGGTAAACGCGGCTTCGGCGGTCATGTCGGCTCCGGCAATAATCCCCAATGCATTCAGTGTTTCTCCCGTAGCGTAGGCGCCTTGGATAACTTCGCCGGCATGGCAGAGGGTAATGTTCACAATAATAACCCCGCGCGCACTGGCGGTGGCGAGTGATGCCATGAGGTGTTCGTTGCTATCGGGCGGGTTGCCTGCTCCAAAGCTGCTCATCACTACGCCTTTTACCGTTGGATCAAGTAAGGCGGCGTCTATCACGGCATTGCTAATTCCGGGATATAGCACCAATTGCGATACGCTTGGCGTTAATGTGGGAATGATAAAATCTTTTGGCTTAGCCGGTAGCGCGGTGATGGCGCGGTATTCTATATCGATACCAGCATGGCCAATGGGCTTGCAGCTTGGGCTATCGAAGGCACGCAAAGCCGAGGTGTGGACTTTCGTGGCTCGGTTGCCGCGCAGCAGTTGGTTGTCGAATAACACGCACACTTCGTGAATGCGCGGTTCACGTGCAAAAGCGACGGCATTCAGTAAGTTGTTGGTGGCGTCGCTACGGGGCTGGATAAGCGGGATTTGAGAACCGGTTAATATTACGGGCTTGTCTAAGCCGTTGAGCATAAACGACAAGGCTGAAGCGGTGTAGGCCATGGTGTCTGTGCCGTGCAAGATAACAAAGCCAGCGTAGTCGTCGTAGTGATCCGAAATAAGCTTAGCAAGATCAGTCCAATGGTGGAGTTGGATATTGGCGCTGTCGATTAGCGTGTCTAGTTCGATCATATCGAAGGGTGCTAATGTCTTATATGCCGTGCTGTTTAGCGACGTTTTAACCAGGTCTGCGAAGTGGCTCTGTGGCTTGTAACCTGCATCGGAGGGCGCCATACCGATGGTGCCACCTGTGTAAATAATGAGTATTTTGGATGTCATACTAAGCTGTCCATCGGGTGTAGCATGGCTGAGGGCGAGAGCAAGCGGTTGAGTGTTGCTTCATCCAGCAGGTTTTCTTTGAGTATTAGCTCGCCCACGGTAGAGCGGGTTAGCAATGCGTTACGAGCAATACGTGAAGCGTTATCATAACCGATATAAGGCACCAATGCGGTGATCATACCAATACTGTCTTTTACTTGCTGCTGACAGTGCTCTTTGTTAGCGGTAATGCCGCGAATACAGCGATGGTCAAGCATGTAGATAGCGGAGGTGAGCATCTTCATGGAGTTGAGGATGTTGTAAACGATAACCGGCTCCATGGCATTGAGTTGCAGTTGACCTGCTTCGGCGGCCATAGAGACGGTCAGGTCGCTGCCCATAACTTGAAAGGCCGTTTGGTTTACGGCTTCGGGTATAACCGGATTTACCTTGCCCGGCATGATAGATGAGCCAGGTTGCATAGCCGGTAAGTTAATTTCATTAAAGCCTGCACGGGGGCCACTGGATAACAAACGTAAGTCGTTGCAGATTTTAGATAGCTTGATAGCCAAGCGCTTTTGTATGCTCGACATGGAAACAAACGCCCCCATATCCGAGGTCGCTTCCACTAAGTTACTGGCTGGTACAACCGGGAGTTCGCTAATGCGCGCTAGGTGCTCAATGGCAATTCGCGAGTAATCTTTATGGGTGTTAAGCCCTGTCCCTATGGCCGTTCCACCTAAGTTAACTTCACAGAGTAAGTTGCAGACTTCACCAATGCGTTGGATGTCTTCGCCTAGTGTGACTGAGAAAGCTTTAAATTCTTGGCCAAGCGTCATGGGGACAGCGTCTTGTAGCTGAGTGCGGCCCATTTTCAGTACGTCTGCAAACTCCTCGGCTTTGGCTTCTAGGCTTTTGTGGATGGAGCGAAGTGAGTGCAGCAAAGCACGAGTGCTCAGCACGATGGATAAACGCGCGGCGGTTGGGTAGGCATCATTGGTTGATTGCGAGCGGTTAACATCGTTGTTTGGGTGTAAATATTGATATTGGCCTTTTTCGTAGCCCATGATCGATAGTGCTAAATTGGCGATCACTTCGTTGGCGTTCATATTGGTTGAGGTGCCTGCACCGCCTTGAATCAAATCGACGACAAATTGGTCATGTAGCTCGCCTTCGCGAATCCGTTGGCAGGCTTGTTTAATCGCCTTGTATTTAGCGGGCGGTAGCTCTCCGAGTTCAAAGTTGGCTTCGGCGGCGGCTTCTTTGACCATTGCTAAGGTGTTGATCAGGTCTGGGAAGTGGTGAATAGGGACGCCGGTAATATTGAAGTTACGCAAAGCCCGGAGTGTTTGAATGCCATACCACGCCGAGTTTGGAAGGGATTCGTCGCCTAAAAGATCATGTTCAAGCCGCGTTGTCATACCAGTATTTATACCCATGTCAGTCGGTAAGCCTAAGTGCGTTACTGACTAAAATTTAAACATGACAAGGCAGCATCACTCTATTACGCAGAATGGGAAAATAGTATGCTTTTTGATGCTTTAAATGCATCATAGTGCATCACTATGGGGTTTGGGTTAACGGTATGTATCAAGATTTATCAAGTAATCTTAAATTGCTGTGTAGCTATTATGATTCGATTGCCCAAGTATGTCGGGAGTTGGATATTAATCGTTCGCAATTTAACCGTTATTTAACAGGACGTTATAAGCCTTCGGCGAGCACATTGCGTAAATTGTGTGATTTTTTTGGGGTGGAAGAGTACGAGTTGATGCTGCCGGCACCTCAGTTTGCTCGTTTGATTCAAGTGCGCCCGCGTCCATCGGCCGAGCCTGTAGCATCACGCATAGAAAATGAGCATTTGGCGCTGTTGCACAAAGCGAGCGGTACGCAAATGGATAAATATTTGGGGTATTACTTTGAGTATTACCTGTCTATGGCTGTGCCGGGAAAAATACTCCGTAATTTGATTTGCATCGAGAAGCAGAACGACGGGGTTTTTTATCAACGCACCGAGCGACTGCGAGAGTCGGCGACTGATCCGGCCTATCATAGTAAATATCTTGGGGTTGTTGTCTTTTTAACGGACCGGATTTTTATGGCCGATTACGAGTCGTTAGCCACTAACGAAGTCACTGAAACCATACTGATTCCTAGTTATAAAAACCGCATCAACCGGCTTAATGGTTTGCGCTTAGGTGTCCCTGCCAATGGCGTGCGCACGCCAAGTTGTACACGCGTGGTGATGGAGTATTTGGGCGCTCAGGTGGACGTGCGTAAAGCGCTGGGGTTGTGCGGTTTGTATCATTTAGATGATAAAGCGATTGATGATTCGATCCGCGAAGCCGTCAAAAATGATATGCAGCCGGGCGAATGGCATTTTAGAGCGCGTAGCTCCTAAGGCCCTAACATCATGAGGCGAATTCGACGATCCTCGGCGCAACGCGTTAGATAGGCTTTTAACTCTTCATCTAAGGTGGTTGGCCATTCGTCAGGAAGCGGAGCGCCCGAGCTCACTAAAAAATGCATGAGTTCGCGGTTGTTGCTCGCCAAGGCGTACTGTAATGCGCTGTTACCTTGGCTATCAACAAGGGTGAGATCCACACCGTATTGTTCTAACCGGTTAAGGTGTAGCATCAGCTCTTTCTCTGGACAATGGTCAAAGCACGCTTTAACTGTGGCTAGCCCTTGAGGTTTGGCGCCCCCTTTCATGAGGAGTGTGATTAGGGCTAGCCGTTGGGCGGGCTGCTGCAGCGCTAGTACGAGTAAGGATTCGTGCTTAAGCCCTGTTTGATTGGGGTCGGCTCCGGCATTGATTAACTGTTCTACTAACGTGGGCTGCTGTGCGGCGATACTGAGTTCTAACAGAGAAGGGGTGTTGGCTTTGGGTTGATTAAGCCAATCGGCATCGAGTTTAGGGAGTAGTTTGAGTAGGGCAGGTAGATCTCCCGCTTCTATGACGCTGATTGTTTTGTCGATGCGTTGTTGTGAAATATGTCGCTTGATCAATGAGAGCATAATGTAAAGTAACTAGCCTTTGTGGAGCTTGGGGTAATCAAACCAAAGAACTGAACCGCTTGCACTGCATACCGATGACCATTGAGATACGGTAAGCGATAGGTGCATGATGCCACAGGTTGGGAATTTAGTAAGTGTCTCGGCTGTGAGTAATTCAATGAGCTGATGCATTCCGGGGTTATGACCAAAGAGCATCAAGTGTTCATGCTGGTTATCTTGTCGTTGTATCACGCGTAAAAGCGCCTCGGGTGTTGCCTCGTACAGGTCATCTTCTAGCACAAGCGAGAGGTCGGGCTGTGCTTGGCGTAACTCTCGATGCACGGCTTTGGCTGTGGCTTGTGCGCGGGTTGCTCCACTGGTAATACACAAGCTAGGGCGTAAGTTGCGCTGGATAATTCTTTCCGTCATTTCAGGTAAGTTGTTATAACCCCGTGTGTTAAGAGGCCGGTAATAATCTGCCGTATTAGGGTTATCCCAGCTCGATTTGGCGTGGCGAATAAGTGTTAAATGAAACGGCGTCGATGCTTTCATAGAGGAGCTGATATTAATAGGGTACGCTGTGGTAAGTTTATACGGGCTGCCCGTATGATGAGATGAATAAATAGTAGGTTGCTAGAAGGCCAACATTACTAGCCATGTTATTTTTAAGAAAGGACTAGACACGATGTCTGCCGAAAAAGTTTCGACCAGTGCGCTGGCTAAGCGTCGAGGTGTCAGTGTTAAAGCCGTCTTTGCTGAGCTATCCCAACGAGGATGGATTGTCCGGTTGAACGAGCAATGGGAGCTGACAAATACTGGACGGCAGCAAGGTGGCGAGGTCGTATCCAGTGAACGTTTTGGTCAGTATATTGTTTGGCCCGATTCGTTGGCGCTTGATGAGCCGGATGGGTTACCGGCGTCTACCGTGCTTCCCGCTCGCTCGCATGTGACAGTTAGCCAGTTAGCTGAGCCGTTGGGGATTTCGCCTGCGCAGCTAAATACGGTGCTGGCCGAGTTACATTGGATAAAAAGAGCAAAACCCAAAGGGTGGGAACTAACGCATCACGGGTCTTTTTATGGTGGTTTAGCGCGCGAAACAAAAGACAACATCCCTTACGTTATTTGGCCTGATAACCTGCTAGAACAACCCGTGTTGAAGCATTCGGTGGGAGTAGTAGCGGGAGAATTGAGCTCCATTTTGCAGTTAGATCGCACTTATCATGCAGATTACCCAGACTTTTTACGAGCTGAGCAGCAGCAAGCGGCTAATTTTTTATCGCTCGACGGGCATGCCCATCGTTACTTGATGACTCAGCGTGTTGATAATTGGTTGTATTTGGCTGGGATTAATCATGCGATTAATCGTAGTTTGTCGTTTGATATGACGCTGGTATCCGATTTTTATTTGCCTGATGTTGGCGTGTACATTGAGTGTGTGGATCGCTCTCGTGAGGCTGACTACCTTAAGTTTATAGACACTAAGCGTCAGCGTTACAAAAAAGCAGGCCTAACGCTTATTGAGTTATCCGAAGCGGATACGCAGCAGCTTGATGCGGTGCTGCCGCGTCTACTCAAGCCCTTGGGTGTTGAGTTTTCTTAGCTTATTTGTCCTAACACATGCTAAATAATACGTGCGGATTCATACGCTTGTATTTCTACCGCTATACTTTTTGAAGTAGGGGTCGCGCTAAAATCTCCCACACTGTCGAGCGGGACCAACGGGTTAGTTTCTGGATAGTAAGCGGCTACATTACCAGCTGGAATATCGTAGGGGACTAATTTAAAACCATCTATCTGGCGAGTTTCGCCATCGTCCCATAATGATCGAATACTGACGCTTTGGCCGTCTGCAAAGCCTAGGCGTTGTATGTCGGCTTCGTTAATAAATATCACTTTGCGTTCGCCTTTTATACCACGGTATCGGTCATTCATGCCGTAAATGGTGGTGTTGTATTGATCATGTGAGCGCAGGGTTTGCAATATGAGTGTGCGTTCTGTGAGTTGAGAAGCTGCTTTATCAGGCAATATGCTGGTGGGCAGTGTGTGGCTGTGGATAACAGCTTTGCCCGTTTGGGTTTTCCACACAAGGTCGCGTGCGCTGTTACCTAAGTAAAACCCGCCCGGTTGGGCGATTTTTTCGTTGAAACCTTCAAATCCGGGGATGACTTGCTCGATCAGATCACGAATACGTCCATAATCTTCGGTTAACGCTGACCAGTTGACGAGCTGGCTTTTGGGGCTGTTTGCGAATGTCGCTGTGGCTAATGCAGCAATGATAGCCGGTTCAGAGCGCATTTGATCTGATAGCGGCTCAATAACACCACCGGAAGCATGCACCATGCTAAACGAATCTTCTACGGTGACCTGTTGTGGGCCACTTGCTTGGTGGTCAATATCTGTGCGTCCCAAGCAAGGCAATATGATGGCGTTTTTTCCCACCGCTAAATGCGAGCGGTTAAGCTTAGTACTGATTTGCACAGTGAGCTCGCAGTTTTGTAAAGCGGCAAGTGTGACCTGTGTATCTGGTGTCGCGGCAGCAAAGTTGCCGCCCAGCCCAATAAACACCTTACTGCGGCCTGATCGCATAGCGCGGATGGCGTCGATAACGGCGTGGCCTGCTTGGGTGGGAGCTTCAAAACCAAACACTTCACCTAAGCGGCTTAAAAAGGCAGTGCTAGGGTTTTCGTTGATACCCATGGTGCGGTCGCCTTGTACATTGCTGTGTCCGCGAACGGGGCAGGCACCAGCGCCAGGTTTGCCTAAGTTGCCGCGTAAGGCGAGCAGGTTGATAATTTCGTGAATGGTCGCTACTGAGTGTTTATGCTGTGTGATGCCCATTGCCCATGTACAGATAACGCGCGGTGCTTGGGCGTAGAGGGTAGCAGCGTGTTCTATTTCGGGTTGGCTTAAGCCCGATTGCTCCACAATACTTGTCCACGGAGTTGCATTAACTATAGCTAAATAATCTTCAAGTCCGATGGTGTGTGCTGTTAAGAAAGCGTGATCAAACACTGCTTCTGAGCGCTCTTGCGCTTCGTGTTCCAATGCGAGTAAGGCTTTTACCATGCCGCGGACTGCAGCCATATCGCCACCTATTTTAGGGCAAAAGTAGTGTGATGATATCGGCGTTGATCCGTTGGTTAGCATCTGGACGGGACTTTGTGGGTTTTGGAAGCGCTCTAACCCACGCTCGCGTAAAGTATTAAAGCTTACAATGGGCGCGCCGCGCTTGCTGACTTCCCGCAGCGTTTCTAGCATTCGGGGGTGATTGGTTCCAGGGTTTTGACCAAAGACAAAAACGGCGTCGGCCTGCTCAAAATCGTCTATTTCAACGGTGCCTTTGCCGGTACCTATACTGCTGGTTAGGGCATATCCACTGGCCTCGTGACACATGTTAGAGCAATCAGGGAAGTTGTTCGTGCCAAACAACCGGCCAAACAACTGGTATAGAAAAGCGGCTTCATTACTTGCACGGCCTGATGTATATAGCTCGAGTTCATTAGGCGAATCTAAACGGTTAAGGGTATTAGCAATGGTGGTGAATGCGTCTTCCCAACTGATAGGCTCATAATGATCCGTTTTCGCGTTGTATTGCATTGGGTGGGTTAAACGCCCTTGGTACTCTAGGTAATAATCGCTTTGAGTGCTTAACCAGCCAACACTGTGCTGTGCGAAAAAGTCGGGTGAAACGGTTTTAGAGGTCGCTTCCCAATTAACAGCTTTAGCACCGTTTTCGCAAAACCGGATTTTGCTGTTATCGTGTTTTTCTCCCCATGCACATCCCGGACAATCAAAGCCTTGTGCTTGGTTGGTTTTAAGCAAAGTATGGATATTACGAACGGCGTTTTCGCTTTTTAGCCAGTGCTGAGTGGTACTTTGTAAGGCTCCCCAACCACCTGCTGGGCCTGTGTAAGGGGTGAAATACGCTGTTTTAAATGAGTGTGTTTGTGTTGCCTTTTGCGTGGACATGGGGTGTTCCTTGTTAGGCCTTAAGACACGATGCTTGGGTGATTGTCAGTGCATTTAGTAGATGTGTACCTATCAGAAAAATAGCGAGGTTTACCATGGCGCGGTATGTGGATGAGGCTGAGTCCGTAACGTCGCGCTTGCTGAACCGCTAGCGCGCTAGGCGAAGCCAAATGGATTAATGAGTGAATGCCGGCACGAACGGCTTTTTGGATAAGCTCGGTACTGCAGCGGCTGGTCATTAACACGCTAGTGCCGGTGAGCTCTTTTTGGTGCTCAAGCGCCCAGCCTATGATTTTATCAAGGGCATTATGACGGCCTATGTCTTCGTGGCTGGTGAGCACGGTTCCATGCTCATCTATTAAAACGGCGGCGTGTATAGCGCCCACTTGGCGGCCTAAAACCTGGTAAGTCGATACATTATCGCGAAGGTGTATGAGCTGTTCTGCGTTGAGATTCGCAAAAGCGCTGTTATCAGGCAGTGGTTTCAGTGGTGGTAAGGCATCAGCTAATGATGCGGTTCCACATAAGCCGCAGCCTGTAGAGCCTTTACGAGCGGTTTGTTGTTGCTTGTAGGTATGTAATGCGCGAGGGCTAAGTACGATGTCTGCCGTTATACTGTCTATGCCGTCATAAATAATTGGATCTACGCGTAAATCGCGTATGTCCTGCAATGAGCTAATGATCCCTTCGCTATAGGCAAACCCCATTATAAATGATTCGATATCAATGGGCGTTATCATCATAACCGCATGAGCAAGGCCGTTAACGGTAATAACGAGCGGCATTTCTTCGATTAAATCGACGGATAAATCTTCAAAAGAGTCGCTTGGATTGTTAGCGGTGTAGGCTTCCCTGTATAGGGTTGTTTGATACCCATGACGATTACATGGCAACCGTTGAGCTTGGTTGCTCGATGAGGGCTGCTCGTCACAAGGTGTTGAGCAAACAGTTGCCGCTTGGGTTGTTTCTTGATTATTTGCATGGCTTTTCAGGTGTTTAGATTCGGGCCAAGCAAGATACACGGGGCTCATAGTGGTTGATCATTATTTGATGATGTGTCCTTCAGAATAGGCCTGTCGGCTCTCGGCGTCCAATCAAGGTTATAGATCTGCTGATAGATATGGTCTATCAATGGGTGGTTTTCAGCATTTGTAACAAGGCAAGTGCGAGCCCATTGGGAGTGCTTTGGTTACGACAGCTAACAGCAGCAAGCGCAGGTTGCGGTAAAGCGGTTTCCATCGGAGCTATCATTAAATGGTCGAGCATAGGACTGTTAAGCACAGGTAAGGGGACTAGCGTGCAGCAAAGGCCTTCGTTAGCGGCTTCGATTAGGTGTTCGACGGCATCGGATTCGATCAGTGGAGTCAGTGTTACCCCTTTAACACTGGCGGTGCGATCGATACCTTGTCTAAACCGCATGGCTGGACTCAGCAAGCCGAGGGGGATGTTGTCTAGTGCCGACCAGGGTAATCGATGCGGTGCCGGTAAGTTTGAGTCTTGGTCAAAATGAAAGTACTCAGGGTGGTATAACAAGCCGATATCGGGTTGCCCTAAAGGGTGCACGATAAAGCGTTCGGACTCTACTTGAGCTAAGTAAGTCAGCCCGACGTCCAGATGATTACTGGTTAGTTGCTCAATGATCTGCTCGGAGCTTAGGGAGTGTAATTGGAAGCGTAGTTGAGGAGACTGTTCTGATAAGGCTTTGAGAACAGGCATGAGGTGTACATGGCTTAGGGGCACAATACCAATGCGTAAAGTGCCGACTAAGGAGCCTTTTAAGCGAGCCGCTTCGGATTTCAGCCCATCAAAAGCACTGATGGTTTGTTTGGCCCACTGTAGTAATCGCTCGCCTTCGGGCGTAAAGCCTTCGAAGCGCTGCTTTCGTTTGATCAGTGTAACGCCAAGCTCTTCCTCTAAATTACGAAGCCGCATGGATAACGTCGGTTGTGTTACACAGCAAGCGTCGGCTGCTTTGCCAAAATGACCAAGGCGTTCTAGGGCGCATAAAAATTGTAGCTGCTTAATATCCATAAATGGGTGTCGCCTTTAGGCTCGCTGTGTTGAGCGTGATTGATACTGTCGATGATAAGAAGAGATGAAGGCATTGCCAACCCTAAGCGCAGCGCTTGGCGATAAAAATTAGACCTACAGCGTGGATCTAAATTGGGCAAAGGCTATCAGAGTGAGAATAGGGTAAAAAATTAAATGAAGAGGTAAGTTAATGAGCTTTTTAGATGAACAAGAGATTGGATGCCCGTATTGTGGAGAGCGTATTACGGTATTGATTGATCCAACCGATTCGGACCAGCAATATATCGAAGATTGTCAGGTGTGTTGTCGCCCAATCGATTTTTTTGTATCCGAAACCGAAGAGGGCGATCTACAGGTGCATGTGCAGTCAGAAAATGAGTGATGCGTTAGCTTTGCATCCACACTTTCTCGACCCAATCCCAGATGTTTTCCCACTCTTCTTCGCCAAACTCTTCGGTTTCGCGTTCCCAAAAACTAATCACACCTTCGCTAGACATCGCGTAGTAGCCATCTGGTGTTTCGCACACAGGGATAACATCGCGCGGTAAACCAATAGACCATGCGGTTGCCGTAACGTCAGGAAGGTGAGTATGCGCGTGCGGGTCGGTAACCGTAACAGGGGTAAGCGTGCCCACCACTACATCGCTTGCTTCTAAGAGGTACTCTTTAAAATCGGGTGGTATGCCAATGAGCAATTCTTCTTCTATTTCGACTAGTTGATCTTCATCTGGTAATTCGATTGAGCCAAATCGATCGAGATTCATAGCGCGAAGTTCATCGATAATATCGTTCATGAGCAGTCACTCGGGCAGAGATTAAAAAAAGAAGTATTAAATGAAGCGAGAATGTACCGCAAGCACTAACGCGATGCCAGCGCTTGCGGTGAATGGTCTAGATAAACAGTGAGGCTTAGCGGAAAATCGAGTTGATTGGATCGGTTTCGCCTTCGTCGGCTTCGGTTTTTTTGTCTTCTTCTAAACTTAAATTGAGGCCTGGCGTTGTGTTTTGACCTTCTTTGCTGAGTTTAATACGAAGGCGCAGGTTATTCGGCGAATCGGCATTTTTGATAGCCTCTTCCTCTGTAACGCGGCCTTCTTTTACTAGCTTGAACAAAGCAGAGTCAAAGGTTTGCATACCCAATGCTTCGGACTTTTCCATTATTTCTTTTATACCATCAATATCCCCTTTGAGGATCAGCTCTTGAATAGTGGATGTGCCGATAAGTATTTCTATAGCTGCCGCACGCTTGCCATCAATAGTTGGGACTAACCGTTGTGAGACGATTGCACGGACATTTAACGATAAATCCATTAAAAGCTGGTTGCGCTTTTCTTCAGGGAAGAAATTGATAATCCGGTCGAACGCTTGGTTGGCGTTGTTTGCATGCAAAGTGGAAATTGCTAAGTGTCCGGTTTCTGCGAAAGCTAAACAATGTTCCATTGTCTCACGGTCGCGTATTTCGCCAATAAGGATCACATCGGGTGCTTGGCGCAGGGTGTTAATCAAGGCATTGTGAAAACTGCGAGTGTCCACACCGACTTCGCGTTGGTTAACAATCGACTTTTTGTGCGAATGAACAAACTCGATAGGGTCCTCAATGGTGATGATATGACCGCCGCTATTGGTGTTGCGGTGATCAATTAATGCCGCTAACGAGGTCGATTTGCCAGAACCTGTACCGCCCACAAAGAGGATTAGCCCACGCTTAGACATGATGACATCTTTAAGCGTATCCGGTAGCCCTAAATCTTCCATGCGCGGAATATCCATTTTGATATTACGCGCGACGATGGCGACATCGTTACGTTGCTTGAAGATGTTGAGTCGAAAGCGTCCCGCTTTTTCAACTGTGATTGCGAGGTTCATTTCTAATTCGTGATGAAATGTCTCGCGTTGTTCTTCATCCATGACCGCTAAAGCGATTTTCTCAATATCACCGCGTTGGTAAATATCCCGTGACAGGGGTTTTAGGACGCCTTGAAACTTGCCACAGGGCGGAGCGCCTGTGGACAAATAGAGGTCTGAACCATCATGCGCTGCCAGTTTTTGCAGGCATTCATAAAAATCCATGTGCGCGCTTTCCTTAGCCGTCTTCGTTGATTTGTTTGATCAATGCTTCGAGAGTTGCTTGGGCTTTATCGTTATCAACTTGGCAAGTGCCCGCAGCATGATGACCACCGCCATTATAACGCAGCATAAGTTCGCCTACATTGGTTTGCGAGTTACGATCAAAGATCGATTTACCCGTCGCGAATACGGTATTTTGTTGCTTTAAGCCCCACAGTACATGGATAGAAATATTACATTGCGGGAATAACGCATAAATTACAAAGCGGTTGCCGGCATAAATCGTATCTTCGTTACGTAAATCTAAGACGACTAAGTTTCCGTGCACAGTGGCGCAGCGTTTAATTTGTTCTTTGCATTTGGCTTCATGTTCAAAATACAGCTCGACGCGCTCTTTCACATCAGGAAGAGTCAGGATTTCATCGATATTATGGTTCTTGCAGTAGTCGATAAGGTCCATCATTAACTGGTAGTTAGAGATGCGAAATTCGCGGAAGCGTCCTAAGCCGGTGCGCGCATCCATTAAAAAGTTAAGCAGCTCCCAACCTTTAGGGTTTAGCACTTCTTCTTGGTTGTATTGAGCCGAATCGCCTTTGTCGACGGCTTCCATCATTTCATCCCATGCTTTAGGGAATGAAGCATGGCCACCATAATGACGCCATACGACACGTGCTGCTGATGGTGCGTCCGGGTCTATGATGTGGTTATCGGCTTGCTCGTTACGGATGGTTTCGGATAAGTGGTGGTCGAAAGAAATATGTGCACTAGCAACGTAAGGTAGGTTGGTCGTGATATCGTCCCCGGTTATCTCGATTTTCCCGTCTTGCATATCTTTAGGGTGTACAAATTTTATATCGTTCAATAGATCTAGATGCTTCAGTAAAACAGCACACACTAAGCCATCAAAGTCACTACGGGTTACAAGTCGAAACTGGCGATCAGACATACCTTAATCCTTTTCATGTTTGTTACACATTGAATATTTATGTATGAAACATTCGTTTTATTAACAGAGTATAGACAAGGTATCGGCAAGTGCTGGCGGATTTTGAAGTTAGTTGGACAGAAAATAAAAAAGCCACCTGCTAGGCGGCTTTTAGAGGGGTCGAGGGCAAAGGAAGGTGCATTACCCTCCCAAATACGCTTGGCGTACGGCTTCATTGGTGAGTAACGCGTCACCTGTATCGCTGAGCACTACACGGCCGTTTTCGAGCACATAACCCCGATCTGCTATGCGTAATGCTTGGTTCGCGTTTTGCTCGACCAAGAAGATAGTCACTCCTTCGTTGCGCAGCTGTTCGATGATGTCGAAGATTTGCTGGATGATGATAGGCGCTAAGCCTAATGACGGCTCATCTAGCAGGATCATTCGTGGCTTACTCATCATCGCGCGTCCAATAGCGAGCATTTGTTGTTCGCCGCCAGACATGGTGCCAGCGCGCTGGTTGATTCGTTCGCGTAAGCGGGGGAACAGTTCCAGTACATGTTCTAACGTTTCTTGATACTCGGCCTGAGAGCGAAAATAAGCGCCCATGTGCAGGTTTTCTTGAACAGTAAGGCGTGAGAACACTCGGCGGCCTTCGGGGACAACGGCTAGCCCTTTGCGCATAATGGCAGGTGTATCCATTTTGCTGATGTCTGCGCCGTCAAACTCGATTGTGCCGGACGTTGCGCGCGGATCGCCGCAAATAGTCATCATCAAAGTGGTTTTGCCGGCGCCATTGGCTCCAATGAGAGTGACTATCTCGCCGGTTTTGACGTCAATAGAGACGTCATGTAGCGCTTGGATTGGCCCATAATGTGTATTGATCTTGTCGATTTTTAACATGTTAGGCTTCTCCTAAGTATGCTTTGATAACATCGGGATTGTTGCGGATGTCATCGGCATTACCATCGGCGAGTGGTGTGCCTTGAGCGATTACGTAAATATGATCCGAAATGCCCATGACTAGACCCATATCATGCTCGATTAAGAGTACCGAAATGTCGTGTTCCTCACGTAGCTTGATGATGAGTTCATCCAGTTCTTTTGTTTCGTTGGGGTTGAGGCCAGCAGCTGGCTCATCCAACAGTAACAGCTCGGGTTGAGTCACCATACAGCGTGCAATCTCTAAACGACGTTGCTGGCCGTAAGAAAGGTTGCCTGATTCACGGTTAGCAAACTGTAATAGATCGACTTCTTCTAGCCAGTGGGCGGCACGGTCCATCGCTTCTTGTTCAAGGCGTTTGTAAGATGCGGTTTTGAATAGGCCCGATAGCAAATTGGTATTGAGATGGCGATGCTGTGCAACCAGCATGTTCTCGATGACTGTCATTTGCTTGAATAGACGTACGTGCTGGAAGGTGCGTACTAAACCTTGGCGAGAGATTTGAAAGTCTTTTTTGCCCGCTATTTCTTTCCCTTTAAACATAACGCTGCCGCCTGTTGGGATGTAGAAACCGGACAGGCAGTTAAACACGGTCGTTTTACCTGCTCCATTGGGGCCGATAACCGACACTATTTGACGTTCTTTTACGTTCAAATTCACTTTGTTGACGGCAACTAGCCCACCAAACTGCATCATTAGCCCGTTAACATCTAATAATAACTGGCTCATGACTTCACCTCCGTATCATTTAAAGCGAGGTGCGGGCGTTTCATTGGAACTAGGCCTTGAGGGCGCCAACGCATCATTACAACCATGAGTAATCCAAATAACAGCATGCGGTATTCTGAAAATTCACGTGCTATCTCAGGCAGTATTGTCATGATAATGGCGGCTAAAATAACGCCCACTTGTGAGCCCATACCGCCCAGAACCACAATGGCCAAAATGATAGCCGATTCAATGAAGATGAAGGATTCAGGACTAATAAAACCTTGGCGAGCCGCAAAGAAGGAACCAGCAAACCCCGCTGTTGATGCGCCAATAGTAAAGGCTGATAGCTTGATTGCGGTGCGGTTTAGGCCTAATGATCGACATGCGATCTCGTCTTCGCGTAACGCTTCCCATGCGCGACCAATCGGCATGCGAATAAGGCGGTTGATAACGAAGATGACAAAAGCCACTAATACAACAGCAATGAGGTATAGGAAGATAACCTTGTAGCCGCTACTGTAATCAATACCAAAGAACTCGTGGAAGGTCTGTCCGTCTTCGGAGGCTCGTCGGCTAAACTCAAGGCCGAATAACGTTGGTTTTTCGATACCGGAGATACCGTTAGGTCCGCCGGTGATCGATGTCCAGTTATTGAGTAGGATACGAATAATCTCACCGAAGCCAAGCGTTACAATCGCTAGGTAGTCTCCGCGCAAGCGCAACACAGGAAAGCCCAGTAAAAAGCCAAACAATGCTGCAAGCCCAGCGGACAGCGGCAAACAGACCCAAAACGATAACCCTAAATATTCGGAGCATAATGCATAGGTGTAAGCACCAACAGCATAGAAGGCGACGTAACCTAAATCCAACAAGCCTGCGAGCCCGACCACAATGTTTAGGCCTAGACCTAACATGATGTAGATAAGCGTTAAGGTTGCAAGGTCAACAGATCCACGCGAAACCATGAAAGGCCAAATCACCATGCCAATGAAAAGAGCGGCAATCAGCCAAGGCTTTAGCGTATCTACCTTCTGTCCTTTGGGCATTAATGCATGTAGATTAGGCTTAGGCACTTTACCAAACAGGGCATCTACCTGCTCTGCAAAAAGCTGCGAAAGAAAGACCAAACCAATACCTATGCCTATCAATGTCCAGCGCTCTGCAGAGGCACCTTCAACGGCTAGGAACGTCCCCTCAGATTGAAGTGTGACACCAAGCATTAAACACGCGAGGATAAAGGCAACCCCAGCGGCGAAAATCGCATTATAAAATTTACTAGCCATTAGACTTTTTCCACCTCCGGCTTACCTAATAAACCACTGGGGCGGAATAGAAGAATCAATACTAAGAGGCCAAACGAGACAACATCTTTATATTCGGAAGGGAAGTAGGCTGAGGTTAACGCCTCAGTAACCCCTAAAATTAGTCCCCCCAACATTGCTCCGGGAATAGATCCGATCCCGCCGAGTACGGCAGCGGTAAAGGCTTTTAATCCTGCCATAAAGCCGACAAATGGGTTAACTACGCCGTAATATAAGCCTAGCAATAAACCTGCAATGGCAGCTAATGCGGCACCAATAATAAAGGTCAGTGCGATAATCCGGTTAGTGTCGATGCCTAATAGGTTGGTCATGCCAATGTCTTCGGAACAAGCACGGCACGCGCGACCCATTCGAGAGCGGGATATGAACAAGGTTAAGCCTGTCATGCTAATGACGGTCACCGTCCATATGATCAGCTGCATGTATGAGAACGACACCTCAAATACGGAAGGGTCTCCAAATGTCCAACCGCCCGTGATTTGCGGTGGTAAGGCCACATCACGTGAGCCTTGAGCAAGAACCACGTAGTTTTGAAGAAAAATGGACATGCCAATAGCAGAAATTAGGGGAATAAGCCGATTAGATCCGCGTAAGGGGCGGTAGGCAACACGCTCAACAGTCCAACCATAGGTGCTCGCTATAATAACGGCCACGATTAGTGCAACTAGTAGGATAATCGGTAAGCCAACTAGCCCCATTCCTAATAGTCCTGCGATCACAATAAAACTGATGTAGGAGCCGATCATGTAAATTTCGCCATGAGCGAAGTTGATCATGCCAATAATGCCATACACCATGGTGTAGCCAATGGCGATTAATGCGTATGTTGAGCCAATTGTTAGCCCGTTAATTATTTGTTGTAGTAAGTATAAAAACGTTTCAGACATAGGGGAACCGTATAGTGAAACACCCCGATCCCGGTTAGGGGATAAGGGTGTTATCTGTTCCAGCAACGACTAAGGTAGAGTGTTGCCAGCGTTAACTCTTGAGTGCTTACAATGGGTAAGGCAGCACAGTAAAAGAGTAGGTGTTTACCCAGCCGATAAGGCGTAGGTAAACAGCGTGGCCTTATTTGGCCGGTGTTTTAGTACCGTCGGCGTGCCAGTCATAAACAACAAAAGAGAACTCAGTTAGGTCACCTTTTTCGTCAAACGCTAATTTGCCAGTAGTGGTATCAAAGGTGTTGTTATGAATGTACTCAGCGACTTCTTCTGGGTCAGTTGAGTCAGCCCCTTTCATGGCTTCTGTCATGATTTGAACAGCAGAATAAGCAGGGAAGACGAATGCGCCTGATGGGTCTTCGTTTTTCGCTTTAATTGCTTCTACAATCGCTTGGTTAGCGGGGTCTTGATCAAAGCTTTGCGGTAACGTGACTAAAAGGCCTTCAGAAGCTTCGCCGGCAATTTTAGAAATGTCTGGGTTGCCTACACCTTCAGGTCCCATGAATTTAGCATTTAAGCCTTTTTCAGCTGACTGACGTAAGATAAGGCCTAATTCTGGATGGTAGCCACCATAGTAAATAAAATCGACGTTGTTCTTTTTAAGCTTTGCGATGAGTGCTGAAAAGTCTTTGTCGCCAGCGGTCACACCTTCAAACATGACAGGGGTAATGCCATTAGCTTCCACGGCATCTTTAACCGCTGTTGCTAAGCCTTCACCGTATTGTTGCTTATCATGGATGATAGCCATATTTTGGGGTTTAACGTTGTCGATGATGTATTGGGCAGCAAATGGACCCTGTAAACTATCAAGACCGATAGTTCGGAAGATCATACCGTAGCCTTTTTCGGTGATTGATGGCGAGGTTGATGCTGCTGTGATCATCAGAACACCCTCTTCATCATAAATATCAGAAGCCGGCTCTGTTGATGAAGAGCATAGGTGACCTACTACATATTGAACGCCGTCGTTAACGATTTTGTTAGCAACAGCGACCGCTTGTTTAGGGTCGCAAGCGTCATCATAAATAACGCTTTCTAACATGTCGCCATTAACACCACCGGCCTTATTGATCTGTTCGATTGCGGCCAGTACGCCAACTTTTTGCATATCGCCATACTGAGCAACGGGGCCTGTAGCTGGGCCAGCAAGAGCGATTTTGATCGTATCTGCTTGAGCGGCTGTGCCGTATAAACACAGGGCTGTACCTACGCTCAGTAGGGTGCGAGTAAATGTTTTCATGAGTAGCTTACCTTCTCCGTCGTCGGTTTTTTTATCAGATAACCGTTTGAGGGTGTTGTAGTGTTAAGGATACCTGTAAGAATTAACTACAAAGTCAGGTAAAAATCAATGTTTACTATAGGAAACAAAATCTATTAAAGCGGTCTTTGTCGGCTTGCTTTAGAATACGCTGACCTGTTTTGTTACTCTTTATGGGATTTTCTGTTATTGCAGGTTTTTTATGTACGTAAGATCCTATAACGGTCGAATTTTAACGTCATAACAGCCATTTCTGTTTGCCCAACAACCACGGTGGTTGAAGAGTGAACTACACTTTTGTCAGTTATATCGGGTTCGGCTTAACCAACCCCGGATAAAGATAATAATGAGGGGCTTATGCTCAATCTATGTCGTTTACAACGGCTTTTTATAATGCCAGCTGTTTTTTCGCCTGTTGGTGTATGTATTCGTTGTTTGATGCTTGTCGTGTTCTTTTCATCATCGGCTAATGCTGATCGTTTGGACGCACCAGCATTAAAAACGCCACGTGCCACGTCCGGTTTATTGCTGGATATTGCTAAAGCGGGTGATCGTTTGGTTGCTGTTGGGGACCAAGGCGTGATTCTGCTCTCCGATACGCAAGGTCGTCAGTGGCAACAAGCGGATGTGCCAACCAGCGTTATGCTGACGGCAGTAACCTTTGTGACTGACTCTATTGGCTGGGCCGTAGGGCATGACGGTGTTTTGCTCCGCACCAGTGATGCAGGCCTTAATTGGCGTGTTGTGATGACGGGCAATGAGCTAAACGCGCTTCAAGTTGAGCAGTTCCAGCGTTTAATTGATGCCGGTGGCGATTCTGCAATGCCAGAGTTAGCCGTTGATGAGCTTAGTTATTATCTGGATGACGCCATTGTTGCTCAAGAAGATGGCCCCAGTTTACCTCTGTTGAATGTGTTCTTTAGCGACTCTGACCATGGATTTGTCATGGGCGCATATGGCTTGTTGATTGCAACACAAGATGGTGGCGATAGCTGGAAAGTGCTTTCACATCGGGTCCCTAACCCTGACCGTTTTCATTTAAACGCTATGACAGGCGATGCTCATTATCTGTATTTAGCCGGTGAGGCCGGTATCTTGTATCGATCCGGTGACCAAGGGGAGCACTGGGAAGCGCTTGATTCGCCTTACGAAGGATCCTTCTTTGATATCAATGTATACCGCGGTGAAGTGCTTCTTGCGGGCTTGCGGGGACACTTATTTACTAGCCCGGACCAAGGCATCACATGGGGACAAGTGGCAATTGATACTCCCAGCACGCTTTCTGCCGTGGCCTCTCGGGATAACCAATCTCTGCTAATTGCTGGGCAAGGCGGCAGTGTTTTGCTGGGAGAGCAAAGCCATCGCTTACAACTATTGAACCAATCTGATCGTCGAGGTTGGAGTGCGGCCGTGCCTGTAAAGAATGGTTGGGTATTGGTTGGAGAGAAGGGCGTCAAATTAATAGATCGTCTGGGTGAGGCGATATCGCTGCATGCTAGCGAGCAGAAGGGAATTGCGATGAGGGCTCAGCCGTGAAAATTGCTTCTTTATTATTGGCTCCTATTAAGCTGTCTGAGCAAATCCTTGAGCGTCTTTTATTTGAGCGCCGTGTACCCGTTTTGTTTGTGTTTGCGGCGGTTACCTTGTGGTTGTTAAGCCAAGCGGTACAGATTCGCCCGGATGCCAGCTTTGTAAAAATGATTCCATCTAGCCATCCCTATGTGGAGAACTACTTAACCTACCGGGATGACCTGTCGGGCCTAGGTAATAGCTTGCGTGTGGTTGTCCAAGCAGAGCAAGGAGATATTTTTACAGCTGAATTTCAAAACACCCTAAAGCAAGTAACAGACGAGGCTTTTTATATTCCTGGGGTAGACCGTTCGGCCGTTAAGTCAATATGGACCCCTAACGTTCGTTGGACCGAAGTAACCGAGCAAGGATTCGTTGGGGGGCCTGTTATCCCGGCTGATTACGATGATAGCGAGCAAGCACTGAATAATGTGCGCACTAATATTTTACGCTCGGGGCAGGTGGGGATCTTGGTGGCTAATGATTTCCGGTCCGCCATGGTGCAAGTCCCGTTGTTGGATAAAGATCCAGAAACCGGAGAAAAACTTAATTACCAGAGCTTGTCATCCAAAGTAGAGACGTTACTGCGCGATAAATATCAAACCGACGCAGTCACGATTCGTATTACTGGATTCGCTAAAATAGTGGGTGATTTGATCGATGGCGCACGCTCTGTCGCTTTATTCTTCGCTATTGCCATTGTTGTCACACTTATCTTGCTGTACCTCTACTCTGGGAGTGTAAGTGGAACATTAATCCCAATAGCGTGCTCGCTGGTGGCTGTTATTTGGCAATTGGGCTTACTGAAAGCGCTTGGGTATGGGCTAGATCCGTATTCGATGTTGGTCCCGTTTTTGGTTTTCGCGATTGGTGTTAGCCATGGGGTGCAGGTAGTTAATACGGTACGTTTAGAGCAATCATTAGGCGCTGAGCCATGGTTAGCGGCTCGTCGCGCGTTTAGAGCCATTTATATACCGGGCCTAACGGCTTTATTGTCTGATGGTCTGGGGTTTGTAACCCTGATGGTTATCGATATTCAGGTCATTAAAGATTTAGCGGTGGCGGCCTCAATGGGCGTTGCGGTTATTGTGTTGACCAATCTTTTTTTATTACCGGTTTTGTTGTCATTTATCGGTGTGGGTAACAAAGCGGTGGCGCGCATGGAAAAGAGTCAAAACTCCGACACTTCGATGTGGCAGCCAATGACTTTTTTCGCAACTAAGCGAGGAGCGAGTATCGCTGTGGTTGTGGCGTTGGTGGCGCTGGGTGTAGGTTTATGGGGTAGTAAAGATCTTAGAATCGGTGATTTAGATGCTGGCGCCCCCGAACTTCGGGCAGACTCTCGCTATAACCTAGATAATGCTTTTATAAGCGAAAATTACAGCACGTCCAGTGACATCTTTGTGGTGATGGCCATCACACCTACGCAGGCGTGTACAAGTTACCAAAGTTTAGCCGGTGTGGAGCGCTTTCAGCAGTTCCTCACTGGTGTTCCGGGTGTGCAGAGCTCGATTTCGCTAGCGGATGTATCAAAGCGGGTAACGGCAGGGTTAAACGAAGGCAATTTAAAATGGCGCACTATTAGCCGTAATCAATACGTGATTAATGCATCGCTTGGATATGTTCCGGCGGGCTTTATGAACTCGGATTGCTCTTTACTGCCCGTTATTATCTTTTTGGATGACCATAAAGCCGAAACGCTATCGCAGTTAACTCACATTATTGATGACTATGCGATGGCGAACAATACTGATGAGTTACGCTTTGAAATGGCGGCAGGCAATAGTGGCTTTGAAGCGGCAACGAATCAGGTCATTGAAACCGCTCAATACGATATGCTGGCTTGGGTATATGGCGTGGTAAGTTTGCTGTGTTTGTTAACCTTCCGCTCTATCAAAACGGTCTTTTGTATTATCGCACCGTTGGCACTGACTTCTTTGTTATGCCAAGCCTTGATGGCATGGCTGGGTATTGGCGTGAAAGTGGCGACCTTACCTGTGATTGCGCTGGGTGTAGGGATTGGTGTGGATTATGGTATTTATATTTATTCCCGACTCAATACCTATCTGGTTGAAGGAATGAGCTTAAAAGATGCGTATTTGGCAACACTTAAAACCACTGGTTCATCGGTTGCCTTTACCGGGTTAACGTTAGCAACAGGTGTTGTGCTGTGGGTGTTGTCGCCGATTAAATTCCAGGCTGATATGGGTATTTTGCTTACCTTTATGTTCCTTTGGAATATGTTGGGCGCATTAGTGTTATTACCTGCATTGGCTTGTTTGTTGAATGCTCGTTCAGCGGTAACATCAGCAATTAAAGATGGTTATCAAGATTCACAAGATAAAGGTGCACTCTGATGCTATTTAACCGAAAGATACTGGTTGCTTTAGAAGGAACGGGTTCGGATGAAAAAGCGTTTAAACGAGCCGTACTGATTGCTGATCGTATGAAGTGCGCCATGGACGTTTTGTGGCTGAATGCACCTATGGCTGATCAGCCTATTATGCAGTTAATTATCCGGCTGCAGGTGGATGGTTTAGCGATTAATGTGCTGTATATCGAAGATAAGTCGTTAGTAAAAGAGGTACAGCGCCGCTGGAAAGATGATCACTTTTCATTGCTTATCAAAAGTTGTGATACGGACCACAGTGGCTTTTTGGCTCCGTTAGATTGGCAATTGTTACGCCAAACCCCGTGCCCTGTTTTACTGGTTAAACGGGATAGTTTATGGGAGCACGGGGCAATTTTGGCGGCGGTTGATCCTCGTGGTAAAGAGGAGAAGCGCAATCGCTTAAATCAGATGGTGTTGATGATGGCAGGCTTTATTGCACGTGAGGCTCAAGCGCCTTTGCAGGTAACCGCCGCTTATCCACCGCCTATGCTCGGTGCAGAGCTGGAAAACCAATCGGCTGAGTTATTAAAAAATGATGTGGAAGCCGTTGTTCATACATTACTAGCGAGTTCGAAAATGAAGCCTGCTGATGTGTGGATTGGTGAAGGTCCACCGGAGCATTGGGTGAGCCAAACGGCGAAAGAGAATAATGCAGCGGTTGTTGTTATAGGAACGCAAGCGCGATCGGGCTTAACGGGAGCGTTGTTAGGCAATACGGCTGAAAAGATACTCGATCGCTTAAGCTGTGATGTGTTGGTGCTTAGAGAAGGCGTGTCCGAAGGGCTAACAAACCTGCTATCCTAGCCGTTTTAACGGAATCATTAGGACGTAATATATGATAGTTCGGTTGCTTAGCGTTACGGCATATGCGCTTGCATTAATCGCTTGTTCTCCTATCCCCGATCTTCCTGGGCCACTAGGTATTCCGGGGTTTTGATCTCTTACGATAATTTATTTTTTGCTTCAATCCATTGTGACATGTACTGCGTGCTTTTGTGGTGATGGTGTCTAAGCATTTGACCAACAAAATTATTTTTCCGGTGTTGAGCTAAATGCTTTTTATCGAGCATTTGGTTAAGCAGATAAAGCAAATTACCTTGGTTTTTAACGGTGTTAAATCGGTGATCTAAAATAGCTTGTGTTCGTGATTGAGCTTTCAGCCAAGTGGCTTCATCTTGATATATCTGCACCGCGGCAGCTGCAATGGCTTTTTCTGATCCGCCGATGGCTCCCGGCCATGCTTGTGAGCTGACCATCCCTTCCACTCCTATCGGTGTTGTGACGGAAGGCGTTCCGTTGCGCATGGCGTCCAGCAGCTTACCTTTAATTCCGGCACCAAAGCGCAATGGCGCGATAAGTACGCGAGCGTTCTGTATCACTTCGTCAGCCGATTCTGCCCAGCCTTTTACGTAAAAGCCGCTGCTGGGGTGGTTTAAATCCGTAGCTTTGGGCGGCGGATAGGCGCCGTAAATATGAAGCTCCGCTTGAGGTAAAGCTTGTCGTATTTTGGGCCAAATACGTTGTTTTAACCACAAAACAGCGTCCCAGTTAGGGGCATGTCTAAAATTACCAATACTGACAAAGTGCTGACGCTGTTGCCATGACGGGGTAGAAGCTGGCGCTGAACGCTCATGATTTATCATAAATGGGCAGTGCATGAGCTGCTGATAGGGGACGCTGAAATAGTCGGTGAGTAAGCGAAGCTCAACATCCGAGATCATTAAAGTAAGGTCACATCGATAAATTGAGGCAATCTCACGTTGTGCTAAATCAGTAGGGCTCATGTAATCGAAAAGGGTATCCATCTCCAAAAGAGGGGTGAAATCAACCTCATCCTTTGTCAGCTGTAGTTGCTTTTTAAGCATCTGATGCCTTGCATCGCGCAAGCTATGGAGGTCTTCCGTATCCAGCAGTCGGATGGCATCGGGGCAGGCTTTTTCTACTCGCCAACCAAACTGTTCTTCCATCATAAAACGATCAAAAAGCACGACGTTTGGGCGTTGTTCTGCAATCCATGTATCAAAGCTGGCGTCATTTAGGCTGATGGCGACTTCTTGGACATTCCACGGTGATAAGTCGGCCCTGTGGTCGCCTAATGAGGCGGGGCTAGCAAATGTTATCGTCCATCCCTGATTATGAAAGAGTTCTATAAAAGACAGCATATGATAGCCAGCAGCCGAGGAGTTAGGCTCAGGCCAAACGTACCCAATAATGACAATATGCAGTGGCTGAGATGGTGTTGAAGCGGCTGGCATATGCTATTACTTTCTCTATTAAAAAGAACAAGATAATAGCGCAATTAGGGCAAAGGGGGCAGTGCTTATCTTTGCTGATAGTCGTTTAAAACGTCAGTCGGAATCAGCTTGCGAATCATTTTTAAGCCAAAGGCTACCACGACCACATCGTCAATAAGCCCGAAGACTAACAGGAGGTCGGGAATCAAGTCTAAGGGGCTTATTGCGTATACCGCTAATAGGATAAATAAGAGCTTGGCAGACCAAGGCGAGCGTTTATCCCAGACCGCTTTACAGGTTGCCCAAGTATCGGATGAAAGCAAGGTAAAACCTTTATAGGCGCTGCTTAGTAGTCCCATGCTGTCCTCTTTTGTTGGCGATTTGATGTGTCATATTACTTTATTTGACAGGTATTTGAGGAGTTAATTCCAATCGCGAGGTTCGTTAGTGTCGCACTTAATGCAATTTAGCTGTGTGCCTAATTGGGAAGCCCTACCTTCGGGTGTGGTGACCCAAACTCGACTAGTCCATGGTGGATTGTGGCGCACGTGCTGGTTATGACCGCAGGCCAGTTCTGCGACCCAGTGATCTTCTTCATCGGTATGATAGCCTGCGATGGGTTGCTGCATAATGGACCCTTAGTTATTGACCAAGTGCTTTTGAGATGGCGGCTTTGGCGTGTATTTCAGTTGTATCATAAAGAGGAACCGACGTGTCGGTTTGTTTGACCAGTAGAGCAATTTCTGTGCAGCCTAAAATGATAGCCTGTACGCCTTGTTCGGATAAAGATTCGATAATTGCTAAATACGCTTGCCTAGAGGTTGGATTGATTGTTCCCAAACATAGCTCGTTATAGATAACCGAATGTACCGTGTCGCGCTGTGTTTGATCAGGAATAATTACATCGATTCCAAATTGATCGATCAGGCGCTGTTTATAAAAGTCTTGTTCCATCGTAAAGCGTGTACCCAATAATCCAACACGATCAATTCCCGCTGCTTTTAATGCTAGGGCTGTTGCGTCAGCTATGTGCAATATAGGAATGTTAATCCCCGATTGTATGGCGGGCGCGACTTTATGCATGGTGTTGGTGCAAATAACTAGGAAGTCAGCGCCGGCACGCTCTACCGCTTGAGCGGCTGACGTTAGAATATCGGCTGTTGCTGGCCAATCGCCTACATGTTGAAGTGCTTCTATATCGGCGAAGTCTAGGCTGTTCAAAATGATTTTGGCTGAATGCAGGCCGCCACGATCTTGTTTGATACCTTCATTGAGTAATTGATAATAGGTTTGAGTTGATTCCCAGCTCATGCCGCCGAGCAAGCCTATTGTTAACATAATATTCCCTTTGCCTGTTTGCTTAATGAGATGAGTGGTGTGGGCGCCTCACTATAAAAAAGCTCTCGTGTAGAGAGCTTTATACGGTATTTTGACGATAGCACTTTTAAAGCGCTTTTAAACCTAAGCGGTGTTTAATAGGCCTTAAAAAGTATCGGTGATAACAACATCAGTGAATGGCAATTGACCGCCACGAGGATGGGCTTCTTTCGTTGCTTTGCCGATAGCTACAAACATAGAAATAACATGATCTTCAGGCAGCTTAATGAGCTTACCTACCGCGTCAAAATCAAACCCATCCATTGGGCAGCTGTCGTAACCCATAGATTTAGCTGTCAGCATGAGCGTTTGTGCTGCCATGCCACAAGAGCGCATCGCTTCGTCACGCTGTGTTTGTTCTTTGCCACGGTAGTAGTTATCAATGGCCGGAAGTAGGATGTCACGTGTGCCTTGGTCTGTATTGGCCCAATAGCGTTCGGGCTCTTTTTCCCAGGCTTTTAAATCGGCGCACATAATGACAAGCAGTGAGCTATCGGTGACTTGTGCCTGATCCCAAGCAGCGGCGCGGATTTGTGCGCGTAAGGCTTTATCTTTAACTACAACAAAACGCCAGTTTTGTATATTGAAAGCTGTTGGAGACAGGACGGCTAACGATAAAAGTTCGCGTTCTTCATCGGCTGTTAGTACGTGTTCGGGGTCAAAATGCTTTACTGCGCGACGGCTGGTAATGGCTTCAAAAGTTTGCATTGGTCACTCCATGATTAAACATATTTACACAGGACTGTAGCAGTTTGATATGACAGTCACTAGCTACGCCTCGCAATTCATTATTGCTTGTCTCGAACAGTTTATATGGTTCTGTAACGGGGGATGATAGCCCCTTTTGCTGTAACAGCGGGGCTATCTAATGTGGGTGATCTACATACGCATCAATAACTTGACGGACTCACGTAACCGTTCAAAGGCTTCTGCTAAGAATTGAATTTCATCGCGGGATTTGATTTCAATTGGGGTATCCACTTCACCCTTACTGAGTTTGTCGGCGGCGAGCGTGAGCTGACGCAAAGGGGCTGTCATTGATGTGGATAAGAGCCGTGCGAAAACAAAACCTATCACAGCCGCAAATAATATGAAGGCGACAAACCCAATGGTAAATGTGTTTAGGAGCTTCAGTGCCACTTTTTTCGGTGTTTCTGCAATCAAATATCCAAGAATATGTTGTTGCTCAGTGTCGGCATAAACGGGCAAGGATGTAATGAGACTCTGCTCGCTTTCTGTACTAGATAGGCTCGTCACTTGGGTGATGGAGTAGGCGAGTTCTGGGTAATCTTCGCTGAAAGAGTGACCATGGCTTAAATCATGAACACTGCCCCACTCTTTGGATTGATCACTGTGGCTGATATAAAAGCCTTCTTTGTTGATCAAGCTGAATTGCGTGGCATCATGCTGGTTACTTTGTTTGATGAGATCGATAAAGGCATTAGCGTCAACATTCATGATGAGCACAGCCACCAAGCGTTCGCCTACGGCAAATATGGGGGTGGCAAACCGAATTGTTGGTTGGTGAGGCTGGGCTAATTTACCTTCTTCACGGTTTAAATCGGTGGGGGAGACGTAGTACTCGCCAAAAGTAAGGGATTTTGCCGCTTGAAAGTGTGGACTGGTCGCTTTGTCGTGTAATAACTCTAAAGGGACCACGCGACTAGAGCCATTTTGTTCGTTGTGCTCAACGCGAATTAGCTCTTTGCCATCGGCACCAATGAGCCTGATTTGGTTATAAATATGGCGGTTTTTTATAATGCTAAGAAAATCCCTTGCTATGTACCGGCCGAGTGTTTCTTTCGTATTTTCATCATTGATTACTAGGGCACGGCCATATTCAAACATGGAATTGGCATCTCTGAGGTAAAACAAATCTCCTGGAACATACTTCAACGTATTTTCAATACCACTCGAAAGCAAGCGGGCTTGAGTTTGCGTATTTTGTATGCCCGATTGGGTAAGTGCGTCTTGCGTTGTCAGGTACGCAAAGACTGAGACCAATAATACGGGAATGAGAGCTGCCGTCAGCAGTGCTCGTTCTATTCGGCCTTTAATGGATCGCATTGGAAGACTCCGTTGTGGTGGCAGCGTTGATTAAGTCGGAAGCACCTAGTAAAAAGTGAGAGCGCTTCTCTGGATGTTCGATAAAGGATGCTATTCGGCTAGTGAGTAATGGCAGTCGGTAGGTTGATACCTCTCCTTCGTTGGTCCAAATAACATATTCACGTTTAAATAAAATTTGCGCTGCAGGACCCACTTGCTCGGATAAAAGTCGGATGATTTGTTTTAACGTGGGCTTCAGAGCCTCGCTTTCATCCGTACCATGCGTAACATTACTGTCTGTTCGCTCAATGTGTTTTGTCATCGTTACTGATGGCTGCATAGCAGATGCGGGCTTTATGTTGCCGTCATCTGATTGGGCAAAGGCAATTAGGTTTTTTGCCGCAGAGCGAATAGCGGTGCCAATTAATGCTTGATTGATGTTTGGCTCTGTCATTAATACAAATAGGGTGTCTTCATTCAGTTGGAAGCCAAGTAGGCGGCTATCATTCATTTCTATTTGTACTTCATTATGGCCTTGCTGTAGTGCTTGAAGAGCGTCCAGCATTTGCTTAAAAATACGTGCCGTATTGAGTAAATTATCGTTAAACATCGCTGGGAAATTTGAGGCGCGCAGCCTGTGTTTATGTATCAGGCAGCTGTGGCGTACGCCACCTAGGATCTGGAAGTTAGATAAAATGTTCATGTTTAGAGGCTTCTTCGAGTCGGCTGTGATTAAGTCCACTGCAGCATGTCTTCTACTTGCTGCTTCAGCATCCGTGCCGATGTTCGTTGATTGGCAATAATGCCAAGTACTTGATCCTCTTCAATAAATACGTTGATTGATGATCCTTTTGGGCTTTTGATTAAAATTGATTTGGCTGGGTCAAACTGAGTTGTTGCATGGAAAGCAGGGATCATTCCTGCCATGAATCCAATGTATTCTTCGAGTAATGGGTCATCAAGTGACGAGGTCAGCACGTCGCCCATATCGTTGGCGAGCACGGCACCTTCTACGCCTTTAATCGTCATCACATCATCCACGATAGAGTCTTTCATGATGAGCTTATCTCCTAAGTAATCGTTGACCATCAAAAGTGGCGGTTCTTGAGGCGTATCATCGGGTGAAGACGCCAATATAGGCATGTCCTGTGATTGCTCGAGTAAAGAGGTCCAACAATCGCTCGCTATTCGATCGGTTAGTGCGTGTTGCACAAGGCTTAATACTGACTGGCGAGAGCGCGCATCAAAAAAGTGGATATCGGCCTGGATGCCTAGTTCATCAATCCATGCTTGATAGTGTGCTAAAGAGGGTTCGCTTCTGATGTCTGATTGAGTAACACCAATGAGTAAGCCTGTTCGTTGAATCAGTTGGCTAAATTCATCTATGTAAAACGTTAAATCGCGCTGCGGCTGATTCCGTGTGTTGTCCAAGAGCAAAATACATTTGTTAGCGTCGTGAGCGAGATCCGAAGTTAGAACATCCCACATAAAGTTAAATCGGTACTGACCGGGTGCACCGTAAAAACGAATGTGGTGTTGATCACCTAATGTTAGTTGGCCGTAATCTAGTGCGACGGTTGTGGTTTGCTTTCGGTTGCCCGTGATGTCAGATGCTTTGACATCAGTTGATACCGCATCTGAGCCACTCAATGTGTTAATCGCGGTTGTTTTACCGGCGCCGACAGGCCCGATTAAAACTAATTTGTGGCTAATTATGCTTAATTTGTCCGAATACATTGGGGATTTTTTGGGCCCAAACTGACTAAGGGCGGGATTAGAACACCCAAAGATGACAGTTTTATGACGCGGGTGTGGATGTTATGTTATTTATCGAGCGATTGGTTAATAAGTAGGCGAGTGAATGTTTTTGTTAGCCTAAATGCTGCTTTTATGTGCTTTAACAATAGCTATGTCAGGCTTGTGGCACTATTTGTTAGTTATATTGGTTTCTTTTGTTATTGGTGGTTTTCAGATTTTCGTCCATCCTTAATAAACACGATAAAGATAACCACGCATGTATTTTATGTTGATTAGCGCGGTTCAAAAATAAAATGAGGATTGTGCCATGCCAGAATATAAAGCCCCCCTTCGAGATATCCAGTTTGTTCTTAATGATGTGTTGGATGCCGAAGCACATTACGCAAGCTTGCCGGGTTGTGAAGAGGCTACACCTGATATGGTCAGTGCTATTTTGGAAGAAGGCGCTAAGTTTGCTGAACGCGTTTTATCACCTCTGAACCAGGTGGGTGACCAGCAAGGTTGTCAGTTTGATAATGGTGATGTGAAAACCCCTGAAGGCTTTAAAGAGGCTTATCAACAATACGTTGAAGGCGGCTGGCCGTCTTTAGCGCATGATGTTGAGTACGGCGGGCAAGGTTTGCCTGAATCATTGGGAACCGTTATCAGTGAAATGGTTGGCTCGGCTAACTGGTCTTGGGGAATGTATCCTGGGTTAAGCCATGGCGCTATGAACACCTTGCATGAGCACGGCACAGATGAGCAAAAATCGACTTATCTTACCAAGCTCGTCAGTGGCGAATGGACGGGCACTATGTGCCTTACTGAGCCGCATTGTGGAACCGACTTGGGCATGCTGCGCACTAAAGCTGAGCCTCAGTCCGACGGTAGTTATGCAATTAGCGGAACCAAGATATTTATTTCCGCTGGCGAGCACGACCTAGCCGATAATATTGTGCATATCGTATTGGCACGCCTGCCTGACGCGCCAGCGGGTACTAAGGGTATATCGTTATTTATTGTCCCTAAATTCATGCCCAATGGTGAAGGCGAGTCAGCCACTGTGGGTGATCGAAATCAGGTTGCTTGTGGGTCGCTTGAGCATAAAATGGGTATCCACGGTAATGCGACCTGCGTGATGAACTTTGATGGCGCTAAAGGCTACTTGATCGGTCCGCCTAACAAAGGCTTAAACTGCATGTTTACTTTTATGAATACAGCACGTTTAGGGACGGCATTACAGGGCTTGTCACATGCTGAGTGGGGTTTTCAAAACTCGTTAGCTTACGCAAAAGATCGTCTTCAAATGCGTGCGCTTTCAGGACCTCAAGCTCCTGAAAAAGCAGCAGATCCTATTATTGTACATCCAGCCGTTCGTAATATGTTGCTCACACAAAAAGCATTTGCTGAAGGTGGGCGAGCGTTAATTTATTACTGTGCTCAACTCGTCGATAAAACACATTTGGCCAGTGAGGAAGAGAAGAAAGAAGCGGATGCATTACTCGCCTTCCTAACACCAATAGCGAAAGCTTTTTTAACAGAAGTCGGTTTCGAGTCGGCTAATCATGGTATGCAGGTGTTTGGTGGTCATGGTTATATTGCTGAATGGGGTATGGAGCAAAATGTGCGTGATGCGCGAATCGCCATGCTTTATGAAGGTACTACTCAAATTCAAGCTCTTGATCTTCTAGGGCGCAAAGTGCTCATGACACAAGGGGAGTCGCTCAAGGGCTTTACCAAGATTGTGCATAAGTTCTGTAAAGCTCAAGCCGATAACGAAACGATGAAACCTTATGTCGATGCCTTGAATACGCTCAATAAAGAGTGGGCTGACATCACCATGAAAATTGGCATGAAGGCTATGAACAATCGTGAAGAGGTTGGTGCGGCGGCCGTCGATTACTTAATGTACTCAGGCTACGTAAGTTTGGCTTATTTCTGGGCACGTATGGCGTTGGCAGCTCAAGAGAAGTTGGATGCTGGGACGGCTGAGCCCGCTTTTTATGAGGCAAAACTGAAAACGGCGACTTTCTACTTTGAACGCATTTTACCGAGAACTCATGGCCATGTTGCCATTATGCAGTCCGGTGCTGATAACTTACTGTCAATGGATGTTGATCAGTTTAGCTTTTAAGGATAGCGCGTGCACTGGATTCTAAGGTTTAGTGCTGGCCGTTGGCTGGCACACCATTTTATTAATTATAAAGCGGCGCGCTATGAGGCTCGCCGACAAGCTAGCCTCGCTGGCGAGGCTAACAATAACAGCGTACTAAACACAGCTGCAGAACAAGAAGATAACTCTAAGGAGATAGTAATGGCTGATCTGGCAAACGTATTTGATGATATGAAAGGGCGTTTTAATAGCTCTGCGGCGGGTGATCTAGACGCTGTTTTCCAATACCAAATAGAAGATGGCGTACCGTATTATGTCGTGATTAATGACGGAACCTGTGAAACAGCGCAAGGCGAGCATGATGACCCTACGGTCACATTAATGATGGACAGCGAAACTTTGCAAGAAGTCCTCTCTGGCGAGACTGACGGAATGCAAGCTTTTATGGCTGGCCGAATTCGTGCAGATGGTGACATCATGCTAGCCACACGTTTGACCGCTCTGTTTCCGGTGGGTTGATAAAGCGTCTGCTGGCGAACTGTTTGGTTAGCCAGCTAATTTACCAACTTTCCTGCTACACTAAATGCACATGTTAGTCCGATCAAACGGAGCTTTATAGGGCTCTTAGGCTAAATGTTGCATAGCTCGGACTACAGTCCGCCCATGCATAAAAATAAAGATTTTGGGGGCAGTAAATGGACCATGCTCGTGGATCCTGGATTCCGGAAAACCTGAATCCAAAAGGTTATCGGCATATTGTAGATATGTTTACCGATGCCTGTACCCGTTTTGCCGATCGTCCGGCCTTTACTAGTTTTGGACGCACGCTGACCTATCGAGAATTAGACCGTCTGTCTGATTCGTTTGCTGTGTACTTGCAGCGTGATACGGACTTGCAACCGGGGGATCGAATCGCAATTCAGCTACCAAACATGATTCAATACCCTGTGGTGTTAATGGCGGCATTTAAAGTGGGCTTAGTCGTTGTAAATACCAATCCGCTGTATACGCCACGCGAATTGGAGCATCAATTTAAAGACTCTGGTGCTAAGGCTCTGATCATTCATGCGAGTATGGCGCATAACGCTGAGCAAATCATCGCCAACACCCTCATCAAAGATGTGTTCGTTACCCAGATCGGTGACTTGCATGGCTTTGTTAAGCGCACCTTGCTAAATACAGCCATTAAATACGTTAAAAAAATGGAGCCTGATTATAACTTGCCAATGGAGCAACCATTGCGCGGAGCGATGATGGCTTACATGGGTGAAAAGCCCTCGCCTGTGGATATGTGTACGGAAGATGTTGCGGTATTGCAATACACGGGAGGGACGACCGGTGTAGCGAAGGGCGCGATGCTAACGCACGGTAATCTAGTATCGAACATGCTACAGGGCCATGATTTAATTAATCGTGCTGAAAAAAATTGGCAAGACGTCACCATTTCTCCTCTACCGCTTTACCATATCTATGCATTTATGATTGCAATGGTTGTTATGGAAGAGGGTGGGCACAGTGTGCTTATTACCAACCCCCGCGACATTGCTGGGTTTGTTAAAGAGCTCAAGCGCTGGCCAATTTCGACCTTCCTTGGTCTTAATACATTATTTGTCGCGTTATGTAATAACGACGACTTTAAAGCTCTCGATTTTAGCCACCTTAAAGTAACTATTTCAGGCGGCATGGCACTTACACATGCCGCAGCCGACCAATGGAAAGAGATTACAGGCTGCGATGTAATGGAAGGTTATGGCCTGACAGAAACCTCCCCAGCTGTATCAATAAACCCGCCAGGCTTGACGGAAATCGGAACGATAGGCTGGCCACTGAGTGATACTGATGTAGTCATCATAGGCACTGACGGTACGGTTTTGCCAGACGGTGAAATAGGCGAGCTGTGTGTTAAAGGGCCGCAGGTTATGAAAGGTTATTGGGAGCGGGAAACGGAAACACAGGCCAGTTTTACCCATGATGGTTACTTGATTACGGGTGATGTTGCTGTCCGCGAAGCGAATGGCCGATTGCGTATTGTGGACCGTGCAAAAGATCTCATCATTGTCTCTGGCTTTAATGTTTACCCGAACGAAATTGAAGAGGTGGTGAGTTCGCATCCATTGGTGATCGAGTGTGCTGCCGTGGGTATACCGGACCCGCGCTGTGGGGAAATCCCTAAAGTTTTTGTCGTGCGCAAAGATAACGAGCTGTCAGAGCAAGACATGATTAAGTGGTGTAAAGCGAGGCTCACAAACTATAAAGTTCCTAAAAAAGTGTGCTTTGTTGAAGAGCTACCCAAATCCAATGTTGGCAAAGTATTGCGTCGTATGTTGAAGGATAACGACGATACACCAAAGGATGCCGCGTAAGGAGCACGCTATGCCTATTTCCCGCCCCGTGCGTCGCCGCCAAATACATCGGCGTGTGATTAATTGCATCGGTTATGAACGTGAAGACGGCTTATGGGATATTGAAGCCGAAATGCGTGACCTGAAAACCGATAATGTGGATAACCCAGAACGAGATGGCTATGTGCCAGCAGGTGAGCCATTCCATCATATGTGGCTGCGCATAACGGTTGATAGAAGTCTGTTGATTCATACTGTAGAAGCATCTATTGATCAATCACCGTTTAAAATTTGCCCTTCGGCGGCGCAGGTCTTTAAGCGCTTAGAAGGGACACGTATTAGTGGTGGCTGGCTACGTAAAACCCGAGAACTCGTTGGTGGAGTGCAAGGCTGCACACACTTAAACGAGTTATTGCCGGTGTTAGCGACAACCACGATACAAACGCTATGGCCGGGTACCGAATCCGAAGTAATGCGTTTAGGCGCTTCTAAAATGCTGAACACTTGCCAATCGTGGGCACAGAACAGTGATGTTATTAAGCGCTATATTCCTGAGTTATACACGCCAGAGCTACCAGAAAATATCCAAAATAGTTTGATTGCTGTCAAAAAGTAATCATCTGAATTTGACCTATAACACTAATAAATCAAAGTTGGAGTGCATCATGAGCTTACCCTCGATTTTTCAAGGTTGCTTAACCCTGCCTGTAATCTCAAGCCCTATGTTTTTAGTTTCGGGCCCTGAGCTTGTAATCGAAGCATGTAAATCGGGTGTGGTAGGGACGTTTCCTGCATTGAATCAGCGCACGAGCGAAGGTTTTGAAGAGTGGCTTATTCAAATTAAAGCGGAGTTAGCAGACTTTGAGGCGCAGACCGGACAAAAACCGGCCCCTTTTGGTGTGAATCTTATAGTGCATAAAACAAACCCGCGTTTAGAAGCCGACGTTGCATTATGCGTTAAGCATCAAGTCCCTCTGATTATTACCTCTTTGGGCGCGGTTTCCCAATTAGTGGATGCGATTCACAGTTACGGAGGGTTAGTTTTTCATGATGTTGCACAAGTACGCCATGCTGAAAAAGCCGCAGAAGCCGGGGTTGACGGTCTCATCGCTGTTTGTGCAGGAGCCGGTGGACACGCGGGAGTACTGAGTCCATTTGCATTTGTGAACGAAATTCGCCAATTCTTTAAAGGCACGGTTGTGCTGGCGGGATGTTTATCGACGGGCCGTGATATTGCAACCTCACAGATGATAGGCGCTGACATGGCTTATATGGGCACGCGTTTTATTAACACACAAGAAAGCCGTGCGATGGAAGATTATAAGGAGATGATTAACGCCAGTTCGGCATCTGATATCGTTTATACGCCGGAAATATCGGGCATACCTGCCAATTTCTTGAAACCGAGCTTGGTTGCAGCAGGGCTTGATCCAAATACGGGTAAACGTCCAGAAGCGCCTGTGGACGAAGTGAAAAAACCGGATTTAGGTGAAGAGCTTACAGCACCTAAAGAAGGAGCGTCTGCGTGGAAGTCTATTTGGTCTGCAGGGCAAGGGGTAGGCTCAATAGACAATGTTCCCACGGTTCAAGCGTTGGTTGCTGAACTGCACCGTGAGTATGTCGATGCCACCGTTGAGTATGCCGGCGCTAGTCGTGAATATGCTTTAAAGCCACAGTTATCACAATCATAAGGGGTGGGTTATGGCGGTTCATCAAGCATTAGACAATCACATACTCACGTTAATGATCGACAGGCCTGCCAAGCGCAATGCTTTAACGATCGACATGTATCAAGCTCTCATTAATGGCCTTGAGTATGCAGAGCAAGACGATGGTATCAGGGCGGTCATTATTACCGGCCAAGTAGATTGTTTTAGCGCCGGCAATGATATTCCGGATTTCATAGCTGCCGCTTCGAACCCAGAGCGAGCTGCTCGTCCGCTGGAATTTTTGCAAACGATCGCCAACTTTACCAAGCCGTTGGTTGCTGCTGTAGCGGGTGATGCAGTAGGGATCGGCACCTCAATGCTGTTGCATTGCGATTTGGTATACGCTAAATCTGACGCGCGCTTTCAGCTCCCCTTTACTAAGCTAGCGCTAGTACCTGAGGGCGGCACTAGTTTGTTAATGCCACGTCAGTTAGGTCATCATTTAACCTACGAGCTGCTCATTTTAGGTGAGCCTTTCAGTGGCGAACGAGCCGCACAGCTAGGCTTGATCAATGGCACTGTTGAAAATCCTTTATCATTCGCTCAGCAACAAGCCGATAAGCTAGCGAAAATGCCTGCAGAGTCACTCAAGATCAGCAAGCAGATGATTAAAGCGCCTATCCAAGAGTCGTTAAATAAAACCTTAGTGGATGAGGTCGAGCAGTTTAAAAAGCGTCTAACCAGCCAGGAAGCTCAGGCTGCGTTCATGGCGTTTATGAGCAAAGGGTAGGGTCGCGTAACAACTACATTAGTGAGCCTAGGTTTACCCAAGGATCACTAATGTAGGCAGTTTATTCCTCGTATGTGCAATATTCGAAAGAAGGGTCTGCACAGCAACTAGGCCCACAAGCTATTGTTGTCCCATCGTTGATATAGATTAATCCCCCGAAATCGAAGGTGAAGTCTTTTACTAATCCGTTATCGAGTAAAGTTCCTGAAACGGAGCAGCCGGTGGTTGAATAATGATCGTGCAGTTCTGTTTCAGTGACTCTTACACCTGTGTCGATGATATATTCAATATCTGAAATGAGTGGCTGAGCGCATCCATAGTTGTTTATATCGTTTACTACAAGAGAGCTGCGAACTTGAGTGTATTTTGGGTTTTGCACACCGTGTGTTGTGCAAGCCGTTAGCCAAATACAGCAGAGCAGAGGGCCTAATAATCTCATTTTTATCCTCTGTAAATTTCACCTTTCTCATCTATCAAAAAATGAGCGCCTTCTTTCTTATTGTTCCACTCATTAAGAACTGGCTTTCCGCTAGAGCTTCCAGTTCTATGGAACAGCCTAAAGTGGCTGAATCAGAATTGCCCTAAAATCATTGACGTTTGTGAGTGTTGGTCCAGTGATTACCTGCTCGCCAATCTGTTCAAAAAAGGTATGGGCATCGTTGTTAGCTAACGCGGTTAATGGATCATTGCCTGCTACTTCGGCTTTGTGCAAGGTGTCAGGACCTACTAAGGCGCCAGCGACTTCTGCTGCGCCATCAACACCGTCAGTATCGCACGCTATGGCAAAGATTCCGGGGGCGGCATCTAGCGCGATAGCTAAACTTAAACAAAACTCCGCGTTAGGTCCGCCAATGCCTTGGCCTTGTCGGGTTACGGTGAGTTCGCCACCTGAAAGTAGTAGGACTGGGTTGTCTTCGGGTGCTAGCCCAGCTTGTATTGATTGCGCTAAAGCGGCTTGTTCTTTGGCGACTTCACGTGCTTCCCCGTCAATCTCATCACCTAACACTTTCACGGTATAGCCTTGAGATTTAGCCAAATCGGCGGCCGCTTTAATAGAGTGTGAAGGGGCTGCATAAATAATGTTTTCTACACGTTCTAGCCGTTTGTCATCTTTAGGGACAACGCCTGAGCCTTTGAGTAAATGTGTTTTTACCGATGCGGGAATGTCTATTTTATAGCGCTGTAAAATGTTTAACGCATCCACTGGGGAAGAGTCATCGCCAGAGGTTGGACCTGAGCCTATATATTCGATTTTATCGCCCGAAACATCTGATATGAGCAGTGCACGTAAAGTGGCAGGGTACACCGCTGTGGCGAGTTGCCCGCCTTTGATCTGGCTTAGGTGTTTACGAACAATGTTCATTTGATCAATAGGTGCTCCACTGGCGAGCAGTGCCGTATTAATCGCTTGTTTTTCTTCTAGCGAAATCCCATCGGCTGGTGCGATCATTAATGCGGATGCTCCGCCAGATATCAAAGCTAATACGTAATCGTTCTCTGTTAGCTCTTTAACATGTTCAAGTAACGATTGCGTTGCTTGAAGGCCCGCTTGGTCAGGAACGGGGTGTGCCGCTTCGATCACTTCAATGCCTTGGCAAGGGCGTGCATATCCATAGCGTGTAATCACGAGTCCTTCACATGGCCCCCAGGCTTTTTCTACCGCTTCCGCCATGCGAGCACTGGCTTTACCTGCACCAACAACAAATACTCGGCCCGCTGGTTTGCTGGGTAAATACTCATGGAGTGATTGCATGGGGTCTGCTACTTCGACGGCTTTATCAAATAAGGTCCTAAGCATAGCTTTTTCAGTCATGTGTCCCTCTCTATACATCGGCTTGTATGATGGCAAACGCTGCATTGTGATGCTGATATGGGTAAGTGAAGATTTGGAGTACTTGCACTATTTAAGATGACATAATTACGTGGCCTCTTCCAGCTCTGGCTATACTTGGGTATTTAATTTACTTTTTATGGGTAGTGCAGTGATCTCAATTGTGTTTTTAAGGTTACAGAACGAATGCAAAAAATCCTAAACGATATCGCGGCTGCTATGGCGCAAGAAACCGAGCGCGGTAAGGTTGCTGATTATATTCCTCAGTTGGCGCATGTAGATCCTAATCAGTTTGGAATTTCTGTGGTTTTGCCAGACGGACAGGTATTTAGTGCAGGGGACGCTAAAACGGCTTTTTCCATCCAAAGTATTTCTAAGGTGTTTACGCTGACGATGGCTTTGGGCAAATTGGGCGATGCGGTATGGAATAAGGTGGGGCGCGAGCCTTCCGGTGATCCGTTTAACTCTATTGTTCAGCTAGAACATGAAATGGGAAAACCTCGTAATCCGTTTATCAATGCGGGAGCGATAGCCATAGTAGATGCCATTATGATGGGTCATCAGCCTAAAGAAACATTGGCTGAAATTTTACAGTTTGTGCGTTTTATCGCGGATGACAACAGTATTATTTTTGATCATAAAGTGGCTGAGTCTGAAATGGAACATAAGGACCGTAATGCGTCGTTAGCGCACTTTATGAAATCGTTTGGTCGTATTAAACACCCTGTTGATAACGTGCTGGGTACCTATTTTCATCAGTGCTCAATTGCTATGAATTGTGAGCAGTTGGCGCGAGCGGGGCAGTTTTTAGTATCCGATGGCGTTAATGCGAGCACTAATACGCGTGTTGTGTCCCCGCAACGAGCGAGGCGTATTAACTCGCTGATGATGATGTGCGGTCATTATGATGGTTCGGGGGAGTTTGCTTTTAGGGTGGGTTTGCCCGGTAAGAGTGGCGTGGGCGGCGGTATTTTGGTGATTGCGCCGGGCAAAGCTTCGATAGCCGTTTGGTCGCCAGGCTTGGATACCATTGGCAATAGTCAACTCGGGACGCAAGCGTTAGAAATGCTTGTTCATAAAACGGGCTGGTCTATATTTGGTAAGTAGTGCAATTTATTGGTGCTTTGATAGGCGGCTTGATCTTTTTTGCTACTAATTAGTATTTAATAAATCCCTTTATATTCAGTGGCTTGTTTTTATATGAAAGTTTTTGTTATTAACTAAGACAATTTTTGTCATTGTGAGATCTTTATTCCCGCCTATTATAGAGAGTATCTAACGCTTTAGCCGTTGTGATGGCTTGAGTAACTACACTATAAGAAAAGGAAGAGGCAACTGGTATGAAGATCCTTGTCGCCGTTAAGCGCGTGATTGATTACAACGTTAAAGTGCGTGTTAAAGCTGATAAAACGGATGTTGATCTCAGCAATGTCAAAATGGCCATGAATCCGTTCTGTGAAATAGCGGTAGAAGAAGCCGTTCGTTTAAAAGAGAAGGGCATAGCGGATGAAATCGTGGTTGTTTCTATTGGTAGTAAAGCATGCCAAGAACAGATTCGTACGGCATTAGCGCTAGGAGCTGATCGCGGCATTCAGATTGAAACACAAGAGAGCCCTGATTCACTGAGTGTTGCTAAGTTGTTAGCTAAGGTTGTGGAAGAAGAGCAGCCTGGGTTAGTGATTTTAGGTAAGCAAGCGATTGATTCTGATAACAACCAAACCGGCCAGATGTTGGCCGCCTTACTGGATCGTCCACAAGCCACGTTTGCGTCAGAAGTTGTTGTCGATGGCGATAAAGTCAAAGTAACACGCGAAATAGATGGCGGCTTACAGACGATTGAGCTAGATCTTCCGGCTGTCATTACAACCGATCTTCGTTTAAACGAACCTCGTTATGCTTCATTACCCAATATTATGAAAGCCAAGAAGAAGCCGTTGGATGTTAAAACGGCTGAAGAGCTAGGTGTGGTGGTAAAAAGTGGCATCACTTTGTTAGGCGTAGAGCCGCCAGCTGAGCGTCAAGCAGGGATAAAAGTGTCTTCTGTTGCTGAGCTAGTCGATAAATTGAAAAATGAAGCGAAGGTGGTGTCATGAGTATTCTAGTGATTGCAGAGCACGACAATCAGGTGCTCAAACCCGTTACCTTAACAACAGTTGCTGCGGCAACCCAAGTAGGCGGTGATGTTGATGTCTTAGTGATCGGTAGTGGTTGCCAAGGGGTTGCTGAGCAGGCCGCTAATATAGCAGGAGTCTCACGGGTACGTGTCGCTGATCATGCTGATTACACGCATCAACTAGCTGAGAACACCAGTAAATTGGTTGTCTCGGTTGCTCAAGGCTATACCCATATTTTTGCCCCAGCGACAACCACAGGAAAGAACATGCTACCCCGAGTAGCCGCGCTGTTAGATGTTAATCAACTATCTGATATTAGCGCTGTTGTCAGTGCGGATACTTTTAAACGCTCTATTTATGCGGGTAATGCCGTTGCGACTGTGCAGTCTTGTGATGCAGTTAAAGTGGCGACGGTGCGCGGAACGGCGTTTGATGCAGTTGCCGCCGAAGGTGGGAGCGCAACCATTGAGGCCGTTGGTGAAGCCATTGCTTCACAGCACTCTCGGTTTGTGGGTGAAGAGTTGGCCGTTTCTGATCGTCCTGAACTTACGGCCGCTTCAATTGTAGTATCCGGTGGTCGTGGCATGGGGAATGGCGATAACTTCAATATTCTTTATGCGCTTGCAGATAAGTTAGGTGCCGCAGTGGGGGCTTCGCGCGCCGCCGTTGATGCTGGCTTTGTACCGAATGATATGCAAGTTGGCCAAACGGGTAAAATGGTGGCTCCCGACTTATACATCGCTGTGGGTATTTCTGGTGCTATCCAGCACTTAGCGGGTATGAAAGACTCAAAAGTCATTGTCGCTATCAACAAAGATGAAGACGCTCCTATTTTCCAAGTAGCGGATTATGGATTGGTCGCTGATCTATTTGATGTAATTCCTGAGTTAGAAGCTGCTTTATAAATACACTTCAAAATGGCCTCGTGCAGTGTAATAAGAATGAGCTATACCTGTGTGTAGCACGCGCGGCAAATTGTCGCATTGTTGATACTTTTCTTATGTTGCACACTGCGCGGGGCTGAACTATTGCACATAAACCACTTATAGATTGGTTGATCCCCGCAATGTTGAGCTGCTGTAGGCGGCTCTTTTTTAAAGTTTTATATTAGAATTAACTAATTTTAATGAAAGCGTTAAAATCCAGCCTTCATTGGGTATAGTTAAGCTTGCCCTATCGTGGATATCCACGTTTCACAATAAGAAAACTTCTTTCTTTCCATTGCGATCTATTTGTACTTTGGTCGCTGTAAGACGAATTCGGGTACATCATTACCACCGGTAATCTGTACACCAGTAAGCTCACGTCACAGTGGGTTTAGGATTTGGTAACAAAGGACAAGACGATGTTTGATTTGAGTGCAGTCGACCTAGCTCGCGTGCAATTTGCTTTTACAGTTTCGTTTCATATTATTTTTCCTGCCATAACGATTGGTCTGGCCAGCTATTTAGCGGTGCTGGAAGGCCTCTGGTTAACCAAGAAGAACCCTATCTATCGTGATCTTTATCACTTTTGGTCAAAAATATTTGCTGTGAACTTTGCTATGGGCGTCGTCTCTGGATTGGTGATGTCTTATGAGTTTGGTACAAATTGGAGTGCTTTTTCAACGTTTGCTGGTGGCGTGACGGGGCCATTATTGGCTTATGAAGTGCTCACAGCCTTCTTTTTGGAGGCTGGTTTCTTAGGGGTGATGCTATTTGGCTGGAACCGCGTTGGTCCTGGTTTGCACTTCTTTTCTACCATTATGGTCGCTGTGGGCACGCTTATATCCATGACCTGGATCTTAGCGTCAAATAGCTGGATGCAGACGCCACAAGGCTATGAGATTGTGGATGGTCGGGTTGTTCCAGTGGATTGGATCGAAATTATTTTTAATCCATCGTTCCCTTATCGGTTAGTTCACATGGCGTTAGCGGCTTTTTTAGCAACGGCTCTGTTTGTGGCGGCCTCCGGGGCTTGGCATATGCTCAAAGGGTCAGCTAAACCTCATGCCCAAAAAATGTTTTCGATGGCCATGTGGATGCTACTCATAACCGCTCCTTTGCAGATTATTGCGGGCGACTTTCATGGTTTAAATACGCTTGAGCATCAACCGGCTAAAATAGCGGCGATGGAAGGACATTGGGAGAATGAGCCAGGAGAAGAGGGTGTCCCACTTATTCTCTTTGGATGGCCTGACATGGAAGCGGAGGAAACCAAGTACGCCCTTAAAATTCCGCACTTAGGTAGTTTAATTTTGACGCATACGTGGGATGGGCAATTTGAAGGTCTCAAATCCTTTGCGCCAGAAGATCGTCCTTATGCTCCTGTGGTGTTTTGGAGCTTTAGAATCATGGTTGCTCTAGGAATGTTGATGCTATTGCTTGGAGTATGCGGACTCTGGCTTCGCTGGAAAAAACGCCTCTATGAGTCACCATTATTCCTTAAGTTTGCTTTGGCAATGGGGCCTGCTGGGCTGATTGCTATATTAGCCGGTTGGTTTACCACCGAGGTTGGTCGTCAGCCTTGGGTTGTCTATGGCGTAATGCGCACGGTTGATGCGGCATCAGATCACTCGGTTGCTGCGCTAACCACTACACTGGTTGCCTTTGTGGTTGTTTACTTTGCGGTGTTTGGGATAGGTGTTAAATACATGCTTTCTCTCATTAAGGAGGGCCCGGAGGAACATCATGACCCGGCCGATGGAGAAGACAGTACGCACCGTCCTGCTCGTCCTTTATCTGCGGTTTCTGATGAGGTGAAGTTATGATGAATATGGATCTTTCGATGGCTTGGGCACTCATTATTGGTTTTGGCTTAATGATGTACGTGCTGCTCGATGGCTTTGATTTGGGGTTAGGGATCTTATTTCCTTTTATTGATCACCCTGATGAGCGGGATGTCATGGTTAATACCGTCGCGCCGGTATGGGATGGTAACGAAACCTGGTTGGTGATGGGCGGCGCGGCGCTGATGGCGGCCTTTCCACTGGCATACAGTCTAGTGCTAAGCGCCTTGTACATCCCTTTAGTGTTTATGTTGATTGGCTTGATATTGAGGGGAGTCGCGTTTGAGTTTCGCTTTAAGGCAGATGAACATCACCGCCCATTCTGGGATAAGGCGTTTATTGTCGGTTCTTACTTAGCGACCTTCTGCCAAGGCGCTGCGATGGGGGCGTTTATTGATGGTTTTGCTATCGAGAATGAGCGCTTTGTTGGCGGAGCACTCGACTGGTTAACTCCATTTAGTGTGTTTACTGGGATTAGCCTGCTGGTTGCTTATGCTTTGTTGGGCAGTACCTGGTTGGTGATGAAGACAGAAGGGGGGCTGCAAAAGCGTATGCGAGCGTTGTCGCGCCCAATTACTTTTTTGCTGTTGGCTGTAATAGCGGGTATTAGTATTTGGTCACCTATCGCTCATCCCGAGATAGCTAGCCGGTGGTTTACGATGCCCTACTTACTTTATTTCTCACCTGTGCCTATTTTAGTTGTGCTGGTTGCTTTTGGGATTTTACAAGCATTGAATCGCCGAGCAGAAGCGATGCCTTTTATCATGACGCTTGGCTTATTATTTTTAGGGTACAGCGGCTTGATCATTAGTTTGTGGCCAAACATTATCCCTCCGGATATTACCCTACAACAAGCTGCTGCACCGGCAGAAAGTCAGCGCTTCACCTTGGTTGGAGCACTCATCATCATTCCATGTATTTTGGCTTATACTTTTTGGTCTTACTACGTGTTTCGCGGCAAGGTAAGAGTGGGGGATGGGTATCACTAATGTCTGAGCGGGCCAAAGAAAATAACCCAGATCAAGCTGAGCGCCCTGTGTGGTTAAAACGAGTTGGTTGGCTAGTCGTCATTTGGTCCGCTAGCGTAGCGGGCTTAGGTGTAATTGCTTGGTTGCTTAAATTTTTTATGCAAGCGGCGGGATTGTCACCTTAATCGTACAAGAGCTAAAGACTATCGAGCCTGCTTTACTTGGGGCTCGATAGTGGTGAACTTGTATGGATTTATTTCATGGTTGATTGAATAAAGGCTGTGAATTCGTCAACAGGAATGGGTTTCTGAAAGAAGTAGCCTTGAAAATGGCTACATTTCTCGTGGATTAAGCAATCTAACTGCTGCTGGTTTTCGACGCCTTCGGCAATAACATTCAGGCCTAAGCTTTCTGTCATAGCAATAATCGTGCGGACGATGGCTATGTCTCGATCTCCACCTGGGATATCACGCACAAAGGACTGATCTATTTTAAGTTGATAGAGCGGTAACTTTTTGAGGTATTGCAATGATGAATAACCGGTCCCAAAATCATCGAGTGATACTTGTATGCCTAAGCTACCTAATTGACTAATCCTCGTGGCCGCCTTTTCAATATCATCTAAAAGTAGCCCTTCTGTTAGTTCAAATTTAAGTCGTTCTATTGGAAAGCGATAACGGCCAATCGTTGATTTTACTTGCTCAATGAAATCATCAAGGTGGAATTGCTTAGCGCTTACGTTAATCGAAATCGATAAATGCTGGGTTGCGGGGTTGTCTTGCCATTGATCGAGTTGCTCGCAAGCAGACTCCAGAACCCACTGCCCTATAGGTAAGATAAGTCCGGTTTCTTCGGCTAAAGGAATAAACTCTACCGGGGGAATTAAGCCGCGTTGAGGGTGAATCCAACGAATGAGAGCCTCCGCGCCGATTGGCTTTAAAGCATCATTCACTTGCACTTGGTAATACAGTTGGAACTCTTTTTGTGCGATAGCAACTTCTAACTCGCGCTCACGCTCGACGCGAATGTTAATAGCATCTTGCATGTCGTTATCAAAAAATCGAAGCTGGTTACGGCCTGATTTTTTCGCTTGATACATGGCTATATCGGCTTGTTTTAATAGCTCTTCAACCTCGCTAACGTCGCCATGAAATAATGCAGCACCTGCGCTTGTCGAGAGCGTGTAATCTTCTTGCTCGAGTTTGTAGGGGGTGCTTAGTTTGTCGAGTATCTTGTGGGTGATAATCTCAGTTTGTGTACCCGCGTGTAATTCATTGCTATTTAGATTTTCTAGAATAATAACAAATTCATCTCCTCCTAAACGGGCAACGGTATCGTGACTTCTCACACAAACAGAAAGGCGTTTGGCTACTTCGTTTAATAGAGTGTCGCCAACACTATGGCCTAATGTATCGTTTAGCGTCTTAAATTGATCCAAATCTAGGAAGAGTAAAGCGCCAGTCGTTCCATTTCTCTTGTTAGTAATCACGGCCTGACGTAGACGTTCTAGTAACAGGCGCCGGTTAGGCAGCTGTGTAAGGGGGTCGTAGAAAGCCAGTCTTTCGATTTCTTCTGCGGCTTCTTTGCGCAAAGTGATATCTGTAATGGTGGCAACGTAGTTTGTTATCTTCCCGTTTGCATCTTTGACGGCTCGGATAGATAAGTGTTCTGGATATTCGTGGCCATGCTTATGGCGACCCCAAAGTTCACCTTCCCAAAAGCCAGTCTCGTTAATGTTCTGCCACAACGTTGATCGTTGGGCGGTGTCGTTTAGTTGTGAATTGAGTATATCCGGAGATTGGCCTATGGCTTCTTCTGCGCTATAGCCTGTGATGCGCGTGAATGCTTGGTTGACCTTGATAATGATGTGGTCGGCATTAGTCACTAGCATTCCTTCGTTTGATTCGAAGGCGGTTGCGGCTATGCGAATTTCTTTTTCAATACGGTGGGTGGTAATAACGATATCAGCTAGGCTGGCATAGCTCTCTATTAATTGTATTTCTTGTTTTGAAGGCAGCATCGGCGTTCGGTGATAAATGGCAAAAGTGCCTAATACCATCCCGTCGCTATCGATGATTGGTTGAGACCAGCATGAGGCTAAGTTGGCTTTTTTAGTCAGCGCTTTAAATTCTTGCCAATAAGGGTGAGTTTGTAAATTTTCGGCGATGACTCGCTCTCCGCGAAAAGCAGCGGTGCCGCAAGAGCCAATACCATCACCAATTAACAACCCTTCAACGGCCGTGTTATAAAAGTCTGGCAGGCTGGGGGCTGCCCCGTAGGTGAGCTGTTTTGTCTCTGGATTGAGTATCAGAATACTGCAAAGCATCTCGGGGTTTGCATGCTCTACGTTGCGGACAATTTGCATTAAGATATCTGGTAAAGGGGTCGCTTTTGATAGGCTTTCAAGTACTTGGCTTCTCCCTTGTTCCCGCATTTCTGCCAATTGTCTAATACGGATTTCTCGTCGTAAAACCCAAACCCAATAACCGGTTAATAACAGTAACGATGAGGCAATCATCATATATTTAATGACGGTATCAGTTTGTAAGCCTTCCTCTAGAGATAACCTAAAACCACTGTTGAATATTGCATTTGCTGCTTCCGGCGAAGTGTCAGTGTCGTCCAAGCTATCAGGACTCATGGATTGAATATCTTGAGTGCGGTGTAGGTCGATATCTCCGCTTTGTTTAAGTGTCTCGCTTGTTTCGACAAATTCAGGGGTTTTTGACGCTTGCGCCGCTAAAGGCGGTAGCCATAAAACTAAGCCGTAAAGAACTACCAATGAGATAGCAGTGAATGCTGTAGGTAGGTGTGATGTGCATATAATGCCGAATAATCTATGCATGTGTTCCGAATTAGGAGATGTGGAGGCGAACAGCTCACATCTATTATTATGTGTTCTACTGAGTATAGACTAATTCCTAACAGATACTTATGGAAAAAAAGAGGGCATTGAGCAGAAATCAATTGGTTATTTTGTGAATGCCTTCTTTAGATAAAAAGCGGCTAAGCCAAGTACGATGCCCCAAAAAGCACTACCAATACCCATGATGCTCAAGCCAGAAAGCGTGACTAAAAAAGTAATGAGTGCAGCTTCCCTTTCTATTTCATTATGCAAGGCAGCGCTTAGGGAGTTCCCAATTGTACTGAGTAGAGCGAGCCCTGCTATCGACATGACAAGCACCTGGGGAAAGGCTGTAAACAGGCTTGCCACGGTAGCGCCAAAGATACCTGTGAAAAGATAGAACAGGCCGGCCCAAATTGAAGCAATGTATCGCTTACTACTGTCTGAGTCTGCCTCTTTACCCATGCAAATGGCAGCCGTAATTGCGGCAAGGTTATAGGAGAAGCCACCAAACGGGGCAAATATCACACCAGTGATCCCTGTCCATGTCATTAAAGGAGAGGCTGGGGTGTGGTAGTTGTTTGCACGCATCACGGCAATGCCAGGCATCATTTGAGAAGTCATCGTTACAATAAAAAACGGGATGCCTACGCCAATTAAACTGGCCGTGTTAAACGTTGGGGTGACCCACACAGGAGAAGTTATTGTGAAATGTAGGGTTTCTAAGTGAAGTAGATCTTGGGTATAGGCTAGGAGTACGCCAGCCATCAATGTTATCGGTATAACATAGCGTGGTTGCAGAGGTTTAACGACTAAGTACGTGGCTAGCATGCCAACCGCTAACATCCATTGAGTCTCGATCGATGTAAATACATTCACACCGAAGGGGAGTAGCACACCCGCAAGCATAGCTCCGGCGAGTGATTGGGGTATCCAGCGCATGAGCATATCGAACCAGCCTGTGAGGCCGCAAAGCATTATCAGTGCAGAGCTAAATATGAAGACGCCAATCGCATCGCTCATGGATACACCTGACAAACTTGTTACCAGCAAAGCGGCACCGGGTGTTGACCATGCGGTTAGCACCGGAGATTTGAAGGCAAGCGATAACCCGATACTGGTTAGTCCCATGCCGATACCGAGAGCCCACAGCCATGAGCTTGTTTGGGCTTCGCTGGCGCCTAAGGTCTCTGCTGCCTGAAAAATGATAACAGCGGAGCTTGTGTAGCCTACGAGCACTGCTACAAAGCCTGCGGTGAAACGAGAAAAGTTAAACAACCCTAAAACAGTTGATATGAGGTAGGCCACTGTCAATTCCTGAGTGTTTGTGCGTTATAGCGTACGTGGTGGCAATCTTAGCATTGGTGCGTTATAACGCACAATAGAAACACCGTTTGTTCAAAGCAAGTTACTGTCGGTGTGATTACTCAGTAGGGGACTTATGCAGCCGGTTAATCAATTTATTGCTTTGTCGCTTAAGCAGATGAGGGCAAATAAAGGATGGAGTCTAGATAAGACATCTCAAAAAACAGGTGTGAGCAAAGCCATGCTTGGACAAATAGAGCGAGGGGAGTCCAGCCCAACGATTGCTACTTTATGGAAGATAGCGACTGGTTTTGAGGTATCGCTAACAGCACTTATAGAGCCCCCTAAAACTGATGACCCCTCCGTTACACGGGGCGTTCCCTTTCGCTCGGCTCATAATGTTCGGAATCAGCCTGCCCAGAATAGCATGTTTGTTGCGCCGTTATTTCCTTATGATGACCAATTAAATTTCGAATGGATGGAACTGACGTTTGTGGCAGGCTATGAACAGTACTCAGAGGCTCATTCTCCTGGCGTAATTGAGCATGTCGTTGTTATCAGCGGAAGCGTTGAGCTATATATTGACGAGCATTGGCATACCTTTAAAGCAGGGGATGCAGTGCGCTTTAACGCTGATAAGCCTCATGGTTACCGGAATCAATCTCAAGTTGATTCCGTGGTTCATAACCTGATTTATTATCCAGAAAAAACTGAAGCGGAGCGTTAGGTTTTTATGTTTTTCAATGCAGAAGGTATCTGATGAAAATTAATTGCGATATGGGTGAAAGTTTTGGCCCTTGGGTAAAAGGCAATGACGTTGAGGTCATGCCGTATATTGATCAAGCAAACATTGCCTGTGGCTTCCACGCCTCTGATCCATTAACGATGTTATCAACGGTTAACTTGGCAGTAAATGGAGGCGTGGAGATTGGGGCGCATCCAGGATATCCGGATTTGCTGGGTTTTGGTCGCCGTGATTATCATTGCTCACGTGAAGAGCTAATAGCAACATTGCTATATCAAATAGGTGCGTTAGACGCTATTTGTAAAAGCAAAAGTTCTCGTATCCAGTATGTCAAACCCCATGGCGCACTGTATAACAAAATGATGGTAAGTGATGACAGCTTGCGAGCAGTGATGACAGCAGTGGCTTCCTATGAAGTGGGTTTGCCATTAGTAGTTATGTCCACTAACCGAAATGACGAAGTGCAAGCGCTAGCTGATCAGTATGACCTCCCGCTAATATTCGAAGCTTTCGTTGATAGGGCTTACGATGATGACGGCTTGTTGGTAAATCGCCGGCATGAAGGTGCTGTTCATGACAATCTGGGGCGCATAGAGCTACAGGTGGCTGAGATTGTAAATGATCAAGCAGTAACAACGTTGAGCGGCAAGAAAATACCCTTACGTGCCGATACATTATGTATACATGGCGACAACCCGCATTCAGTTGAAATCGCACGTTACATTTACGAGTTGTTAGATAGTTATCGATAGTTTTATGAATTAAAGCTGAATAGTTCAATTAAATCAAACACTTGTTTGTGTCAGAAAATTTTACAAACAAGTGTTTCCTATTTGAGTCTATATTGCATTTAATCCTTTTTTATCAAATATTTATTGTCATTGGTCTGAAATTTGCTTTTATGAGTTTTCATATCAATTTAACAAGGATGGTTTGATGAAACTTGGTATAAAAAATGTGCTAGCGGTTGCTGTGTTAGCTGGCGCCTCTCTATCCGCACAAGCTGCTGTTTGGAGTAGCGATCTTAATGGGGAAAATACGATATTTGATAACTCTGTCGAACCAGGCGCCATAAACTATAACGGTACGACGGTCGATTTGAATTTTGATCTCAATTTTTACGGCACAAGCTATGATTGGATTAATGTTATAGATAACGGTGGTGTTCGTTTTGTAAAGCAGCAAATGGGTTCATGTGCCGATATGCAGGGAACGTCTCTTGCTAACAATGGTATCAGTGCTTTTGTGACATCGGATTGTGCTCCAGGTATGTATACGGATGGTCTGTATGATACCTATATAACGTCTACTGATGATCAAATAAAAGTAGTTTGGAACAGCCAGCTTCCGGATGTAAATGGCGGGGATAATTTAGTTAATAACTTTCAGTTAACGTTAACTGACATGTCTGGCGTTACAGGAACAAATGGAGACTTCAATGCGGAGTTTCGTTATAACACCATTGAGTGGGTTTCTACCCCATCCACATATTTTATCCAAAAATTTATTGCAATAGCAGGCGTTACTAAGAACTCAGCTTTTGCTGATCTGTCGATTTTGGGAGACACTCCGCCGACGCCTGCCAGTGTTGATGATCCTGTTTATTTCCCAAATCTGGATGACATTGATGCTGGATATTTACTGGATATTACGGAGTACTCTTATAATTCCCTTGAAGATGGCGTTTATATTCTTCCATTTAGAAACGGCGTCCCTGTGTACACAGCGGCTCAAGAAGGCTATGACGTTTTAGCTTTCACAGATGAAGCACAAGATTATTTTGATAACCTAAATGACTTAAATGATGGAGTTTATGTTGGCTCGGAAGGTTCAGGTACATCAGATAACCCTTTTATGCCTGTCACTATCAATGAAGACGGGGATGTTGTGGATGGCAACAACCAAGTTGTAACATTTGACTTTCTCTTCGAAGTTCTCGACGGAGAAGTTGTCTACATCGATCCTGAAGTAGCCATTGGTTACGATTATGTTGTTACAGACAGCAGCAGTCCGCTTGTGGCTTCTGTTATCTTACCTACCGGTTTTGGTGATGATGAATACGCAATTTATGTGTGGGATGGTTCCGAGTATGTCTTCGTAAGCGAGCTGACGGCTGGTGATGAGTACTTCTTTGCTGATGCGGTTGATAATTTCCGAGTGATGGGAATTGAGACAGATGCAAATGTCGATCCTGCTGACCCATTAGCCTTTATAACGGGCTTAACGTTCAACTCAAGCGGTACGGTTTATATGTCGCAGACGCCGGTTGTGTTTAATACCGATGCTAGTGCCGTTCCTCTTCCGGGTACATTAGTGTTGATGGGCCTAGGATTATTTGCAATGGGCACTTACCGACGTCGTGCTGCGTAGCTATAACTATTTGTGCTTTTTAAACGCCCCTATTAGGGGCGTTTTTGTATCTGTCTGAAAATTTCAGGTGTCAGGTTCGATCATGGAGAATCGGTTGATGCTTTTCTGACCGATATCTTCAAAGCGTCATGTAAGTGTGCTTAGGGATGCTTACCCCAAACTTATACAAGTACTTATCCACAGATAATGTGTATAAAGCGCTAGCCATGATGGGGTGGCGCGGGGAGCATTCGGGTATATTCAGTTATGGTCGTACATCTTGTTTTGGCGGGGTGCCAAAGTAGCTTTTATAATCACGGCTAAATTGGTTGATGCTTTTGTAGCCTACGGCCAGAGCGGTTTGTCCCACATTAAGATCGTCATGCGATAGCAACAAGCGAGCTTTAATCAGGCGTAGGCGTTTCAGGTACTGCAAAGGTGAGCATCTAGTTACTTCTTTAAAATGCTTATGGAAGTTTGAAACACTCATATTTGCTTGATCTGCAAGCGATTCTACCGTCACACCTTGGTCAAATGATTTGTGCAATTGGCTTAGTATACGGATCACGCGTGAGTAATTACCTTGGTTTAAAATCAAGGCACTTAAAGCAGAGCCTTGTTCGCCTTTGAGTGCTTCATATATTACCTCGCGAACACGTGCCGTTCCCATTACTCGTGCATCAATAGGATCGTGTAGTGCTCGCACTAACCGGCTCACGGCTTCTTGCATACCGGGTGTCATTGCAACAGAGTCCATAGGCTTGGGGCTTAGATCATGGTCTGTGGGTAAACCGTTAACGGGTAACGAGCTGTGTACAAGTTCCGCTAGGATAACAAGGTCAATACTCACCGATATGCCAAGTAGTGGCTTACCTTCTTCTGCATAGGTTTCGCATTCAAAAGGTAACGGTAGTGTTTGTACTAAATAATGACCTGGGTTGTACTCGATAACACGATCACCAAGGTAGCCAATTTTTTTACCCTGCGCGATGAAAATCAAACTGGGCTCATAGATGAGCGGACTACGGCCGTGAGATTCGTGGCAAGTTAAAACAGATACGCCTTCAATATCGGAGGGGTGCATGCCTTCTTCACGCTGTAAAGGCTCAAGTAGGCTGACAAGATCAGACAGTGACATAGCAATTACCTCTTATAAATACCTTATTGTTCAACATCCGTGGGTCTGCCAATGACTTCGTTTATAATAGTAGGATTATGCCTAAATGACCGCTCAATAATCCAAGTAAACTGCTGTCTTTAAGAGAAATAGGCAAAAACCTAACAGGAATGAGGCTCACGTTGTTACGGGTAACGCTGGATAATGGATCAGGTAAAGTGAAATTATCTGGAGATTATTCATGTCAAATACCAAAGCATATGCAGCACAGACCGCCACATCTAAAATGGCCCCGCTGAACATACAACGTCGTGATTTGCGCCCCGATGATGTATCAATTGAAATACTATATTGCGGTGTTTGTCACTCAGATATCCATCAAGCCGAAAATGATTGGGGCAACTCTATGTACCCAGTGGTACCGGGGCATGAAATTATTGGCCGCGTTACAGCCATTGGTCCACAAGTGACAAAGTATAAAGAAGGCGACTACGTAGGAGTTGGCTGCATGGTTGATTCGTGCTGCAGTTGCTCTTCATGTAAAACAGGTCTAGAGCAATACTGTGATAACGGTATGGTTGGTACCTACAATGGTAAGGATTTGCATGATGGGACGCTCACATTTGGCGGTTACTCTGAGCGAATAGTTGTCCGTGAAGACTTTGTACTTTCAATCCCGGAGGCGCTCGATATTAAATCAGCGGCTCCATTGTTGTGTGCGGGTATTACTACTTATTCACCCTTAAAACACTATGGTGTCAAAGCGGGAGACAAAGTAGGTGTATTAGGGATGGGAGGGTTAGGTCACATGGGCGTAAAATACGCTAAAGCGCTAGGTGCCGAAGTAACCGTATTTACCCGCTCTGCCAATAAAGTTAATGAAGCGAAACAGCAAGGTGCGGATCATGTGATTATCTCAACAGATGACGATCAAATGGCAGCCGCAAGCTTACAGTTTGATTTTTTGTTGGACACTATCCCGGTTGCACACGACTTTAACCCATACTTAAATTGCCTCAAGGTAGATGGAGTGCATATTGTGGTAGGGCTAATCACGGGCATTGAGCCGCCGTTATGGGGGGTAAATTTGATCTCGAAGCGTCGCGTGTTAGCGGGTTCCATGATTGGCGGTATTGCTGAAACACAGGAAATGTTAGATTTCTCAGCTGAGCATGGTATTAGCTGTGAAGTAGAAATGCTCGATATTCAACATATTAACGAAGCGTATGAGCGCATGAAAAAAGGCGATGTGAAGTACCGTTTTGTAATTGATATGGAGTCACTCAAAAAAGCGTAACCTTAAAGAGATAGATTAAGTTTTTGTCTTGTAAACCCAGCCTCGCTGGGTTTTTTTATGCCCAGAATTCACTAAGCTGTATATAAGTTATGGCTATAGGCTGTGTGTAAGGGATCAAAACTAGGGTTATAGATTCACCGCATTGGTGCCTAATTGATCGAAACCCTGTGCTAGGCGTCTTAGCTAGCTTAGCCAAGGTTACACAAAGGTTTTCAGACAGGTTATCCACAGAAAGCGTGGAAAACTATTGTCGCTACTATTATGTGAGTAACTTTTTTGACTCCATTGTAGTGAAGCAATTTGTTACTGATAATAAAGACTTAGTTTGCAGATAAACGCCCTGTAAACTAGCAATGACGGCATTCGTTAGTGAGCCTGACGCAAACTGTCATTGTATGATAGCGCATAGCGGCTAGACTAAATCCAAAGCTTGATTTCTGAAATAACAATAACGACGTTAACCTGACGTACGGAGTCATTCCCATGGTAATGGAAGGTCAAACAATCCGCGTACAGGCTGCTGAAGCGGGTATTTATGAGGTGGTTTTCGATAACACCACAGATGCCGTCAACACGCTCAGTCAGCAAGCAATGAAGGAACTCGCGGACGCAGTCAGCATATTGCAATCCACCGCCGACCTCAAAGGTGTTCTTTTTAGCAGTAACAAGCCTACGTTTATTGTAGGTGCTGATATCACCGAATTTGGTCAAATGTTCACCCACGATGAAGACACCATTGTCGACAACATCACACAATTGCAGGGTATTTTAAACGCTATCGAGGATCTGCAATGTCCGACAGTGACTGCTATCAACGGTTTAGCATTAGGTGGTGGGTTTGAGCTCGCGCTGTCAACCGATTACCGAGTGATGGCAGACTCTGCGAAAGTCGGCCTTCCAGAAGTTAAGCTTGGCATCTACCCAGGCTGGGGCGGTACTGTCCGTTTACCACGTCTGATCGGTATTGATAATGCTAACGAGTGGATCTGTGCAGGCGGCGAAAAGCGTGCAGATGCTGCATTGAAAGACGGCGCAGTAGACGCAGTCGTTGCTGAAGCTAGCGTACGCGAAGCAGGCTTTGCGCTGTTAAAAGAGTGCATCGCAGGCAAGTTTGATTACGCTGCACGCCGTACAGAAAAACAAAGCGCGGTTAAACTCAACACCATCGAACAGATGATGGCGTTTGAAACTGCTAAAGGCGTGATTGGTGCAAAAGCGGGTAAACACTACCCAGCACCTATGATGGCAATTAAAACCCTCCAAAAAGCTGCCAACATGGAACGTGAAGCGGCGCTTCTAGTTGAAGCGAAAGGCTTTGCTAAACTCGCCAAAAGTGAAGTTACACGAGCACTGGTCGGCTTATTCCTGAAAGACCAGTACGTTAAAAAGGTTAGCAAGCGATACGAATCACAAGGTACGCCGGTTAAACAAGCCGCGGTATTAGGTGCAGGTATCATGGGTGGCGGTGTTGCTTACCAGTCTGCCTCTAAAGGCACGCCTATCTTGATGAAAGATATACGAGAGGACGCGTTGCAACTTGGCTTGGACGAAGCAAATAAATTGTTAGGTGGACAACTAAAGCGTGGTCGTATTGATGCGGCTAAAATGGCTAAAACACTCAACAGTATTACGCCAACACTGAGCTACGGTGATTTTGGACGTGTCGATTTAGTTGTGGAAGCGGTTGTTGAAAACGTCAATGTGAAAAAGTCAGTTTTGGCTGAAGTGGAAGAGCACTTAGGCGAAGATGCTGTATTAACGTCTAATACTTCTACTATCTCTATTAACGAGTTGGCAAAAGCGGTAAAGCGCCCAGAAAACTTCTGTGGCATGCACTTCTTTAACCCTGTGCATCGCATGCCGTTGGTTGAAGTGATTCGTGGTGAAAAAACCAGTGAAGCAGCTATTGCTCGCACGGTGTCGTACGCTAAAGCGATGGGCAAAACTCCGATTGTGGTTAATGACTGCCCGGGATTCTTAGTTAATCGTATTTTGTTCCCTTACTTTGCTGGCTTTTCGCAACTGCTTAAAGACGGTGCGGATTTCCGCCAAGTGGATAAAGTGATGGAAGGCTTTGGCTGGCCAATGGGACCTGCCTACTTACTTGACGTTGTCGGCTTGGATACGGCTTATCATGCCGATGAAGTCATGGCGCAAGGCTTCCCTGATCGTATGGGGCATACAGGCACATCAGCTATCGATAAAATGTATGAGTTAGGTCGTTTTGGACAAAAGAACGACAAAGGCTTCTACGAATATAAATTAGACCGTAAAGGTAAGCAGCAAAAAGTCGTTGATGAGTCGGTACTTCAATTGCTTGGCGATGCTGTTGGTGAGGCAAGCCCGTTCACTGAAGAAGAAATCATTGCCCGCATGATGATCCCTCTGTGCATAGAAACAGCACGTTGTTTAGAAGAGGGTATTGTCGCTTCTCCGGCTGAAGCGGATATGGGTTTGATATACGGCATTGGCTTCCCTCCATTCCGTGGTGGTGCACTTCATTACCTGGATAGCATGGGGCTTGATGCATTCTGCGAAATGGCTAAGCCTTACGAAGCATTAGGGCCACTTTATCAACCAACGGAACGCATGAAAGCTATGGCTGCCGCTGGTGAAACTTATTTTGATGCAGCGCGTAGCTGAGCAGAGGAGAAAAATAATGAGTCTGCAACCCAATGACGTTGTCATCGTAGATGCGGTACGTACCCCAATGGGACGTTCAAAAGGTGGTGTTTTCCGTAATGTTCGCGCTGAATCTTTATCAGCATCAGTCATGAAAGCGCTACTCGCACGCAACCCCGCAGTCGATCCTAATCAGGTTGAGGATGTAATCTGGGGTTGTGTAAACCAAACACTAGAACAAGGTTTCAATATTGCCCGTAATGCCGCTTTATTAGCCGGGTTACCTCACTCAGTTGGCGGCCTAACCGTTAACCGCTTGTGTGGTTCATCCATGTCTGCGCTGCATACAGCTGCACAAGCCATCCAAACGGGTAATGGTGATCTATTCATCATCGGCGGTGTTGAGCATATGGGTCATATCGACATGGCGCATGGCGTTGATATCAACCCTGAAATGTCTAAATATTCAGCCAAAGCTGCCATGATGATGGGTTTAACGGCTGAAATGCTCGGTAAAATGAATGGAGTAACGCGTGAGATGCAAGACGCCTTTGGGGCTCGCTCTCATCGCTTAGCGCACGAGGCGTCGGTATCCGGACGTTTTGATAACGAAGTGATCCCTATCGAAGGCCATGATGCTAATGGCTTTAAAGTATTGGTAGAGCGGGATGAAGTTATTCGCCCAGAAACAACGGTAGATACGCTAGCGGGATTAAAACCAGTCTTCATCCCTAAAGTAGGCACGGTAACGGCAGGCACATCATCGGCTATTTCCGATGGTGCATCCGGTATGTTGGTGATGTCAGCGCAAAAAGCAGAAGAGCTTGGGCTAAAACCTCGCGCTGTTATTCGTGGCATGGCCATCGCTGGTTGCGACCCATCCATTATGGGTTATGGCCCGGTACCGGCTACTAAAAAAGCTTTAAAGCGTGCCGGCCTTTCCATCGATGATATTGATTACTTCGAGCTGAACGAAGCCTTCGCGGCGCAAGCGCTGGCGGTCATGCAAGGTTTGAAAATAACAGACCGTATGGATACACGTATCAACTTAAACGGCGGTGCTATCGCACTTGGCCATCCACTAGGATGCTCAGGATCGCGTATCACCACAACGTTGTTAAACGTGCTAGAAGATAAACAAGGTACGCTCGGTGTTGCGACCATGTGTATCGGAATGGGCCAAGGTATAGCGACGGTTATCGAACGTCTGTAATACCTGTATCCATGATTTAAAAAGGGGCCTAGTGCCCCTTTTTTGTGCCTGAAATTTGGGGATTACAGCAGATAATAGCGGCTGATCCGTATCTAGAGTAGAGAGCAAAAGCTTGTGGATATTTGTTAAGGATTTCTCGCAGGATATACAGTATATTTTGGATAAGTTTTAAAAATGGCACGGTTTGCAAAACGAGCATGCTCGTTTACACAATGAATAACTTACACAACGTCATTAAAAACAATAAGATATGAAAATGCTAAGGGAAGATAGCGTGCCACACAAGGAATGTTAACGCGCATGCGCGTTTTTGTTTTGTGCCTTTTCTCCTACCTTCCTTAAAGTTAATCAATTTCAATGAGTTGTGCGCCTTCCTGACTAAACGGTTAGGAATGATAATGCGCATGCTCATGAATAAAACTGTTATGTGCCCTCAAGAATGGAAGCCATGAGCATCCCAAAAGAATTAAAAAAGTTGATTTTATATTTGCCAGCACTTTTCTGCCTAATACTTTTTGTAGTGTATGGGCTTGTAGATTACTGGATTATTGGTGTAATCGCTGACCCAGTTGAGATTTCGCGTTACAACTTCGGTGCTGAGGCAATGATTGCGCATGGTGGCGAAAAATATCGTTCTTCAAATGCGTATGCTATATCAAGTTTAGTTATCGGTATGCTTTCTGTAATTGGTATGGTTGCATCTTTGTTTATGCTGTATAAATCAAAACACAAGGCATTGCTTAAAGCGTATTGTTGTTCAGGTGTAACATTGCTGGCTGTGGTATTAGTTGGGCACGCATGGTAAGTCCAACACTTAACAAGGCCAGTCAGCATCGCCCACGTTGTGGGCTGGACAGCTTACACTCCGCACCTTTTGTGTTCGCTGCGCTCAGTTTTTCACAAAAGGTGCTACATGTAAGCTGCCGCTGCTGGCGGCGTTACAAGGCAAAATGAAACGAGCATCTTTGTATCCAATCTGTGGGTTTTTAATAGCCCCGCCTATAGGTGCACTAATATGGGTTGTGCTAAATGGCGGTATTGGTGAAATTTTTGGTGGGATATCTGCTTGGGCAGTTATTGTAAGTTGGGTTATTTCCGCAGTTGTTGGTATACCTATATATTTACTTCTTAAAGCTAAAGGTTGTATTAACTTTCGTTCTTTAACTTTAGGCGGTGCATTAATTTCAGCCGCTCCTTGGCTACTATTAAGTTTTCCGGGCGGCACGACTCGTAGTGTAGTGGGGCAAACAATAATCATTGAAAACGGCAGCTACACTACAGAAGGCCTTTTATACCAATTAAAGTTTCTGCTGGGTTTTGGCTTTTGTGGTGCTGTTTCAGGCTTAGTCTTTTGGCTCATAGTGCGGCAGCTTGTAACAAGGCCATCAAATTGACGGCTTTTCCGTCGTTTTTTTTGTGGCTTAACGCTACGCTACCACAAAACAATCAACTACAAAGCCGCAATTTATGGCGGCGTTATGTGTCCTAGAGAGATCGGATGAAGTATTTAGTATTTTCACTAATTTTGATTGCCAGTATCGGGGTTACGTATAGAGTAACCTTCGACATGACTCAGGAAATTGTAGGGGCGTTATATATCCAAGGCATTATCAATGATCACAAGGTTCATCAGAAGCTGGTAGAAGCCATTGAGGCTGATGATTCCGAAACGGTTTCAAAAATTTCGAATGGCTTTGTTTCATATAACATAGACTTACTGGAAGCCCTTGTTTCTTCCCGGAAGGTGGCCATTACTACCGCTTTACTAAGGAAGAAGTTTCTAAAGGTAGAAGCTATTTAAATGAAATATCCGGTCAACAACAGTAATGCAACACACATAACAAGCAAAGGCAGCATCGCCCTGCGGGCTGGACGCACTAACGCGCGCCGCTGCTTTGAGCGTTACATGCATAAACTATGAAACCAGTTCTACTTAACCATATTCCTGAGTCCGGAAGTATTGAAGAAGTTCGATTCGATGCAATTGGCGATTGCACTTGGATCAAATTTCAAGACTCTAACTACCTTGATTGGGTTGGAGTTTTTGGAATGGGATGGGGTGGTGGTGACGATGTCATCCAAATTGGTCACAATGTTGTTTTCGTTCTTTCTAATGGCCAAGGCTACTTCATCGATGTAAATGAACGAAAACTACTGTGCAAAACGGAGTGTGATTACCTTAAATCAATCATCCAGGCTGATCCTGATACGGTAATCGCGGCAACCGATACTGAAGTTTATGTCTACAACATAAATGGGTTAGTATTCGCAACCAAACGTATTGCCAGTGACGGAATTAATTTAAAATCATTTGCCAGCGGTATTGTAATAGGTGAAGTCTGGGGTATTGACAAATGGTATCCGTTTTCACTGAATATAGAAAATCAACATCATAAATGCAGCTGGTCTTGTACATGGTAGCCACATGTAACAAGGCAATGTACCCGAAGCCAAAAGCGCCGCGGGCTTGTGTTCGCTGCGCTCTTAACACAAGCCCACACCACTTCCGGCTCGGGTAATTACGGCGTTATGACTTTTAAAGTATGAATTACACCGAATTAGAAATTTTTCAGGGAATTGATTTAACTGACTCTTTCGTTCTGTTTTGGGAGTTTAAAGACCGATGTCTTTCTTTAGATTTAGAAGCAAGTGTATGGCCAGAATCCCGGTACTATAGTAAGCCTAAGGAAGATGAGTTTACCTGTTACAAAAAAGTACGACTTGAATTCTTGAATATAGAGTCCATCCAAGGATTAAAGGAGATGAGTAAAATTACTCCCTCTACAGATCAATTTGGTGAGATTGATTATGGAAATATTGATTCTCTCATTATTGAAGAAGGTGGATTTGTCCTAGAGGGAGATTTCGGTGAAGTTAATATTAAAGGCGGAAGGATTAACTTTGAATTTTACAGGTCATAACAAGCAAAGGCAGCGGATAAACCGCTGCTTTGGGCGTTATACGCCATGGAAAGGATGAAAACATGATTAGCAAGTTCTCTAAAAATATTGCCCCAGTAGTGCAATCAGAAATCTCTCTCGCAAAGCAACTGGAAATAACAGGTAACCGCTCTGAATCCTTTCATCATTTAGAAAATGCACATGTTCTGGGGCAGGAGTCTACCTGGTGGCATGTCAAAGTACATATCCTTATGTTTCTTTGGGCTATTCGTCAAAGAGATGCTAAAGAATGCATTGGTCAAATTATTCGTATCATCGGCGCAGCAACTAAAACTGCAATCGGTCTGGTTCCAGCGGGTAATACTGGCGGCTCAAACATCAGCCCATTTAAAAAGCTGCCTATTTCACCAAAGCATCAGGCTGCTATTATCAAAGCCAAAGGTAGCGTATAACAAACCAAGTCAGCGGGACAATTACATGCAGGCCCCCGACACTTCGTTCCGTATTATAGCCTGCATGTACTTGCCCCTGCTTGGGACGTTATGTGTAAATAGCCATGAAAGCATTGAGAACCATTATTAAGGTGTCGTTTCAGAATCTGATCATTGTGATGGCATGGTTACTATTGGCGCCTATTGTTGCAATGGCTATTAACCCGCTGCCATGGTGGTTATTCGGCATCGTATACACTGTCATTTCTGCCATTTACTTTTTGCTATTGTTTTACTCGAATGCAGAGCTTTTCAGATGGGCAAAGAATGATTATGTTTGGTCCCTTTGTACGGGTATCTTCACACTATTTGGATTCGTCATACCCTCAATGATGTGGGTCAGTCACGCTACTATTTATGCGGTTATAAAAAGTGCAATCACATAACAAGTCAATAAACTTCGCGCCTTTGGCGCCGGACGCACTAACGTGCGCCGGTTATTGAGGCGTTATATTTTTATTGGAGTTTTATGGCACGATTAGAGAAATTAGACTTCGGAACTATTGAGTCTATTTGTAAAATCTTTGGCGATACAGAGCGTGGGTTTACTGGCTCTGAAATTTCAAAGTTGTTGTACGAAGCCAAAATTGAGGATATAGACGCCTTAAATACTAAATGGAAGCGTTTAAATTCAGCACTTGCAAATAGACAAGATCAGGACGGTTGTGCAAATCCTGTACTTCACTTTATACAACTCGCGATGTCTCCATCGAAACATTACAACAACGTAGAATGGTTTAATGATACTCGCTTTAAGTTGAATCAAGTATTGAGTTTTGCTGGGTACTCACTAGGCGAGAACGGTAAAGTTTCTAGTTCTTCAAAAGCTTCCACGATCAGTGAGGCAGCAGCTAGAGCAAGCAAGTTGAAAGAGCATTTGGTATCTAGAAATGTTCACCCCGACGTTTTGTATTACTGTCGTGAAGAGCTGCTTGTGGACAATTATTTCCATGCTGTTTTTGAAGCGACAAAAAGTGTAGCTGATAAAATAAGGAACAAAACTGGGTTAACTTCAGATGGGGCTAATTTAGTAAACGAAGCGTTTGCATTCAAAAATGCTCCTCATATTCCCCATTTAGCCCTAAACACTCTTCAAACAGAAAGTGAAAAAAGTGAGCAGAAAGGTTTTGTAAACTTGCTAGTTGGTTTGTTTGGTACATTCCGAAACACGACGGCTCATGCTCCCAAGATTACTTGGAAAATTGACGAGCTTGATGCGTTGGACATTTTGTCAATGGTGTCTCTGGTTCATCGTCGCTTAGACAAAGCTACGGAAGCAAAAAAGATGTACGAAAACAAAATATAACAAAGCATTTAAGAGAGATTCGCAACGCTTGGCAGTTTCGCTTCGCTCAAGTATAGCCAAGCGCCGCTCACACCTTAATGCGGCGTTAGCAGTTTCAATCACACGGAGGTTTAGGTGGCAAAAGTCAGCGGACAAAAATTCACAGTTTTAAAAGATAAAAAAACTGTAGTTACCAGAGCAGGTCTGTGGAAAGTACCTCATAACACCACTGAAGATGAAATCTATTTAAAAGTTGGTCGCTATAAAAAGCCAGAAAACTGGATAGAAACAGAAGTCGCTGAACTTGATAACCCCAAAAGCGAACTTACTTTAACTGGTGAAGAATTCTCTAATTTAATTACCTTTATTCAAGAAAACTACGAACCATTTAAAAATGGTACTCAAGCATTCATACCTTTAGATAATCCTTATGATGTAAGTGTTGCTCATCAAGTTAAGCAATTGTTGAATCTAGATGACCGCCAAAGAATGTTGGACTTTCTAATTCAAAATGACGTTATTCCAACCGATTTGGAAATTGGTTTAGCGCATGCTAAACGCTCAAGAGCAATCGATGAATTTAACTCAATGCTTGAGTTAGACCTAACCGAAAATAATTGGCAACATTGGTTTGAAATAAACTCTTGGGTTCTTGGAACTGACTTTGTAAAAGTCTTAGATGAACGCACCATAGATACTGCTAATATTTCAGACTTTCTAATGCAAAGCTATGATGGTTTCCTTGATATTGTTGAAATAAAACGCCCAGAAGGCGGACTTAAGTTTTGGCAGGCTTCTTTAGATCACGGTAACCACATTCCTCACTCAGATCTAATTAAAGCGATAACCCAAGCTTCTATTTATATTCATGAAGTTGAAAGAGAAGCTGATAGCCATAAATTCTTTCAACGTGTTGGTGGTGTAAGAACCATTAAACCTCGGTGTACATTAATCTATGGACGCTCAGGCGATTGGACAACTGAGCAACAGGAAGCTTTTAGAATTTTAAACTCTAGCTATCATAACCTAACTATCATGACGTTTGACCATGTTATAGAAAGAGCGAAACGTATTCTTGGGCAAAACTGCTAACAAGTTACTTAAACGGACGCTAAACAGTTGGCTAGCGCTCGTTCCTCGCAATTTTAGCCAACAATTTCGCGCCGCTTAGTAAGGCGTTAAATGTAATCATATATCGGAGAAAATATGAGTCAGTTAGAAGAGACACAGGAATCGTTATCTCGAATGCAGGCATTCGATCCAAAAAGTCTCGCAAGAGAGGAAGGTCTTGGAAAGAACTTTGATTTTTCTGCGGTAGTAGCACCTGCCGGAAGGCTAATCCGTTTATATAATCAATTGGGTTTGTCTACTCTTGATGACTTCCCTGATCAAATTCTTGCTCAGATCAAGCAGCAGGCGGATGCTGACTTTAATAGGTTTCAGCAAATATTGGATTTTGACCCCACCACTATTGAGAACCAAAATCCTAAGCAGCCAAGAGATAACCTGGTTCAACAAGTAAGCAAGGCTTACGATCCTGCATTTCAAAAACTATTTCCATTTATCTCATATGGCACTAGTAAAGCTGTGGATTTTCAGCGCATGGAGAACGAAGCCCGTGCAATGTTGCAAAATGTTAAAGATGAAGCTTCTGAAATCACTACCCAACTAAATGAGCATCAGGAGCAAGCTCAGGAAGTGTTGGCAGACGTTCGAAAAGTGGCGGCTGAACAAGGGGTGTCTCAACAGGCTATTTACTTCAAAGATGAAGCCGAATCTCATGAAAAGTTGGCTGAAGTATGGAGGAGTAGAACAATAAAGGTTGCATGGGGTTTGGGTGTATATGCTCTATTCAGTATATTTTTTCACAAAATACCATGGATACAGCCAGAAGACACCATTCAGTCAGTTCAGCTCATTACCAGCAAGGTTCTGATATTTTTTGTGATTTCGTACATACTATTTCTGTCTTCAAAAAACTTTTTATCTCATAAACACAGCGCCATCGTAAACAAACATCGACAAAATGCATTAATGACATATACAGCTATAACTGACTCAGCTGCTACGGAAGAAGTTAAAGATGTAGTTCTAAATCATGCTGCATCATGTATTTTTTCTCCACAGGATACTGGATTTATTAAGTCTGAATCGCAATCATCTCAATCTTCGCGCTCTATAGTTGAGCTTTTACCTAAAACTACCATGAAGCTTGACTCGTGAAAACATTTAACAAGGCGTTCAAACTCGTTTCGGGCCATCGGCCCTGCACTGGACAGCCAAAGCTGCGCTGCTTTTGTGCATTTGCTTCGCAAATTATCGCACAAAAGCATCACAGCTTTGTCTGCCGTTTAACGCGGCGTTATGCAATAAAGGAAGCCCTATGAAAATTGGAGATATAAAAACTGTTTATGAACTTATGAAAGACTCTACACACATGCAGATTATCTGGATTGGTTTTTTGGCCGCTCCTTTCGTAGTAAGTGCATGGTTCGACTTATTCGATAGAATTCCTTTTTTAGGTGAACATAAATTGTTTACTTTCATTGCTGTACTCATCGCATTTTTGTTAATGCAAGTTGTGGCATTAGTTTTTGATGCGAGAGACAAAAAGAAAAAACTACTTCTTGCAAAAATAGTGGGCTATATGGCATCGAATGACTATCAAATAGTTCGCTTCTCGACGCTAAATGATAAGTTAAACTTAGGTGTCAAAGAAAAGGAATTAGTTGCCCTTATAAATACATTTCCGGATAAGATTCGGCTAGCCCAGGCTAGAAAAAAGGATGAAAATGGGAATTATATTACTGGTCCCGATGGTGTTGAAGAGATGGAAAATGCTGTTGGTACGCTTGCATAACAAAGTGCTGCACTCGGAAAATTTACTCGCTATGCTCCTAAATTTCCGGTGAGCAAGGCGTTACCCATAATGGCTGCTAGCATGCACAAATGGTCACCGGGTGGGTTGATCCATTGGCGGGTTTTTAATTCATTAATCAGTGTAGTGTGTTTTACTTTTGCGTGGCTACTACTACGCTACAGTAGGCGATTATTATGGATATAAACTCAGTAGCGGGTGTGGTGTTTATTGGATGTGGTGTGAAGTTAGCGCTAATGACATTAGCTAATACAGCCCGCCAGCAGGATAATCTACACGAAAGGAGTCTGTTTCTATGCACGCAGTCCTCAATACGATCATGATTTACGCAAAGGATATGAAACGAACGGCTGCTTTTTATAAAGAGTATTTCGGGTTTAATACATCAGGAGAAGTAGTGGAAGGCTTGATAGAGCTGACCTCGCAGCCAAGTGGTACAACCTTGCTGATACACCAAGCGGCTAAAAGCGTTAAGTTGGGTCAAGCCTCGGTGAAGTTAGTTTTTAGCGTGCAGGATGTAGAAGGTTTTAAAATACACAGTGCTGAAAGAGGCTTGGTATTTGGGAGTACCCACCAAGCCAACGGCTATGCATTTGCTAATGCCAAAGACCCCGACAAGAATACAGTTTCTATATCCAGTAGGGCGTTTCGGTAAAGCGCTTATTCACGTTTTTAAGGCCTATGTTTAACCGTCTTGTTGTGTGTCTGGTCGTTTTGAGTGGACACTACATCGGCAGCGGGTACTGGAATACTATCTTTAGCTGTATTGGTCGTGTCCGCGGTATTGCTGGAGGTGTTATCCTCAACAGGCGGCGCCATTTTAGCGTTAAAAGCGTTTAGTCGTTCGGTTTGCGCTTGTTGACGTTTGACTCGGGCGGCTTTTATTTCAGCTATTTTTTGTTGTGCCACCCACACTTTATTTGCGTCTTTATCCATTTGCTCAATGCAGCTAACACACTGCACGGTATAAACCGCTGCATTATGCTGGTAATAGCCTTGTCCGGCTTTATCCACTCGCCAACTGACAAGTTCAGTACCGTTTAGCATCATAGTACCTGCTGCATAGCAGTTAGAGGCTTGATGGTTGATTGAATAAGTGTACGCTTGTTGCGCACTCGTTGGCTTAAGAGAGGATGTTTCGGTTGTAGGTGTCTCGGCATTAACTGTTTGGTTAGAGGATGTTGCAGTGACAATCATAGCCGGCGTGCTAGCACGCTTGGCTGGTCGGTTAAAAAAGTGCTCGATATCTGCAGAAGACACTAAAAAATCAGGACACTGCTCGGGCGTTTCAGTGGTAGTAAGTAACCCTGAATAGGCACCGTTTAAGCTGATGCTGACCGCCGAAATAGTGGGTTGAGTCACAGCCGGTGAGCTTGGCGTAGCTTGTTGATTAGATGGCTTAACTTGGCATCCGCTGATTAAAAAACTGCTGCTAATTGCAGCACAAATAAGTAACTGAGAAGCTTTAATAGAGGGTGCTTTCCCTAACCGTGCGTAACGCATTTAAATACCTTGTCACTTCCTGTGACGGCTGTGTGTAAATCGAGAGCAAAAGGTAGCGAATAACGCTACTGAAATCAATTAAAGAACACGAGTGTCGCTTAAAAGATTCGGTTTTATTCTATTTATGGATCCACTCTCGTCGAATCTTCATTTAAACAGTGACTCTATTACAGAACGCGTACTTTCTTCTTTGCAGTGCTGAGCATTTTCACCACTCCAAAGCGGTGAAAAGTCGCCTGAATCTTGTTTTTCGGCCGCTGTTCGTAAAGGGGCAAGAGCAGGCGTTGCGCTAGGAAAAGCCGGTGCGTTTTCGTTGAAAGGCCCCAATTCTTTGATGATTCGATTGACGATACCACGCGCTGGTCGACCAGAGAATAGGTTGGTCAATTGTGTGTGTTGGGCCTGCTTACTCATTAACGTGCGTCTATGGATTGCGCTGGTGGTTGCCTCATGTGATGTCAAAAAGCGAGTGCCTATCTGTACGCCGCTCGCGCCTAATTGTAGAGCGGCTTGCACACCGCGTTTATCCGCAATTCCGCCAGCGGCGATTACGGGAATATCAACCGCATCGACAATTTGCGGTAGTAAAGCAAACAAGCCCATTTGGTCATCGAGAGAGTCATTAAGAAAATGCCCGCGATGACCGCCAGCTTCTAGACCTTGAGCAATAATAACATCAGCTCCATTAGCGGCTAACCATGTCGCTTCGGCAACCGTCGTAGCCGATGACAAAATCATACTCCCCCAGCTTTTTATGCGTTTAACGAGCGCTTGGTCAGGTAAGCCAAAGTGAAAGCTCAGCACAGGAGGTCGGTATGGCTCAATCGCATCGGCCATGGTGTCACTAAAAGGTGTACGTCCGCCGCCCTGAGGTGGCTCAGCGCTGAGGCCAAACTCTTCATAATAAGGTTTTAAGCACGCTAGCCATCGCGCTTGTGCTGCTTCATTGGGGGCCGGTGGTGTATGGCAAAAAAAGTTGAGGTTATAGGGCTGCTCTGTTTTGGATTGGATGTTTTCAATCGCCTGCACCACTTGTTCAACTGATAACATGGCGCAGGGTAGCGAGCCTAAAGCGCCTGCTTTGCATGCAGCTATTGTTAACTGTTCATTTTGTACGCCTGCCATTGGCGCCTGAATGAGTGGATATTTTAAGGCGAGTAGGGTGTCAATTCGAGCAGCCATGAGTGTTAGCCTTTTGAGCAAGTCTGTTTAATAGTTTAGAAGCTATCCTAACCTTCACACGGGGTTTGGCTATGGTGCTTTGGACTAAGATTTTTCCGATCTTTCTGGAGGACGAATAGTTTCGATGAGTAGCATTTTATGTGGAGGGTGGCCATTACTCTATGAATAACAATTTTAAATATGTAGTGTTATAAAACCCAAAAAATTACCCGCTACCTAATCAGATAGCGGGCATCGCGTATACGCAAAATCACAATTCACGAGTTTTCACTCGTCCTCGTCCTTAAGACTTCATCAAACTTCGCAGCACGTAGTGCAGGATGCCGTCGTGGCGGTAGTAATCCAGCTCGTTCGCCGTGTCGATCCGCGATTTTGCTGAAACTTGTGCAACGGCACCGTCGGGATATGTAATTGAGACATCTAACATGCCGCCGGGTTTCATGTTGGCAACACCGGTGATGCTTATTTTTTCTTCGCCGGTTAAATTGAGGGTGTTTCTATCTTCTCCTTCAACAAACTGCAGCGGTAATACCCCCATGCCGATAAGGTTTGAACGGTGGATACGCTCGAACGACTCAGCAATCACAGCTTTGACTCCCAGTAACCGAGTACCTTTAGCTGCCCAATCTCGTGATGAGCCTGTACCGTATTCCTTACCAGCCACTACAACGAGTGGCGTGTTGGTTTCAGCGTACTTCATGGCTGCATCGTAAATTGCCATTTGTTCGCCACTTGGAATGTAACGGGTGTAACCACCTTCTACGTTTTCTAGCATTTCGTTACGAATGCGCACGTTAGCAAAGGTGCCGCGCATCATCACTTCGTGGTTACCACGGCGTGAGCCGTAGGAGTTGAAGTCTTCAGGTTTTATGCCTTTAGCTTGCAGGTATTTACCGGCTGGGCTGTCGGCTTTTATGTTCCCCGCCGGCGATATGTGGTCGGTAGTCACTGAGTCGCTAAACTTAGCGAGCATGTGAGCGTCCTTAATATCTTGTAAGGGAGCGGGTTCGCTTTCCATACCTTCGAAAAAAGGTGGGTGCTGGATATAGGTGGAATCTTTCGACCAGGCGTAAGTGTTACTTTGTGGTACTTGGATAGACTGCCAATGCGCATCGCCATCAAAAACTTCGGCGTATTCTTTACGGTACATTTCCGTTTTGACTTGCTCGACTGCATCGGCAATTTCTTTTTGGCTCGGCCAAATATCTTTTAAGAATACGGGATTACCTGCTTTATCGGTTCCGAGTGAATCGGTGGTGATATCGGTTAGTAGGGAGCCTGCTAGGGCATAGGCGACAACTAAGGGCGGTGAAGCTAACCAGTTGGTTTTGATAAGCGGATGGATACGGCCTTCAAAGTTACGGTTACCCGATAGTACGGCACCTACCGTTAGATCATTATTGCGAATTGCTGCATTGATGGGATCAGGTAAGGGGCCTGAGTTACCGATACAAGTAGTACAACCGTAGCCAACCAAGTTAAAGCCTAATTCGTTGAGGTAATTCTGTGTGCCGCTAGCATTGAGGTAGTCGGTGACGACTTTAGAACCAGGAGCGAGTGATGTTTTAACCCATGGCTTAGACATTAAGCCTTTTTCGCGGGCTTTCTTTGCTAATAAACCCGCGGCTAGCATCACACTTGGGTTAGATGTGTTAGTACATGAGGTGATAGCGGCGATAACGACCGCACCATGGTTGAGTGGAAAACGTTCACCTTTGTAATCAACATCGAGTGTTTGAGTACTGTCGTGATGGCTATTTTCTGCTCCCACGGCTGTATCACCACCCTCGGATAACCATTTGCCTTCTTCGACTAAGCTAATGTTCGGTAGACTATCACTTAATAGCTTTTCAAAATTGGTCTTCATGTCGCGCAATGCAACGCGGTCTTGAGGGCGCTTGGGGCCTGCAAGGCTGGATTCGACTTCGCCCATATCTAAGTGCAGCGAGTCGGTGAAAATAGGCTCGTGTCCCGGTTCGCGCCATAGCCCTTGTGCTTTGCTATAGGCTTCAACCAGTGCCACTTGGTCATCATCGCGGCCTGTTAAGCGAAGGTAATTTAGCGTCTCTTCATCGACGGGGAAGAATCCGCAGGTTGCGCCATACTCAGGAGCCATGTTGGCGATAGTTGCTCGGTCAGCTAAAGGCAGATCTTTTAAACCGTCACCGTAAAATTCGACAAACTTACCTACCACGCCTAACTTACGTAGCATTTGTACTACGGTAAGAACCAGGTCGGTAGCGGTAATCCCTTCTTTTAGTTTTCCCGTTAATTTAAAGCCAACAACTTCAGGGATGAGCATGGATACAGGCTGACCAAGCATGGCTGCTTCCGCTTCGATACCGCCAACCCCCCAGCCTAACACGCCTAGTCCGTTGATCATGGTAGTGTGTGAGTCAGTGCCCACTAATGTATCTGGGAAGGCGTAAGTCTGGCCATTGGATACTTGTGTAAAGACGGTTTTGCCTAAGTACTCAAGGTTTACTTGGTGACATATGCCGGTGCCGGGCGGGACCACGCGGAAGTTATTGAAGGCTTTCTGAGTCCAGCGTAAAAACTCGTAGCGTTCTTGGTTGCGCTCCATCTCTATCGCGACATTATCTTTAAAGGCGCTGTCGTCGCCAAAATGATCGACCATTACTGAGTGGTCGATCACCAAATCAACCGGCGATAGTGGGTTTATCTTGTTCGGGTCACCACCCAATTTGGCAATGGCATCGCGCATTGATGCCAAGTCAACGGCACCGGGAACGCCGGTAAAATCTTGCATTAATACACGAGCTGGCCGATAGCCGATCTCTCGATCGGAGCGAGCGTCTTTTTGCCAATCGACAAGGGCTTGAATATCCGCGTCAGTGGCGGTCTCACCATCTTGAAAACGCAGTTGGTTCTCTAAAAGAATTTTAAGCGTGTTTGGTAGCTTGTCGATGTTACCGAATTGCTCAGCGGCTTTGCTGAGGCTGTAGTAATGAAAGGTCTGCCCATTGACCGCTAATGTGGATTGTAGCGCGTCGTTTTTGTTGAAAATCACGGTGCTTCTCCTTTGCTCGCGGAAGTTTGTGTGAGCGAGGAGGTGTCAATTTGCGGGAAAGACTCCTGCTCCACAAACATGTTGTAGTAAAGGTATAGACATAAACTGAAATGATAATTCCATAATCTTTGATGAAATTTAATCAACTAAGTGTTGCTTAGGCTAAGTACCGGAAGGGCCTGTGATTCATTGCAATAATTAGATTGAGCAAAAATGCGCCTAAAATAGAAGCTAGCAAGATAGGTATTGAAACAATAAAGAAAGAGGCAATGATGATGCTGCAATCTACACACATTTGAAAAGTACCAGCGCGAATGCCTTTGTGCTCTTGTAGGTAAAGCGCCAATATATTGAGCCCGCCCAAACTGGCTTTATGTCTAAAGAGTACCAGCATCCCCAAGCCCATCAGCATGCCGCCGATCACCGTCGCGTAAAAGGGATTAAGCGGTTCTAAATGGATAAAGTACGGATGTATCTCAGCAAAAACAGATACCAAGGCCACCGCTAAAAATGTTTTTAGCGTGAATGCCCAGCCCATTTGCTTAATAGATAGATAATAAAAAGGTAGGTTTAGTGTAAAAAACCATACACCAAAGGGGATATCGCTGATGTATAGCATTAAGAAACCAATCCCCGCTGTCCCCCCAGTAATCGCACCAGCATGTCTGAGTAGCATAATACCAAATGACACCACCAGAGTGCCCGTGACTATAGCCAATAAATCTTCAATCAGGGAGTGAGGCGTTTTATTTTGCTCGTTTGAAATGGTTGAGTTGTTAACACTGGACATTGGACTTTCCCATCACGTTTTACAGTGCGATTAACATAGCACTGATTGTGTAATTTTGGTTACACAAAAAGAAAAGAAAGAGCTGTCCGCGCAAGTACTCATTCTGGCGTTATTCATCGCTGTTTTAAGATGACTGTACTAAACGAACTAATAAAAAGATGAACATACCGGTCACTATGGTAATTAGAAGGTTGCGGCTGATGAGTGAAGTCAGAGCCGCTACCACGGCTGCAATTAACCATGCATTGTCCCAATCTAGCCAGACTTCGCCTTTAGGCATAACGACAGCAGGGATAATGATAGCGGTTAGCACCACAGGAGGAACATAGCCTAGTGCTTGGCTTAGCCACGATGGGAATTGTATGCGGTCTGCCATAGCAAAGAGAACAAAGCGAGTGCTAAAAGTCGCGATAAACATGCCTATGATTAAAAACAGTTCATTCGTCACTGTCGACTCCTGTATTTTTCTTCACATGGCGGTTGAGTAGCAATTGCAGTGATATGCCGACACAAACGCCCATAAAGGCAGCAACCATTAAACCGAGTTTATGGGGCATGTTATAGGTGGCGATGGCAATGAGTCCGGCAACGATAACCGCCGCCCACATGGGGCGAGTTTTAAGATAGGGCATAACCATACCTATAAACGTCACTGACATGGCAAAGTCCAAACCCCATTGCGTCATATTAGGGAATAACTCCCCTAGGGTGATACCGATAGCCGTACAGAGTACCCAGTTACTGTACATAGCGAGAAAAGAGCCAAGATAATACCAGTGTGCGTACTCGGTATTGGTGCTGTTTAGGTAGCGATTACTAACAGCCGCAAAAGTCTCGTCGGTTAAACCAAAGGCCATGACAGCTCGCCAACGTAATGATAAGTGGCGTACTTTGGGCACCATGTTAGCGGCATAAAGCATGTGTCGTAAGTTGACGATAAAGGTCGTGACAATAATGACAGGGATAGCAGCCCCAGCAGATAACATGCCTAGCGCAATGAACTGGCTTGCGCCAGCATAGACGATGAACGACATAGCTAAGGCACCCAATGCAGAAAGGCCACTGGGCTCGGCCAAAGTCCCAAAGATGATACCAAAAGGAATGGCACCGATAATTAAGGGAATAGTTGCTTTGGCTCCAGAAAGGCATTCTCTGGACGGTGTTGTGGTAACCGATTGTTGAGTGTTCATGTGGATTAGTCGAGGACCTCAACTGTCATCCCTACTTCGATAATTCCGGTTCCTTCAGCGATTAAGTTATGGCCAAACAGTGGTGCTCGCTTTTCGCTGCTGTGATGCTTGATTAACGTGCGTAGGGGCTCTAGGCCCTTATCAAATGTGAGCGAGCGAGGAGGCAAGGTGATAAGTTTGCAACGCTCGCAAGGGGAGTGAACAGTAAAGATAAGCTCGCCTACACGAATCCTAGACCAACCATCTTCGGCAAAAGCATCACTTCCTGAAATAACGATGTTCGGGCGAAACTGCGCCATGTGAATCTCATTATCACAATGCGTTTGTATAGCGTCCAAAGAGCTAGTACTGGTAAGCAGTAATGGATATCCGTCGGCGAAGCTTACCTGCTTGTCATCACGTTTTTTGATAGGACGAGAGCTTTGTTCACCAAAAAAAAGTAACTGGCATGGTGTTCCTAAAAACTCGCTTATCCACGCATCGGCGTCGCTACCACAGCGTTGCGCTGATACATTTTGTTTCCATACGGTGGCAGATGTGTAGCTGTCAGAAAACTCTTTTTCTCGAAGCACAAGCTCAGCGGGTGTTCCGTCTAGCGAGGCTAAAACTAAGCCGCCGTTGAAGGTAGTGGCCAGCAACGTAGTCAGTTTTGGAAATTTGCGGGCGGTCATGAAATTGCCGTCCATATCGGCGACAAGGTAGCGTCTATCACCAGCGAGTCCGAGGGAGTCAATCCAGGCTCGGCTTAAATTGACCGCCGCACAAGATTTTACAGGGTAGTGGTGTAAGCTAGTGATATGGATGGTCACAAAAGATCCCTCAGTCGGCGTTGTCCAAATGAGGGAGCATTGTAAAGATATTTAGCTATGGCTGCCAAGCATTCACGGTGCCGTCCATCATCATTGGTGCATATAATATATTCCCTACAGAGCCAATATCGGCAAGGCCTTGGCCGAGGTGCTGTTTATTAGACCCATCTGATTTCATTAGGTCACCGGCTAACCAGTCACTTATCCAAATAGTGTCGTTGATACGGGTAATGCCATCGATATTGCCAAGTGGCGTGCCATCATGCATTGCATTATTTTCGTCATTCTTCTAAGTAATTATCAAAATTAGCAACAGTCCTTTGTTTAAGACAAAATCTGAAAATGATGTACGCTATCATTTTGTGTGGTAGCCTCTGTTTCATAGCGTCTGAACCGTTTATTTGATCGGTTTTTTGAACTGACTCGCTCAGCTGGTTCTACTCAGTGGTTCGTTCTAATCAGTGCTCTACTCAATGAGACGTCCTTTAAATCACGCAAACAAAACAGAAAACCGTACAGCATAGGGAGCTTCGCTATGGCAGATCAAGCCGCGCTATTTCACCAAATTTTTCTTGTTACAGGCCCTGTTTTCGGTTTGGTTTTGCTCGGTGTATTTTTGAAGCGTATCCGTTTAATCGATGATGCGTTTGTTATGACGGCTTCCAATTTAACCTTTAGAGCAACGATGCCGACGTTGCTGTTTTTGAGTATCTTGCAGTCTGATTTGAAAACGGCCTTTCAGCCTAAACTCGTCTTCTTCTTTGTCGCTGCTACCTTCCTTCATTTTGGGTTTGTTTGGTTATGGTCTTTACGCAGCGTACCCAAAGAGGATAGAGGGGTTTATATACAGGGCGCATTTCGCGGTAACTGCGGCATTATGAGCTTGGCGCTAGCCGCTAACCAGTATGGTGATTATGGCTTGTCTGTTGGTGGAGTTTTATCTGGTATTATCGTTATTGTATTTAATATTTTATCTGCATTTATTTTATCGATTTATAGCCCAACATTTGATGCTAACTTTAAATCGATCATGCGTGAGATTGTTCGTAATCCTCTGATTATTTCCGTGGTCGCTGCTTTGGTTGGCTCTAGTATTGGCCTTACATTACCCGAGTGGGTGGTAAGGTCCGGCAATTATTTTGCTGCTATGTCGCTTCCTACCGCACTGATTTGTATTGGTGGCACTTTGTCATTGGCGGCTTTTAAGTCGTCGGGGCGGGTAACGCTGAGCTCCAGTTTATTCAAAGTCTTTTGGATGCCTTTGTTTTTTGTGCCGTTAGCATGGTTGCTTGGCTTTGAAGGCCGAGAGTTAGGTATTCTGTTTTTATTCTTAGCTACGCCCACAGCGGCGGCTAGTTATGTCATGGTTCGAGCTGCCGGTAGCAGTGCAAGTTTGGCGGCGAACATCATAGCCCTTACTACAGTTATTTCTGTTGTGAGCTTTATGGCTGGATTATATTTATTAAATTATTTGCAGCTTATCTAACTCGAAGGGCTACTAAGGAAAAATAAAAACTATGAGTAGAGGCGAAAACAGCGAAATGGCATGGGGTAATGTTACCTTAGCAGATGTTGCTCGCACGGCGGGTGTGTCACCCATTACTGTGTCTCGTGTATTGAATGATCCTGATAAAGTGAAAGCTAAAACTCAAGAGAAAGTAAAAGCAGCTATACGCGAAATTGGTTATGTGCCGAATATGCTAGCCGGTGGCTTAGTGTCGTCTAAGAGCAAGTTAGTGATTGTGTTAGTGCCGAGTATTGCTCATCGAGTGTTTGTAAATACGATTCAGAATTTAACCGAGCAAATGAGCTCGGCAGGTTACCAAGTGTTGCTAAGCCAAACCTTCTTTGAAAATCAAAGCGAGCTTGAGCAAATAGAGACAATATTGTCACGCCGCCCCGACGCAATCGTATTAACTACGCCTCTCTTTTCGGTTGATGCGCGAGCGCTGCTGCGAGCGCGAAACACGCCTGTAGTGGAAGTGTGGGATTATTACGATGACCCTATAGATGCTGTGGTTGGTTTTTCGCATACCGAGCTTGGAGTCGCTATGGCTCAAGCGATGATCGATAAAGGGCATCGTCGTGTGGGTTTAATTTGGGTCGACGATCAGCGGGGTAGTCTTCGTTTGGCGGCTTGCGAGCAGCATTTGATTGAGAGGGGTGTTGAAGTGACAAGTGTGCAGCGTATCAACCCCCCGGTGTCAGTTGGTGAAGGCCGCAAGGCAATGCAGCACTTAATTGATGAGGATAATATACCGACGGGCGTTATTTGTAGTAATGATTTAATAACACTGGGAGCCGTATCAGCACTGAAGGCTTCGGGGATAGCAGTGCCTAGCCGTGTGGCTTTAATTGGCTTTGGTGATATAGATTTTGCCGCCCATGTTTCGCCCAGTTTATCGACTTTTCAAGTACAAAGTACTGATATTGGGAAAATTGCAGCGCAGATGTTGTTAGCCCGTTTGGAGAAAGGTGCACAACGAGGCACCTTAAAGCAGAACTTAGGTTTCCAATTTGAAGATCGTGAAACAAGCTAGTTAGTATCTGTCAGGGTGTCCATGTCGGCTTGTAATTTGCGAAAGCGCTCTCGGCTATTGGCTAAGTGGACTCGCATAGCGGCTCTGGCCGCTTCTGCATCGGCGCGAGCAATAGCGGCAAATATATCTTCGTGCTCGTGATTAACTCTATCGGTTTCGATCCGCGTTTTAGGTATGAGATTGGTTCCTAAGTGGTTCAATATATCGGTGTAGTGTTTGTTTCCAGTGGCTTGGGCAATTAGATAATGAAATTGGAAGTCTGCGCTCGTCGAGTCTGTTTTTAATTTTTCACACTCTCGTAACTTTGTGAGAGTAGCCTCTAGCTCTTTGATCTGGTTGTAGTTTCTACGTTGAGCCGCTAATCCCGCTGCTTCTACTTCTACTCCAATTCGTAACTCCATCAATGCAATAACGTCTTGCAAGGTGTCGATACTAGTAAGGCCAATGAGCGTTTGGCTTTCATTTGGCTTACAGAGAACAAAGGTGCCTATTCCATGGCGGGTCTCGACAAGCCCAGCCGCTTGCAAACGTGATAAGGCTTCCCTGACTACCGTTCGGCTAACACCGGTTTCTTCCATGATAGCTGATTCAGTAGGCAGCTTGTCACCCGGCGATAATTTCCCGTCACGAATACGTTGAGTAAACTGGGATACAACGGCCTCAGCAAGGCTTTTCCCTCGTTTAGCTGGTCGTGGAGTTAGTGTAGAAGTGGGGGCGGTTGTTGCTTTTGACACGGTATTTGGACTCATGTGAAGTTTGCCGCATCATACCATCTCATACGATGACTTTCATGACGCGGCACACGACTAGGTGAAATCGTAAAGTTGGTGAGGGTTTGTGACGAAAATCTTTTCTATAACTTCATCGTTAGGTATCCAGCTACAAACGGTATCTAGTAATTGCGCGTCGTTTGGAGCGTCTTCAATAGTTTGGCTGACATGAGGCCAATTGCTAGCCCATAAAATACGTTCTGGGGCGTGCTTGATTAAGGCTTTTGAGAGAGCCGCGACATCTGTATATTCTTCGCCGCCAGTGTAGGAGGACTCGTAAACAGCACCAATTTTCACATAGCAGTTTCCTTTGTCGATAAGTTTGAGCAGTGCCTTGAATGAGGAGGAGTTGGGTGTTGTAGGGCCTAAAAATTTGCCGCCATGGTCAATGATAAAGGTATCGTTTATTTGGTTTAGTAGCGGCGTGTGCTCAATCATATCGCGTCCATCAAACTGAACAATGCAGTGCCAACCCAGCGCGCGAATTTTAGCGTTAACTTCGGTGAGGTGCTTCAAGCCTACAGCTCCGCCGGGCAGCTCCATAATGCGTGCACCTCTAGCCCCGCGTTTATGCATGGATAATAACTCTTCTTCGCTAGTTTCTGGTGTTACAACCACAATACCGCGAGCGTTATTGCCTAACTGATCTAACGCTTCTAGCATGCATCGGTTATCGGTTTGATAAGCATTGGGTTGTACGATGACTACTTTCTCCAAACCTAACCAGCGTTGCAAACTTAGGTAATCATCTAGGTTTGCAAAATCTAATGGTGGTTTAGGGCCGTTAGGGTGCCCCAAATGCTGTGGAGCATATACGTGCATATGTGTATCGACACTCCCCGCAGGGAGTTGAGTGAGTGGAGGTATTCCTGTGATGATGCGTTTCATAAAAACCTCTGGGTTTAGACAACAAGGGTAATATAGTGATGTCGATAGTGCTCTGAGTAGTTAACTCGGCATCTTTGTAAAGCTAGCGAGCGCCTCGCGGTCTATGCCAACTCCAAGGCCAGGACCTTGCGGGATCTCCACTATGCCATCTTTATGGTCAATTGACGTAGTTAAAATACTTGAGCGAAAGGGGTTGGGTGTTTGATCAAACTCTAACAGAGCAGCGCTTGAGCCACACGAAGGCGGAGAGGGGGGCAGAATGGCATGTAACTGTAACGCAGCGGCTAAAGCAATACCTGTACCCCAAACATGCGGGACGCAGCGGACATCGTAAATGTCGCATAACGTCAGTATTTTTCGGACTTCGCTTAAGCCTCCTGCACCGCAAATATCAGGTTGTATTATGTCAACACAGCCTTGTTGCAAAGCTGTAGCTATCCCCCAGCGTGTGTGCCATGTTTCCCCACCTGCAATAGGGATAGGCTGTGAGGTTCGTAACGCGCTATAGCTATTAAGTGCTTCAGGTACAACAGGTTCCTCAAACCAATCAATGCTAAACTGGGATGCTTCTCGCCCTAACTTCGCGGCGGCTAATGCGTCGTAACCGTGGTTTGCATCAATCATAAGGGAGATGTCAGGGCCAATAATATCGCGCACGGCAGCTATGTCGCGTAAATCATCTTCTAGTCCAAAACCGATTTTTATCTTTATTGCTTTAAAGCCCGCCTCAATAAAGCCATGAACTTCTTCACCTAGGCTTGTTGAGCGTTCTTTGCCTAAAACCCTAAAACCTCCAGTTGCATAGGCCGTTACGTGCGAACGAAACGCCCCACCCATGAGCTGACTAATCGGTTGTTGGTAAAAATGTCCTGCGATATCCCAGAGTGCAATGTCTAACCCACTGATGGCATTGATGATTGCGCCGCGTTGCCCTTGATCCCTGAATTGGTTGTATAGCATGAGCCAGTGCCGCTCTATATCTAGCGGGTTTTTTCCCACTAATGAGGGTGCCATCGCTTTAACAATGGCCTGATTTATGTCGGCATGGCCTAAGCACTCCCCCCAGCCAATTAGTCCATTGTCGCATCGAATCTCAACGATTAAGTGTTGCCGAGTCGTAAAGCTCATGGTGGCGGATTCAAATGGCTGATCCAGTGGCTGAGAAAGGAGATGAGTATGGATACTGGCTATCTGCATAAGTGACCTGTGCGGGTTGATATGATTGTTATGGTATGACTTATAGTTTTTGTCTTTTAAAGATAGTATGACTGTGGTTTCCTAGTCAATAGTTAACTGATTGACCGAGTGTGGTGATTGGCAACGAGTAAAGCTTTAGGTCGTCAGGAAAAGAAGTTTTTAATAAAAATAAAATTTTAAGTCTATAAATTACTGATAATTAAGCAGTTTATTTTCATGCCATACTTTTTTAAAGCTGACAAAAAACCATTGGGTGGGCAGTGGTAAGGATAAGGGTAATTAAAAAAATGATGAATGACATAGTACAACTTGTTGTTTTTTGGTTTTGTGTCATGTTACAAATATAGAGGTGTACTCGGGCAGCCCTTGCACTCATAAAAATAAAACGAGCTAATTAGGAGAATAATAATGATAAGAAAGACCTCATCCGCCTTGTTCATGACCACTATGTTGGTGGGAGCACTCAGTAGCGTTGGTGCGCAAGCAGCCTGGAAAGGCTGGAACATCCATACAGAAGATTACCCTGTTTCGCATGCAATGGAGTTTTTTATTACGGAAGCTGAAAAGCGTACAGAGGGACGCATCAGCGGGCGTGTTTATAACAATGCGGTGCTAGGCAGCCAAGAAGATGCCATCTCACAAATGCAAATAGGGGGAATTGATTTTGCGGGGTTTAATCTAGGGCCACTAGGGGCGTCAGTTCCTGAGGTAAATGTAGTTTCGTTACCGTTTATTTTTAAAGACGTTGAGCATATGCACCGTGTTATGGATGGACCCGTTGGGCAATCGTTAAGCGATGCAATGGCTAAAACAGGCGTTATTTCCTTAGCGTGGTACGACTCGGGAGCACGCTCATTTTATAACACGTCTAAAGCAATACATTCGCCAGCGGATATTCAGGGGATGAAGTTCCGTGTTATGAATAATGATCTATATGTAGGCATGGTGGAGGCTTTGGGTGGAAATGCAACGCCTATGGCTTATTCGGAAGTCTATCAATCGCTGAAAACAGGGGTGGTTGATGGTGCCGAGAATAACTGGCCATCTTATGAGTCGAGTAACCATTACGAGGTATCACCGTATTATTCAGCCACGCAGCACCTTATTTTGCCTGAGTGCCTGTGTGTGAGTACTACCGCGTGGAAAAAATTATCAGTTGAGGATCAAGAGACGCTAAAAAAAGTCGCACGTGAAAGCGCAACGCTTCAACGTGATCTTTGGGCCAAACGTGACCTAAAGAGCAAACAGGCAGTGCTTGATGCGGGAGTGAACTATAACGAAATAGACGATAAATCCGCTTTTCAATCGGCGATGAAACCGGTTTATGAGATGGCGATTAAAAAGAATCCTGCACTGGCACCTATCGTTAAAGAAATCCAAGCGACTCCATAAAAGTGGCCTTGTTAAGGGGCGTAGTGTTTACCGATAGCTAACGCTTCTTAAAATTTTAGCGGGCCTTGCCAGTTAGCGAGGCCGCCTAGTTTCGTTTGTCTTGAGAAAACTATGATCAATAAAATACCTGAATCAACGCCGCTTAAGCGGGTGTTGGATACGATAGCATGGCTGTGTTTAGCCGTATCTGGTGTATGCATGGTGATACTGGTGTCTTCGTTTGGTTGGCTGGTTTACGGGCGATATGTGCTGAACGATACCCCTACGTGGGTAGAGCAGGTTGCTCTGTTGATGGTGGTCACTATCACTTTTTTAGGGGCAGCCGTGGGGGTGCACCAAAGGACACATTTAAATGTCGATTTGTTTTCAGTGTTATTACCGCCGAGAGGAAAAATTGCGCTGTCAGTTTTAATTGACCTATTGATGGGATTTTTTGGCGGCTTAATGGCTTGGCAGGCTTATGGTTTAGTCATGTTTGCATGGACTAAATCGATCCCATTGCTCGGTATACCAGACGGATTGCGTTATATCCCCATGATGCTTTCTGGTGCACTTATTTTGATTTTCTCGTTGTGTCGCATTCCTGCGGCCTTTCGCGGTCAGCATCAATTTGCCTCTGTCGTTAAGGAGTCTTCTTAATGGGTCTTGCTATTTTATTAGGGCTGTTTGCTCTTTTTACCTTGTCAGGGGTGCCTGTTGCCTTTGCCCTAGGCATTTCGGCAATCGCTTCCTTTATGTATGAAGGCCTGCCTTTGATGATCGGCTTTCAGCGTTACGTCTCGGGGATGTCTGCTTTTTCGTTATTAGCGATTCCGTTCTTTATTTTTGCCGGCGAGCTTATGCTTCACGGTGGCATTGCTGCCCGTTTAGTAAGTTTAGCATCGGCAGCTGTAGGCTGGATGCGTGGTGGGTTAGGCCAAGTGAACGTGTTCTCAAGTATGTTGTTTGGCGGGATCTCGGGCTCGGCTGTAGCGGATGTGTCTGCGTTGGGGTCGTTGTTGATTCCGGTTATGAAAAAGAAAGGATACAGTGCTGACTATGCAGTCAATGTCACGGTTACTTCGTCGATCGCCGGGATAATGATACCCCCTAGCCATAATATGATTTTATATGTGGTAGCTGCCGGCGGTGGCATTTCTGTTGCCAATCTTTTTATCGCTGGGGTCGTTCCTGGTTTATTGATGTGCGTTTTACTCGCGGTTGCCGCGCGTTATGTGGCTGTCAAAAATGCCTATCCCACGGAAGAGTTCCCAGGTTGGAAAGTTATTTTGCTTTCTTTTCTCGGCGCGGTTCCGGGGTTAATAACGGCGGTTATTGTTGTTGGCGGTGCTCTTTCGGGTATTTTCACGGTAACCGAGTCGGGGGCAATCGGCGCCATTTATGCGGTTCTTATTACCGGCTTAGTGTATCGCAGTTTGAGCTTGTCAGCGTTTTGGGTAGCAGTTATTCGTTCGGTTAAAACGACAGCAATGGTCATGATTCTTGTAGGGTGCGCGTCAGCATTTGGTTATATGTTAGCGATGTATGAAGTACCTAAAGTGCTAGCCTCTTCACTAACCTCTATTTCAGATAATCCAATAGTTATCTTGCTGATTATGAATGTCATGTTATTGGTGTTGGGCATGATTATGGATATGGCTGCATTGATTTTGATCTGTACGCCTATCTTTTTGCCGGTGGCGGTAAGCCTAGGTATGGATCCTATTCATTTTGGCGTGATGTTAATGATGAACTTAGGCTTGGGGTTATGTACGCCACCTGTGGGTGGTTGTTTATTTGTGGGGTGTGCGATTGGGGAGGTGCCAATACAAAAAGCGCTCAGAACTATTTGGCCCTTTTATTTGGCAATATTAGGTGCACTAATGTTAGTTACGTTTGTTCCGTCTGTGTCTATGTTACTGCCGCAGTGGATTGGTCTTTAAATGCTAGGTTGAAAAAATAAGAGGAATTGACATGAAAAAAGTATTGTTAACCGGCGCAGGTGGCAACCTAGGTAAGGCGTTGCGTAAAACGCTGGAGGGTTGGGCGGAGAGCATTCGTTTGACTGACATAGTGCCGATTACTGATGTTGCCGCGCATGAAGAGTTTATTCAATGCGATTTAGGTGACTACGACGCCGTTTATTCGCTGTTAACAGGGTGTGACGCGGTAATCCATTTGGGCGGGGTTTCCACTGAAAATACGCTTGAAAACATTCTAAATGGCAATATTCGGGGTGCTTACAATTTATATGAAGCTAACCGCAAGCAAAACAAAGTACGCATTTTATTCGCAAGTTCAAATCATGTGGTTGGTTTTCATGAACGCGAAACCCTACTCGATGCTGATTGCACAATGCGACCGGACAGTATGTACGGTGTATCGAAAGGTTTTGGTGAGTTGTTGGCGCGTTATTATTACGATAAGTACGGTATTGAGTCTGCGTTGGTACGTATAGGGTCATGTTTTGAGAAACCCCTTAATAAGCGAATGTTAGCTACTTGGATGAGCGAAGCGGATTTTACACGTATGATTCATAAGATTTTTGCGGCGGACCGCTTAGGGTGTCCCGTGATTTATGGGGTATCAGATAATCCAGCTGTTTGGTGGGATAATCGTAAAGCCTCTTACATTGGTTGGAGTCCAGAGGATAGCTCTGTAGTTTTTGAGCAAGAAGATTATATCGTTAACGAGAAAGTAGACCCTAATGATCCTGCCGTGCGATATCAGGGTGGTGGATTTGCTGCCGCAGGGCATTTTGAAGATGAATAAACAGAGCGTTTAACGGAGCAATCGTTGAAGCCGTCTCTTGGCTCTAGCCCCGCTAATTTAGCGGGGCTTTTTTGTGAGCCTATACGCAAAGAGTAATTACGCTTTAGTTGCTTTATCCGCTGCGGTATCCGTTACCGTTTTTGTTTCTGGAGCCTTGGCCGTGCTAGATGCCGCTTTTTTTGCCGCGCTAGGTTGTGCAGGTTTGGTTGCCGTTGTTTTAGCAGGCGTCGCACGTTTGGCCGTTGTCTTCCGAGCAGTAGTTTCTGTTTTCGATGTGGTCGCTTTGGCTGACGTCGCTCTTTTAGCGCGAGTGGTCGTCTTAGGAGCAGCCGGCTTGCTGGATTCTGGTTTTTCCGAAGGGGTATCAGCAGTGACGCTCGCTGTTTTAGCTGGGGTAGGCTGCGCTTTTTCCTCTACTTTTGCCGGTGCTATATCAGCATGCTTTTTAATAAAGTTTTTGATTACCGGAGATACTTCTTGGCGAAAGCGGCGGCCGTTAAAAATGCCATAGTGTCCAACATTAGGCTGTTCATAATGCATTTTTAAGCTGTCAGGTATGCTGCTCAGCACATCATGCGCGGCTTTGGTTTGGCCGTTGCCAGTGATATCGTCGTTTTCACCTTCAATGGTAAGGAGTGCGACATTTTTAACGGCTTTGGTGTCGATTTGTTGGTCTTCAAACATCATTGTGCCGGTTGCCAAGCGGTGTTCAAGGAACACTTTTCGAATGGTATCTAAGTAAAAATCAGCCGGTAAATCCATGACGGCAAGGTATTCATTGTAAAAAGTACGATGTGCCTCGGCGCTATCTCCATCACCTTTGATAAGATCCCCAAAGAACTTAAAGTGCTTGTTGATGTGGTTATCCATATTCATGCTCATGAAACCTGAAAGTTGGATAAACCCGGGGTATACGCGTTGACCCGCACCCGGGAATTCACCAGGGACGGTACAGATGACTTTGGTTTCGAACCATTCTAAATCTTTGCCGGAGGCGTAATCATTGACACCTGTCGGGTTTAAACGAGTGTCAATGGGGCCACCCATTAGCGTGAGCGTCTTAGGTAGGTTGGGGTTATTGCGCTCTGACATGATGGTAACAGCGACAACAGCCGGTACACTTGGCTGGCAAACGGCAATAACATTTGTTTCAGGGCCTAGGAACTCCATGAACTCGATAAGATAACGTACATAGTCATCAAAGCTGAAGCTGCCTTCGCGTGTGGGTACGTCGCGCGCATTTTGCCAATCAGTGATATAAACCTCGTGATCTGGCAAAAAGTTTTCTACGGTTCCGCGTAGCAATGTGGCGTAGTGGCCTGAAAGTGGCGCTACTAGCAAGACTTTGGGGTGGTTGTATGAACCGGCGCGGCGAAAGTGCAGCAGGTCGCAAAACGGTAAAGAGTAGGCTACTTCCTCACGCACACGGACTTCTTCACCGTTAATTTCGGTGTTGTGCAAGCCAAACTCAGGCTTTTCATAATTGTCAGTGCAACGTTCAATCAACTCTAGGCTAGCTAATGCTGTGTTAGTAAATGCATTAAATCGAAACGGCAGCATCCATGGCTGTTTCAGTTGCTTACTGCAAGCTTGTGCCCATAAATGGATAGGTTGTACCGATTGATTAATTGTATGGTGTAGGTGATACAACATTGTAAAACCCTCGCGTGCCTCTGATTAAGTGGGGTGCAATGTATTTATATTGCACTGCAACATTTCTTCCAGTGTATAAGGTTGTCTCAACATTTGGAAGCAGTGAGTTGTTCAATTTTAGTCCACTCGTTGACTTTTATGAGGTCGACCTACTTTAGAATGAGTTCGCAGGTAAATGGCATTGGTTTGCCAAGTAAGTAGTTGCAGCGCGTATTTATGCATGTAAACCTAATTTAGTAGTCAACTTTCTAGGAGATAAAATGTGCAGGCATATCGTGTAACAACCGCTGACGGTATTGATGCTATCGAGCAAGTAGTCATGGATACTCCTACTCCAGCTTCAGATGAAATTCTCGTAAAGATGAAGGCATGTTCACTCAACTATAGGGACATGTTAATTACCATGGGTGGTTATGTTAGAAATGACGTTCGCCCTATTGTTCCCCTATCAGACGGAGCGGGTGAGGTGGTCAGTGTCGGTAGTGAAGTGACTAACTTTGCATTGGGTGATCGAGTTATTGGTAATTTTTTCCAAGCATGGAAAAAGGGAAAAATTGATGACGAGGGACTAAATTCTGCTATGGGAGGAAGTATCGATGGTGTTCTTGCCGAGTACTTTATTCTCAAAGCTGACTGCAGCGTAAAAATTCCTGATTACCTTTCTTATGCAGAAGCGGCAACGCTTCCTTGTGCAGCGACTACAGCATGGCATGCCCTTGTTTCTGTCGGTGAGTTAAAGCCAAATGACACTGTTTTGTTGTTAGGTACGGGTGGCGTATCTATCTTTGGATTGCAAATAGCGAAAGCGTTAGGTGCTAAAACGATTATCACATCATCCAGTGATGAAAAGTTGGCGCGTGCAAAAGAATTAGGTGCCGACTTTACAGTGAACTACTCAACTCATCCTAACTGGGAGGAGGAAGTTCTAAAAATCACTCATGGTAAAGGTGTGGATAATGTACTTGAGGTAGGCGGTGCTGGTACGTTCGAGAAATCGTCCGCTTGTGTAAAGCCTAATGGTACCTTATCACTTATCGGTATTCTTACCGGTTTAGAGAGCCCCCCAATTAGCCTGATGACTATTTTTAATTTATTAAGGATTCAAGGCATCTATGTTGGTAGTACAGCTATGCTCGAACAACTGGTCTCAACGATGGAAGCACATCAGATTCATCCAGAAATTGATAAGTCTTTTCCTTTTTCTAAAGCGATAGATGCTTATCACTGGATGGCTCAGGCTAAACATTTCGGTAAAATCGTCATAGAGAGTGAAGGGTAAGGACCCATTTTATAACAGGAGAACAAAGGCGCTGCTGTTCTCCTGTTATTTGCTGATAATAATCAGCTGCGTTGCAAGGTACTGTAAATCAAATTGCTCAGCGTATTGGCTTGTATAGCGATGGTTTGACTAAGCAAGCATCACAAAAATAGCGCCGATAACAATTAATGCTAACCCTATTTTATCTTTTGGTTTTAGCTTTTCGCGAAACCAAACAACAGAAATCATTAGGGTGAATAACACTTCTATTTGCCCTAATGTTTTTACCATAGCGGCTGTTTGTAAGCTCATGGCGGTAAACCACCCCAATGATCCTAAACAGCTAAATAGGCTAATGGTCAGAGTAAGCTTTGGTCTTTTCCAAAGAGCGACAAGTGTCTGCTTATCCCTCATTAAGAGCCAACTAATGAGAATTATTGTTTGTGTGGTTATAACCGCCACGAGTACCCAAGCGGCGCTGTAGGGGAAGGGTAGTTCTAAAAGTAAGCTGGCTTCGCGTACCCATAAAACGGTTAAAGCGAAACATAACCCACTGCCTAGCCCTGTGACGACTGTTGATAGGGAAATATCCCTAAATGATCCGGGATTGCTCATTAACCAAATGGCTAAGCCTCCAATAAATACACCCATCCAGGCCAAGGCACTGAGCGGAGCACCAAAGAATAGGGCGCCCAAAATAGCGGCCATTACGGCTTCACTTTTTGCTAATCCCACGCCTATCGCATAGTTACGCAAGCGAAACAGCATAACCATTAAGCTAGTGGCAAATATTTGCGCGACGGAAGCTAATACGACATACACCCAAAATAGACCGCTTAAATGCGGCATGGCGACAGGTTGCCACGTATACAATGCAAGTACATATAAAGCGGCCAATGGGCCTGCATAAATAAAGCGAGCCAGTGTTACACCGGTAGTGTTCACATCTTGACTGAGTTGTTTTTGAAAAGCGTTGCGCCAAGACTGCATAAAAGCAGCGAAAATCGTAAAGGGTATCCAAAGCCACATGGCTGCTATTCCTGATTAATGATCAAAAAGAGAGCGTCGGCCGGCATGGCGACGAGGCGAAGTATTTTTGCCGTTACCCTCTTGCGTAACTGACTCGTTAGGCACTTTTTTGGACGTTGCAGCCTTGGTTCGGTTAGTTTTTAAATGGTTGGCTTTTCCAGACTTATTTTTGCGCCGTTTAGGGGGCGGATTATGCGCTGACTTTTTGGCATCAATCAGCTTGCCGTTCTCAATTGTGGGGACGGCTTGTAAAGGGATTTGCTTGCTTATGAGCTGGCAGATATCAGCGAGGTAGTTTTTCTCATCAGGTGCGACCAAAGAAATAGCTGTGCCTTCTTTTCCCGCTCGTCCTGTGCGGCCAATTCTGTGTACGTAAGCTTCAGGCAGGTTGGGCAGATCATAGTTAATCACTTGTGGTAAGGATTCAATATCTAAGCCTCGGGCCGCTACATCGGTTGCTACCATGACACGCACTTCGCCATTTACAAATGCACTGAGTGCGGCATTTCGCTCACGCTGGAGTTTGTCGCCATGCATGGCGACAGCCGAAATACCTTCGGCATTTAAATAGTCGCATACCATGTCAGCTCGCCGTTTTGTGCGAGTGAAAACAAGTGTTTGTGACCATTGGCAACCGTCAATTAAAAAACTCAAGATGTCGGATTTATCACTGTTATCGACTTTATACGCTTTTTGCTGCACCAGTTTAGCGGTAGTGTTGCGAGTAGATGTGCTGACTTTAACCGGTGACTTTAATAACGTATCGGCTAGCGACTCTATAGCGGGGCTGAAGGTCGCCGAAAATAAGAGTGTCTGGCGTTGTGCAGGGATAAAAGACATGATTTTTTTAATATCGTGAATAAAGCCCAGATCCAGCATGCGGTCAGCTTCGTCTAGTACGAGTATCTCTACCTGTGCTAAAGAAATCTTTTTCTGGCTGACCATTTCCAATAAGCGGCCGGGTGTTGCAACTAATATGTCGGCTCCGCGTTTCATTTTACGGATTTGGTTATCAAACCGAGCTCCCCCGTACAGCGATATAACTCGCATACCTAGGTGTTTACCATAGGCGAGTGTGTGGTCACCAACCTGGACCGCTAGTTCGCGTGTGGGGGTAAGTACCAGACCGCGAATATGATGATAATCTGGGTCGGCTGGGGTTTTGCTAAGCCTTTCTATCATCGGAAGCGCGAACCCGGCTGTTTTGCCAGTGCCGGTTTGAGCTTCTGCTAACAAATCTTTGCCTTCTAAAATTAGCGGGATAGCCTTTTCTTGGATAGGCGTAGGCTTGTCGTAGCCTAATGATTGCAGTGTAAATTGCAGTTCAGGGCATAAATGTAGGTCAGAAAACGCAGTCATAGCAGATCATCATAGCTTGTTGAAAGTGAAACGGTGCCGGGAAGTTAAGGTCGTAAATGAGATCGGGGCCTGAGGGGCAAAAATATGCATTAAGGCGCCTTTCGTAAGTACGCTATAGTAACGCAGACTAGTGACTCATGGATAGCGGCGTTTAGGTTGACAGCAGGGCTGTGTAGCCGTTATAACTGTTATAAGCTTTGGTGATTTAGTTATAACATGCCTTTCAGATGCATGATCCTTTTTGCTCTGGTTGAGGCCGTGTAGTCAAGCTAAGTCTCATACACTACAAATTTTAGGAAGTCAGAATGACATTTTATGTCTCACATACGATTATTCGAAATAACGCAGCGGTTAAGCCGTTTATGCGTATTTCGTGTTTTCGCGTGTTCTGATTTTTATTTGGCCGCGAAACTCTTCGCGGTCCAAGGTGCTCTACTCCCTACCTAAGTCCTGCGAAGATCTTCTCGGCATTACTCTCATAATGTCTAAAGGAGATAGAAAATGACATTTTTAGGATTAATTAAAGCGGGCTTCGATGCACTCCAACAGCGTGCGGCTGCAGCATATACTTATCAATCAATGGAACATCTTGATGATCGCCTACTCAGAGATGTGGGGCTTGTTCGACAGGGTAACCGGGTTGTATCGATTAATGCTGATTTCTTAAACGGTGCGCAAAAAACGAGCCCTTCCATAGTAATGGATAGTCAGGAACTAAAGACCACCTCGGTAATCTGTTCGCGTTTAGGCACTAATGATGTAGCCGTTCTACTTACACCGGACAAATCTACTCCACCTATGGGAGCCGGCGGTTAGTTCGCAGCCTTACTAAAAAGATAGCTGGTGTAGAGATCACTACATCCATTTTTTAGTAAGGCGATTTTTTCTCGTAGGTATGTGATTTTAGAAAAAAGCACGATTAAATATGGTTTGATAAGCAACGCAGAATTTAATCAGTTGCTTAGGCTGCAAAAGCGATAGACAATCCCTGCATCAGTTAACGGATAGGGATGTACCTATGGATATTGTTTTGCAACCATGGCATTGGCTTGTGTTGGGCATGGTATTAATGGCCGCTGAGATATTTATACCCAGCTTTACCATTTTTTGGTTTGGGCTAGGTGGCTTTGTAGTCTCCTTCTTGCTTTGGCTCTCACCTGATTTAGCAATTAATTGGCAACTCTTCATTTGGGCCGTGTCTTCGGCTATCTTCACTGCGCTTTGGTTTATTATTTTATCGCCGCGTTTCAAAGACCATACAAAAGCCGGGATGGCAAAAGAGGCTATTTCAGGCGAAACAGGGCAGGTCATCAAGCGACCCACAGAACAAAGCCGCGGTGTAGCACGCTTTACTACCCCTTTGCTGGGTGATGATGAGTGGGAATTTATATGTTCAGAGCCAGTTGAACTGGGCGATCGTATAATTGTTAGTGAATTATCTGGTAATACATTACTAGTGGAAAAACGCTAAAATTAGTAAATATTTTAATGTCTATAAAAGGGAGTTTCGTGTGGAAAGTTTAATAGTTGCCGGTATATTTTTGTTGGTAGTTATAGTCACTATTTTTTCGAGTGTAAAAATAGTGCCTCAAGGTAGTAAGTTTGTAATACAACGTTTAGGTAAGTTTTCTAGAACATTAGGCCCCGGCCTTAAAATAATTATTCCGTATATTGATCAAGTGGCTTATACCGTCACGACTAAAGATATTGTGATGGATATTCCGTCACAAGAAGTTATCACCAAAGATAATGCGGTTATTATTGCGAATGCCGTTGCTTACATTAATATTGTTTCCCCTGAAAAAGCGGTATATGGCGTCGAAGATTATATTTTAGCGATACAAAACCTAGTGCAAACATCGTTACGTTCAATCGTCGGTGAAATGGGACTGGATGATGCCTTGTCATCACGAGACCAAATAAAAGCTAAGCTTAAATCAGCTATCTCGGATGATATTTCAGATTGGGGTATCACGCTAAAAACAGTTGAAATTCAAGATATTACACCATCAGGAACGATGCAGGCAGCCATGGAAGAACAGGCAGCCGCAGAGCGTCAAAGACGGGCTCGCGTAACACGTGCTGATGGTGAAAAGTCTGCCGCTATCCTCGAGGCAGAAGGCCGTCTTGAGGCGTCCAAACGTGATGCGGAAGCGCAAATTGTCTTAGCTGAGGCAAGCCAAGTATCGATTGGTAAAGTTACAGGCGCTATTCAAGGTAACGAGTTACCTGTGATGTATATATTAGGTGAAAAATATGTTGATGCATTACAAGCTATGTCGCAGTCAGATAATGCGAAAACGGTGATTTTACCAGCCGATTTACCAGCTGCGCTTAAAGGAATGCTAGGTCGTTAAGGCTGATTCACGAATTGTTCATCTGGAAATACGACAATGGTCGAAAATAACTAAGAGGAAACTACTGTGAGCTTTATAAAGGAATTTAAGGAATTTGCAGTTAAAGGCAACGTCATGGATATGGCGGTGGGTATTATCATTGGGGCAGCCTTTGGTAAAATCGTATCATCATTTGTGGGTGATATTGTTATGCCGCCAATCGGTATGTTAATGGGTGGGGTCGACTTTTCTGACCTGGCCTATATTTTGAAGCCTGCTGAAGGTGAAATAGCGGCTGTTTCGATTAACTACGGTAAATTTATCCAAACAGTACTGGATTTCTTGATTGTAGCGATGGCTGTTTTCATGGCGATTAAGTCAATCAACTCTATGAAGCGCAAGGAAGAAGAAGCGCCGCAAGAGCCAGAAGCAGATCCTGAGCCTACTAAAGAAGAAGTTCTATTAAGCGAAATACGCGATATTCTTCGTACTAAGTAAAAACGAAGTAGGGCTAAAGTTAATACTTTTGCCCTGCAGCTGAAAAAGGTGTGCAAAAGCGCGCCTTTTTTGTATCCTCTGTTCATGATTGACTCTCCCTGTGTGCGCCGTTGTTGCCTCGACGATAAAGATATTTGTATCGGTTGCTTACGCTCGCTAAGCGAGATACGCAGCTGGCCTCAAGCTGATGAGCCCGCCAAAAAACGCATTTTAGCCAACGTAGAGCGGCGTAAAGCGAATACTTTTTTGAAGCTAATTCCTTAATGTTGTAGTTTCTTGATTCTAATTGATGCTGCTCATCACATTCTTTCTGTTTTTATTGTTAAAATCGATACTTAAGTTCTATAGTTATATTCATACTAAATGCGCGGTTAATTGTATGCTTGTACGCCTGCATAGTTATGCCGTTATTTTAATGTGGCAGGGTGATAGATATCGGTAGGGTGTCGCCTTGCTAAACAATCGAAGAGTTGGTGGTCGTCAGGCACGGAACGTCTGTACTGCTACTAATAGCTGTATTCGGAGTCTTTAACACCAAATAATAAGTGAGCTCAGGGAATATGAGTTTTACTAAGCAATTTATTCACTTTTTAGTTAAGCTCCCAGCGCTGACAGGAGGTGTTATCTTCCTCTTGTTGCTGGTTTTAGCTTACTTTTTCATTAAAAGTGAATCTGATCAAATTATTGCAGAGCAGAAAATATCTTCGCTTGGGCAAGTCGGTGTGTTTCGTGCTCAAATCGAGCGGGATATCAACTCAGTTTTAGCTGTACTTAAAGCGCTAAAAGCTGAAGTTGCCGTTGATATGGATTTATCTGAAGAACATTTCCCGACTGTTGCGCGTGAACTTTTATTAGAAAATAAATTGCTCACACATCTCAATATCGCTCCAGACCTAACCATTAAGTACATTTTTCCGTCGGAAGGAAAAGAGCATTTAATTGGCACTAGCTACAATGTTTATTCGCGACAAATGCCACTTATTCAAGAGGCTATAAAGCATCGTAACTTAGCGGTTTCGCCCCCTCAAGTATTGAGCGATGATTCAACAGCGATTGTTGCGCGTTATCCTATATTCATTGAAACCGATGAAGAGCCTTTTTTTTGGGGGATCGTGTCAGCATTAATTGATCAAAATGATTTATTTGCTGCGCTTCTAAATGAAAGTGATCTAGGGGGCTATCGAGTAGCCGTCGGGGAGCTAGGTGACGAAGGGGGCATGAAAACTGTGTTCGTTGGTGATTCTTCCGTCTTGGAACAAGAACCTGTTATCGATGTAATTCAGTTACCTATCAAACGTTGGTTTTTAGCCGCTACTCCAGTTGAAGGGTGGTCCGTTCCTAGTTCTAGATTATGGATGATGTGGGGGCTGTCTGTCGTTGTTTCTGGCTTCATTGCTTGTGGTGTTTTTTTGTTAGGTCGGGTTTATAACGACAAAACACGTGCGGTCAATACAGCGAATTACCGTGCTAATTACGACGTGCTAACGGGCTTGCCAAACCGGTATCATTTTAGTCAACGCCTTAATTCATTAATCCGTGAAGTAAAGCGTGAAGAGCAAGGCTTCGCCGTTTTCTTTATAGATATTGATTACTTTAAACAAATAAATGATAGCGCAGGCCATGCCATAGGAGATCAGCTACTGATCGAGTTCTCTGATCGGCTTAAACAATCGGCGCGTGATAGCGATATTGTAGCTCGTTTGGCTGGTGACGAGTTTGTGGTTGTATTAAGGAATATCGAAGACGTAATTCAAGCGGATTTACTGGCCGAGAAAATGCAGAAAAAGATAACTCAGCCCTTTAATATGAATAACCGCCAATACAGCATTTCCGCCAGTATGGGGATTGCCATGTATCCTCTGGATGGAGATGACGTATCAAGCTTATTACTACACTCTGATCAGGCGATGTATGCTGCCAAGCGTGCAGGTCGCAACGGATATTTCTTTTTCAATGAGGGCATGCAAGATGAAGCCGAGCATTTTCTGGATGTGCACAATAACATTTTAAAAGGTATTCAAGAGAACCAATTCGTTCTGCATTACCAGCCCATCATGAGCTTAAATAGTGGTCGTATTGTTAAATGTGAGGCGTTGATCCGCTGGAAGCATCCTGACAAAGGGCTGATGCAACCCGATGAGTTTATACCAATCGCAGAGCGCACCGGTGCCATTCGAGAGCTCGGTAACTGGGTCCTTAAACAAGCGTGTAAAGATCACCGTAAGTTTATGGAAAATGATATTGATATTCAGATTGCTATCAACCGTTCGGTGAATGAGTTTTATTCGACTCGCGCTTACGAGAAGTGGAAAGCGATCATTCGAGAAAACGGTATCGATTGCCGTAAACTAGTATTCGAAATTACCGAATCTTTATTTATGGATAAGCATGTCAATCGAATCAATGTTGTGTCCGCGCTTCGGAAAATGGGGATTGAATTTGCTGTAGACGATTTTGGAACAGGCTACTCGGCTATTAATTACTTACGCAGCTACCCCGTTAACTACTTAAAAATTGATAAAAGCTTCATTCAGGATTTACTGCATGATGAGCAAGATCGAACGCTGGTCGAGGTCATTGTTAAAATGGGGACGGCGCTCAATATAGGGGTGATAGCAGAGGGGGTCGAAAACGATGGGCAAGTTGATGTGCTTCGTTCTTTTGGGTGTGAATACATTCAAGGTTATTGGCTAGCTCCTGCATTACCAATAGAGCAAGCTATTGCCTTCTGCCAAGACGCTCAGGATAGCCTGCTAAGCAGCGTGAGAGGAACCGATAAGCCCAATGATGATTGATTGCGTTTGGCGTTGAGTGATTGTCGATGGTTCAGAGCTCCACAGCTCCACAGCTTATGTCGGCTAAGCGTGTGGAGTGATCCCTGTAATCGTAATTTTCTATCGCTTTTTGAAAGGGGAAAAACCATCATCAATCGGTGCCGACGGAGATGAAGGCCGCTTCCCGGCTCTCTTCTTAGGCGCCGCTTTTGTCTTACTTAGTTTTTTCTCCGCTGTCTTTTTCTTTTTTGGCCCTGCGGCTTTGCCAGAGGCTTTCAGCTTTTTCGGCCCCAAATAACTACCTTCAAGGCCTTTAATGGTACGTTTCTCGAAGTGAGTCTTGAGATAACGCTCAATGCTTGACATGAGGTTCCATTCATTAGGGCTGATGAGTGAAATCGCCAAGCCTTGGCGCCCTGCGCGACCCGTTCTTCCTACACGGTGAGTGTGTTCGTCACCTTTGCGTGCCATTTCATAGTTGATAACTAGGTCGATACCGTCCACATCCAGACCGCGCGCGGCTACATCGGTGGCAACCAAGATGTCAATTTTCCCAATTTTTAGCAGGTTCATTGCATGCTTGCGCTGTTCCTGGGTGAGATCCCCATGAATAACACCCGCTTTTAACTTGTTGTAGCGTAAGTAGCCCGATAGACGATCGGCTTGTACTTTTGTGTTGACAAAGACAATCGCTTTCTCATAAGTCTCATGTGTAAGTAGCCAGACTAATTGCTTATCTTTCAAACTGTTATCAATAGCCGGGATTATTTGCTGTGCAATGTTAATGTGCGCAGCTCGGCGGCTGGTGAGCATTAAGTTTTCGGGATCTTTTAGTGAGGATGAAACAACAGAGGACATGCTTTTATGGCCCAGTGTTGCAGAGAACAGCAGCGATTGCCGCTCTTCAGGGCAGGCTGAAATAATGCGATTCATGTCTTCTTCGAATCCCATCTCAAGCATACGGTCTGCTTCATCTAAGATGAGAACCTCGATGTCTTCAAGGGAAATACTCTGCCTATCTAAATGCTCAACTAACCGGCCTGGCGTTGCTATTAATATTTCAGGATTTTTACGTAAACGAGCTGCTTGGGGCTTGAACGGCTCTCCGCCGCAAACCGTATCTGCATTGATAAAAGTGAATTTGGCAAATTTAGCGATCTCTTCCTGAATTTGTATCGCCAGCTCCCGGGTAGGGGCAAGTATGAGCGCGCGAGCACCTAAATTGGGTTGTTTATTAGTCTGCAAGCGTTGCAACAATGGTAACCCGAACGCTAAGGTTTTACCGCTGCCTGTTTCTGCTGTTACTAGTAAATCTTTACCCGCTAGCGCCAGAGGAATAGTTTCTCGCTGTACGTCTGTTGGCTTAGTAAAAGAGAGTGAATCCAGCGCTTTTAATAAACGCTCGTCAAGGTTGAATTCAGTGAACACAGGCAGTTAATCTCAATAGTCAATAAAGAGAACATGCTACCAGATTTGTCAGCAGTAGGGCAGAACAGAAACGGCAAGTACGGGTGACTTGCCGTTAAATGATGAGATATTAATAGTGGATAGCGCGCGGTAGCTCTTTAGCTTGAGTTACCCAGCCTTCAACTTGGTTGCTAGAAGGCATTTGAACAACGATGGATTGCTCAGTATTAATTTCTACCATTTTGGCGTGTAAGTTAGCACCATTACGTTGCGCAAGTTCTGGTACAGTGTCTACACCTGCTAACTCAAGCAAATCGGCATAAGCTGTGCTTACCCCTTTGATGCGTGCCAAGTCAGCACGGTTTAGCCACGCTAAAATATCTTTTTCGTCTAAGCCTGAAGCGCTTGCTACCTCTTTACGGCCCTTTTTATCACCACAAACCTCAAGGAATTTTTCCTGAGTTGTCGCGCCTGCTTCTTTTAATTTTGTTGCGCTTGCTTCTGTAATGCCTTTAATGTCGGTCAGCTTAGCCATGCCTTATTTCCTCAGATGTTAGAAGATATCGGATGTATGTGATTGTAAGTAACGCACCTGAACAACAACGAAACAAAAGTTGTCTCATTTTATTCAATAACTGTCACATAGTATGTCGAGTGAAATAATTCTTCCACCCATCTACAACGGCGGATCAACTTTATGTTCGGTTGAGCTGTTAATTCGAAACCATCCCGCGATGCTGTATCGATCTTTTTTCGTTTTTATTACTTCATGAGGGAACTCATCGCTCAAAAAGATAACAAAGCATCCGGCCTTGGGTTCCACACACATAATCTGATCGCCGCTGAGGTTGTATATGATGAGCTCACCGCCGTCATTTTCTGACCACTGGTTATTTAAATACAACACGGTTGTTAGTATCCGGTTTGATTGTCCGGTAAAAGCATCTTGGTGTTTTTTATAGAATCCGTTGGGCGGGTAATGCGCAAAGTGGGATTCGTAATCAAATAAACCTAGGAATAGACGCTTGTTAATGGCTAAGCGAAGGGCTTCCATAGCGGATAAATACAGTGCATCAATAGTGTGTTTTGGATCAAGCCAATGAATGGTATCCGTTCGAATCGTCTGATTAATATGATGATCATCAAGTCGTCCAATACCTGCCGGTTCTAGAATCGCGTCAGGGTGAGTTATGCGTCTCGTTAGACTCTCGATGAGGGTTAACGGTAAAAGGTCGTTAACGACACAATAACCTTGCAGGTATAGTTGCTCGGCCAAATGGTTTAACACAAGGTCAGACATTTGGTTATACTGAACGTTATTATTCAATCTATAGATCTCTGAAATTAAAGAATAGTATTATACTTCCCATATTAAGCGGTTAAGGTAGTGTTATTACACAAGCTGCCGCTGTAAATACAAAGGCACAGTGCCCTCTTTATAGGTAGTCGTTTAATGAAGTTTGTTCGATATAGTGTGTGTTGTGCGTTAGTTATTGCGCTAACTGGGTGTTCTGTTCCTAAGCGTCCTGCAACGGTAGTAGAATCTTATGCTATTGGTGAAATTGAGGCCGTAGCACCTAAAAAGCAAGGCTTTTTTAGTAAATTGTTTGCGCACTATGCCGATTGGCAAGGCACTCCGTATAAATACGGTGGAACCACAAAACAAGGAGTGGATTGCTCCGCCTTTGTAGCACTCACGTATGCTGAGCTGTTCGATGTGCATTTACCGCGAACGACTAAAGCGCAAGCGAAAATTGGAGATGAAATAAATCGCTGGGAAATGGAGCCCGGTGACTTAGTCTTATTTAAAACCACACCGCGACAGCGACATGTAGGCATTTATATTGGCGAAGATCAGTTCATGCATGCATCATCACGCAAAGGCGTGACAATTTCTAAAATGGACAATCCTTATTGGTCTAAACGATTTTGGAAAGCCGTGCGAACGCAGTTAGATGTATCAGGTTAATTAAGCATCAATATAACACTTTTCAGCAATAGCGCAGGCTGCAAGATAGAGTCTGCGACTTATCCACATGTTATCCGCTTTTCTATCCCCGTTTTTTGTTAACAAAACTCGCTTTTTTTAGATAAAAGTAAATTTATTTAAAAATAGTATTGATAATAATTCTCATTTCTACTAATCTTAAATGGCTCGCAAGTCATACCGCTTAACACCTCGTTATCGGTATGCTTCACCCAATTATCTGATAGCTTTCTTATCAGGTGATTACACGGTTCTTGTCATTCTGCGGGGCTATATTAGCCCCGTCTTTTTTCTTGATATCAATTCGATAACGGCTTATGAACTCGATTTTTTAGTCGAGGATTCTACTTTCTTAGTTGTGTTTTTGGTCGACGCCGCTTTCTTGGTGTCTGTCGCTTTTTGTTTAGCGCTACTTGCCGTTTTATTGGTTAAATTTTTAGTTTCTTTTTTGGCAGCCGTTTTTGTGCTCGATGATTTCTTGTCGGCTGCTTTAGAAATAGATGATTTAGCTTTGGTTCGGCAGTGGGCTTTAACGGAGGCCCCATCAGCTCGTTTGTAGCCTGATACCCAATAGCATGAGTTTGAATTGTCGCAAGCACTTTGCGAGATGCCTTTACAGGCTGAAGCGGCGGACGCAGGCAATGTGGTAAGCGATGAAAGAATGACAATTGAAGATAAAACTGTTTTGAGCGAAGGGATCTGCATTAAAAATTCTCCAGTTTGTTAGTGAGTTCGGAATTCCTTTCCGGCCTCGTATTTAATACACAACAAGATTAACCTTAGTTTAACCCCTTATTTTACAAATGATTGGCTCTTATTAACCGTGTATTAAGTAACACGGATTACTGATTCGATCTTAGCAATTAGCATTTAATAATTTTTTGAAAATTATTCAGTTTTAAGCCTGCAGGCCGACACGTTTTAACTACACTTCTATACATTGTTTTGTGACGCATCACGTTGAACCTAATTGCCAGGTAGTATTAATTATGAAAAAGACCGACTTGCTTTCTTTAGAGTCCCGCTTACTTTTAGATGCAGCGGCTGCAGTGACATTAACTGACAATACGAATGTGGATGTTAATAGTGATGGGTCTGTAGCAACCGCTTCTGGTCAGGAAGACACCGCTGTCGCACTCGCGGGTGTTGCTATTAGTGATGAGAATGGCTCGAATAATTATTCGCTGCGTTTAACCCTAAATACAGATGCCATTTCAGCGGGTAGCCTTTTCTTGCAAGGTGGAAGTGATGCAGGTACTCAATTAACTCTAACAGGCACCGCATCGGAAATTAATACAGCGCTTGCAGGGGTTCAGGTTCAGCCGGGTAGTAACTATACGGGTGACTTGTCTGTGGCTATGGTTTTAAAGGAAGGTGCTACGGACCGAGACCAAGCGACCTACAATATTGCGTTAACCCCTGTGAACGATGATCCAATACTTTCTAATCCTGCTTTAGAGGTCCAAGAAAGTTCAACAGTCACATTTTCAATTGAAGCACTAGGGTTAAGTGACCCTGATATTGAGTCAGGTGAGCAAGGTTATGACCAACTGATCATAGAGATAGGCTCGTTACCGACTAATGGACGGTTATACTTTAGCGGGTCTCCTGTTGCTCCCGGTTCTACATTAGACGCGTCGCAATTAGCGAGTTTGACCTATGTGCATGATGGTAGTGATGTGGCCTCTGGCGATAGTGACTCGTTTGATATCAGAGTGCTTGATGGTGCTGGTGGGGAGGCTGCAGCCAGTTTGTCGGTTAACTTGCTGCCGCTCAATACCGCCCCTGAAATAACGGGGGAGCCAGAGCAGTTTGAAGGAGAAACAACTTCTTTAGGTTTAAGTTACAGTGATTCTGAGGCAGGACATGCTGACGCGTCCAGTAACGCTCAAGTGGCAATAACGGATATATCTGGGCTGACCGATCGCGGTGTTTTATTTTTAGACAGCGATAATGATGGCATTGTTGATGCGGGCGAAGAAATAAGCTCCATTAGTGATGCTGCCGCACAGTTTTCAGCTGATAAGTTGGCATTGCTTTCATTTGCTCACGATGGCGATGAGCCAAATGTTGTAGCGCCAGTTTTTACTATTCAAATAACCGATAACGGTGGTGGTGAGGGCGACGGAGCTAAGATTACAACGTCGCGTGATGTCACCATTGCCATTACTGAGAATAATGATGACCCCATAGCGGTAGTAACAGGCGATCCAATTAACGCCGTTGATACGGGTAACACAGGAGTCACGCTAACACTGGATGATTTAACCGCTACTGATCCAGACAGTACGAATGAGCAGCTTGTCTTTAGTGTTGCCTCTGAACCTGACTTCGGTCAAATCCAGCTAAATCAAGGAACAGTGGCTGTCCCGGATTGGGTAGCACTACCGGTTGGTGGCGTTTTTAGCGTGGCAGATATTGCCGATGGTAAAGTACGTTATGTGCAAACGTCGACTGATGGCAGCTCAACTGATACGGGGCTAAGTTTTACGTTGTCAGATTCAGAATACCGCGCGTTTGACAATGCTGGGGAGGCTGGTGCCTGGAGAGACAGTGAAGGTAACCTACAAACGGGGTCGTTAACCTTTATTATTGGATCAACCACAGGAGACCCAGCCGATTATGCTACTCCAGCCATCAGCGATACTATTGTAAACCAGGGTAGGGCTAACTTTGATGAAGCAGCCACTATAACCATCACCAGTGCCGATCTTTCCTATACGCTCACCGCTAACACTTATACCTTTCCCGCCACACAGGTTGTATACAGTGTCAGTAGCCTACCCAGTAACGGGACGTTGTACTTGGACGGCAATGCAATTAAAGCTTATGGTTCGTTTACTCAAGACGACATAGATAACAATCGAATTACTTTCGAGCATAACGGTAGTGAAGATCATCACGGTAGTTTCTCGTTCATTGTCACTAATGGTGGTAATTATGAAGGAACTGGAAGCTTTACCTTAAACGCATACCCCATTAACGACACTCCGGATGTTGGCGAAACTACAGTAGAGCTGACCGAAGCGACCGCTACAAACGACGGAATAGTGCGAATAGGCTTATCAGATATAGAAATGTCTGATGAAGATGGTTCGCAAAGTACCTTAGATGCGGGTGAAGACCCAAATAGCGAAGGTGGAACTGACGTTCTTTGGTTTCAAATTACAGCCTTACCCGAAGATGGTGTTCTGGAGCGTTGGAACGCGTCAAACTCTGCATGGGAAACTATCACACTAGACGGGGCGTGGTATGAACAGAGCATCCTGTCCAGCTCTGTTGATGGGGGAACCAGTGGTATCCGATATCAACATAGTGGCGGGGATACATCTGCAAACCTTATTGATAGTTTTACCTATGTTGTACGTGATGATTTAACCGCGGCGGCTGATCCATTAGAGCCCGATACGAGCTCACCTGACCCAGCGGCAAACAATCAATCAGACACGGGCACAGTTACCTTAGAAATTTCACCGTTTAATGATGCGCCAATTATTGCAGCATCATCAACTGACCCGGATCAGTCTATTACTAACAGTGATGGAAATACCGAAACTACCGCCAATGAAATTTTAGTGGTTGGTGAGGGGGATGAGCAGGTGATCACCTCATCCCATCTAACAGCGATAGACTCTGATAACAGCACTCGCCAATCCACTTTCAAGATAATTAATCTTACGGAAAATGGACGCATTTTATTCAATGGGAAAACACTCATTGTTGGCAGTACGTTTACTCAGGATGATATCGATAATGGTTTCATTAGCTATGAGCATGATGGCTCAGAAACGCGCTCCGACCAGTTTACTTTTGAAGTGAGTGATGGGCCATTAACAACCGCTGTTGGTACTTTTGATATTCAAGTCCAAGCACGTAACGATGCTGCCGAAGTTACGGCTAATCAACCTAACGATTCGTTTGTAACCAGTAATGTGCTGGATCTGGGAGGCGCATTTACTCTATCAGATGTGGATATTAGTGATGCCGATTCAGGCTTAGGTGTGGGCGCAGGTGAAACGGATGAGTTAACCGTTACCTTGACGCTGAATGACGGTGCTGATGCTCAAATTTCTAATGCCGATGCATCAATTACACTCAGTGATGTTACAGGCTTAACCGTGACGGGGACGCCAGGTACTGATACACAAATCACGTTAACAGGGTCATTGGCCGATTTGCAAGCAGCGTTAACAGGGCTAGGTGTCTCGGCAAGCAATGATTTGGATTCAGCGTTGGTGCTAGTGCTGGACGCTGATGACCGTTTACAAGCAAACAGCTCAGCGGCGAATGGCGGCACAGTCAATGATGATGGCAGTGCCGTTTCGCAAAGCAACAATGTTTCGAGTGCCTCGGTAAATCTCGTTACTTCTACAGTGAACGATGCGCCGGTTGTAACCCTTGCTGCGCAAACGGTGAATGAAGACACCCCAACACTGTTAACGGGGCTTTCTATTTCTGATGTGGACAGTTTTGATGAACAAGTCACTGCTACTGTAGCTGTCACTGCCGGTAGCTTATCTACATCGAACTCAGGCGTGGCTGTCACAGGTAATGGAACGACAGGCATCACATTGACCGGGACTGTTGATCAAGTTAATGCGGCTTTGGCTCAAGTACTGTATACGCCAGATGATCAAGATAATGGGACAGAAACTCTGACACTCACAGTAACGGATAGCGACGTTCACGGAGCGAGTTCTTCGTTAAGTGATTCAGAGTCTACTTCTCTCACTATTACCGCTATTAATGACGCGCCACAGTTAAACATAACCGATGATCACTTTACCCTGAATACAGGTACGAACATTGATATTACCGGTGTGAGCATTGCCGATATTAATGATGAAGGTCAAAGCACCTATAACGCAAACCAAGAAGTAGTTTTGAGCGTTTCACAAAATGCTGGGGACGCTGATGGGCTTATTTCGGTTACAGGAGAAGCAGCCGCAAGCACGCTGACATTGACGGGCACCTTAGCGGATATTAACGCGAAATTAGCAACATTGAATTTTTCACCGACTGACCCTGATGCTGACGATACCGCGGTGATTAATATCGTCTATTCAGATTTGGCAAACGGTGATCAAACAACAGATCAGTCGAATGCACTCACAGAATCTGGCGCTATCACAATTGATATTAGTAATACCAATGATGCTCCAGTTGTGAATGGTGATGCAACGTTTGCGATGAATGAGGATCAAAGTTTCTCGTTGTCAGGCTATACCATCAGTGATGCTGACCATTTTGATACGAGTAGTATGACGATCAGCATTACCGTCACAGAAGGGACGCTAGCAGATAGCAGCGGTAACGGAACCCTAAGTGGTGATTTGCGGACGTTAACACTGAATGCTGCCTCGCTTGCTGAGCTAAACGCCTTACTAGCAGCGACGAGTTACTCACCTGACGCTGATTACTTCGGGAGCGATACGTTAACCATTACCGTCACGGATGGCGGTAACACCGGTGATGGCGGCACTTTAAACGATACACTTGCTGTGGCAGTTACCGTTAATAACGTAAATGACCGACCTGATAATACAGGGGTAGATGTTACTCTGGCAGATGAGAACGAAGGGATAGCAGCCCCAGCTGGCGAGACTTTTACTTCTCTCTTGGCCGGTAACTACTCGGATGCCACCGATGACCAAACGGCTAACAATGGAGGGTCAAGCGGATCTCAAGCTACTGCGCTTTCGTTTATTGCAATAACAGGCAATGCCGCCACCGCCGAACAAGGGGAGTGGCAGGTATTTGTGGGCGGTAGTTGGACGTCAATCAGTACCAGCGCTTCTGATAGCGCCGCGGTTATTGTTACGGCTGATACCTTAGTGCGCTTCTTACCGGCCGACGATTTTAATGGCGAGCCCGGAGAGTTGACGACCCGTTTGGGGGATAACAGCCAGCCAACGATAAGCACAAGCAGCGGCGGGACTGATACTTATAATTTAAGTACAACAGGGGATCTTGGTGCTGATGAAAGTGTCTGGTCGGACGCGACATCTAATGTCGGTATCCATGTCAATGCGGTGAATGACCCACCAACCATTACAGTTAGCTCGGCAGACCTAGCTGATATTGCCGAAGACTCCACGCCTAGTGGCACATCAGTTTTAGCACTTTATGGTCCTGGCTATGATGACGGGACAGACGGGCAATCTGATACGGCCGTTAATAACGGGAGTGATGCATCGAACCTCGGCGGTATAGCACTAATAGACAATAACACCCCTGCTTCTCAGGGCGAGTGGCAGTATAACACCGGCGGGGGCTGGGTAGCTGTCGGCTCTGCTGTAACATCGACCAGCGCGTTGGTGTTAGCGCCTGATGCTGAAATACGCTTTGTGCCCGCAGCAGACTTTCATGGTGTTGTATCTGGCTTGTCGTATGTGGTGGCGGATAGTGATCAAACCGCTCAGAACGGTCAGTTGGTAGATGTTTCCTATTCTGCCACGGGCACCTGGTCCGATTCGGCAAGCCCTGGTGTTACGAAAATCACGGTTAATCCGGTTAATGATGCGCCAGTGGTGGCGGGAGATACCGGAGGCTCCACAACGCCAATAGTATCAATAGAAAATACAGGACAAGGTACAGGATCTGCTGAGGAAAACTTATTCAGTAATGTTACCTTATCAGATATTGATGCAGTACTGGGTAGCGATGATTTTGGCGGTGGCTCAATAACAGTCAATATTGCGGATGCAAGTGCGGCGGATCAGCTGCTGGTAGATAGCGGGTTAACGGGCGTGCAATCCACCTCCGCTCCGACGACAGGGCAGTTAGTCATCCAGTTAGCTAGTGGTACGACAGCTGAACAAGTTGTCACTATTGTAGAAGCTATTCGTTTCTCAAATACATCGGATGCACCCAATACCGATGTGCGTGGTTATAACCTTGTCGTCAATGACGGAAACAATAACAACACTTCGGGCGGCCCAAGCTCTGCAAATTCTAATACGCTAAGCGGCTTCTTACAGGTTCAAAATACTAATGACACGCCGACGCCTCAGGCCGATACAAATACGGTTAATGAAGACACAAATGCGTCTGGCAATGTGCTCACAAACGATACGGATCCTGATGTAGAGTCCTTAACTGTCAATGCTGTAAACGGCAATGCAGGCCTAGTCAGTGAAAATGTCGCTGGAGATAACGGCGGTGTCTTTGTTATCGAATCCAATGGTGATTATACATTCTCACCCGGCTCAGATTTCCAATATTTAAAAGTAGGTGAGCAAATTGATACGCAGGTTACGTATCAAGTCACGGATGCGGATGGTGTAACGGCTACAACTACATTAACGGTAACAGTCACAGGGACGGATGATGTTCCCGTATTAACCCCTGATACTGGAGATGTTGTTGAAGATGATGCCGCAACACTGATGACGTCTGGCACACTTGCCGCTGGAACTAATGGTGATGCCGGTGAAGATAAATTTGTAGCGGAAACCTTAACCGGAACGTATGGGCAATTGGCGGTGGATGAAAACGGTGCTTGGAACTACAGCGCTGATAACAGCCAAACGAGTATTCAAACCATCGCTCAAGGGGATACTCGCACGGATACTTTTACTGTAACCAGTGCGGATAACACCACAACAACTACGGTTACTATTACGTTGACAGGCGTTAATGATACACCGGTAGCCAATAATGACAGTGGGGCAACTTCTGAAAATGCAACGCTAACCGTACCGGTCAATGTAGGTCTATTAAGTAACGATACTGATGTCGATAGTGGCGACACGTTATCGGTTGTCGAGGTTGATAATGATACAAATAACCTGAACTCACCGGTATCTGGAAGTACAGGCGGTACTTTTACGGTGGCGGGCGATGGCAGCTACAGCTTTAATCCAGGCACTGACTTTGATTATCTGGCTGCAGGCGAAACGGCAACCACTACCCTGGCTGTATTAGTCAGCGACTCTCAGGGCGCGACTTCATCGTCTTTATTGAGTGTTGTGGTAACAGGGACTAATGATGCGCCTGTGGCAACAACGCCTGCTGCGCAAACAGACTCTGATGGAGCGTCTGTTTCATACGATATCAGCACCTATTTCCTTGATCCTGATACCTCTGACACGCTCTCTTATAGCGTGGATGTCCTGCCTGCGGGGTTATCGCTCAACACAGCAACGGGTGTGATCTCTGGTGATATCGCGCCAAATGCGTCACAAGGTGGAAATACGGCAACACCAGGTCAGTATCAAATCACACTGACGGCTACAGATAATAACTCAGCGACAGAGCAAGCTGTGTTTACATGGACAGTCAGTAATGTTGATCCAACGGCGAATGATGATACGGCTAGTGTCAATGAAGGCGTAGAGCCAGCCGATAGCACGACGGTTGCTGGGAATGTCATCATCACCTCACCAACAAGTGCAGAGAACGACCAAGATGGCGGCGCCGACGCTGATACGTTAAGTTCAGATGCGTGGGTGGCTGGGGAAGCGACACCATTAGCGATATCGGGTGATACAGATATTGTAGGTACTTACGGTACGTTGAGTGTCTCGCTTGATGGTAGTTATAGTTATGCGGTCAATAATGCATTAGCTAGTATTCAGGCGTTAAATACGTCCCAATCTTTGAACGATGTATTTACTTACCAAGTCAGCGATGGCCAAGGCGGAACAGACGAAGCCACATTAACCATCACTATTAATGGCACTAATGATGTACCTGTGACGGTCGGTAGCTTGTCCAACCAGACAGCCAATGATGGCGAAACAATTAGTGATATTGATATCTCCGGGTTATTCGATGATGTTGATAACGGTGCAGTGCTAACCTATAGCGCTGATGATTTACCTGCAGGCTTAACGCTTAATAGCGCAACCGGTGTTATCAGTGGCCAAGTGGATGGCGATGCCTCCATTAATGGTGCGGCTAGTAACGGTGTTTATAATGTCGTTATTACGGCAACTGATGAAAACTCAACACAGACACAATCGAGCTTCGAATGGGTTGTATCTAATGTTGCTCCTATGGCACAGGACGATGCAGCTAGTGTAAATGAAGGTGAAGCATCTACAGATGTTACCGCTGTCACTGGTAATGTGATCACGGCGGTACAGCCGGGCGATGTAAGCGATGGTGAGCAAAACGGAGATGATGATACCCTCAATGTGACGGGTATTGGTTTCGGCACTCATGTAGCGACAACAACAGCCGTGGATACGGGCCTTTCGGGTAATTATGGCGTTGTGAGCGTAGGTGCAGGTGGGGCCTATACCTATCAAGTGGATAATACGCTTGCTGCTGTACAGGCCCTAGCTGATGGTGAGTCCTTCACAGAGGTATTCACCTATAGCATCACGGATGGTCAAGGTGGTAACGATAGTGCATTACTCACCATTACCATCAATGGTACCAACGATGCACCTGAGATCACGGTAAATGCCGGTGATACAGCTGTAAGCAGCCTCACCGAAACCGATGCGGGGCTAACTGACAGTGGCCAATTGAGCCTGACAGACCTCGATACCACCGACACCGTTACGGCCAGCGTGGACAGCTTAACGACCACGGGTGAGCTGGACACACTCAGTAATGCTGATTTATTGAGCATGCTGACCGTCACCAGCGACGTAATCGACGGTACGACACAAAACGGCATAATTGAATGGGACTTTGACAGTGCCGGCACCACCTTTGATTACCTCGCCGAAGGCGAACAATTGGTACTGACCTACAACGTGCTGGTTGAAGATAGCGAAGGCGCGCAAGACACCCAAACGATCACCCTCACGATTAACGGCACTAACGATGTACCTGAGATCACGGTAAATGCCGGTGATACAGCTGCAAGCAGCCTCACCGAAACTGATGCGGGGTTAACTGACAGTGGTCAATTGAGCCTGACAGACCTCGATACCTCCGATACCGTTACGGCCAGTGTGGACAGCTTAACGACCACGGGTGAGCTGGACACACTCAGCAATGCCGATCTATTGAGCATGTTGACCGTCACCAGCGACGTAATCGACGGTACGACCCGAAACGGCATAATTGAATGGGACTTTGACAGTGCCGGCACCACCTTTGATTACCTCGCCGAAGGCGAACAATTGGTACTGACCTACAACGTGCTGGTTGAAGATAGCGAAGGCGCGCAAGACACCCAAACGGTCACCCTCACGATTAACGGCACTAACGATGCACCTGAGATTACGGTAAATGCCGGTGATACAGCTGTAAGCAGCCTCACCGAAACTGATGCGGGGCTAACTGACAGTGGCCAATTGAGCCTGACAGACCTCGATACCACCGACACTGTTGCGGCCAGTGTGGACAGTTTAACCACCACGGGTGAGCTGGACACACTCAGCAATGCCGACCTATTGAGCATGTTGACCGTCACCAGCGACGTAATCGACGGTACGACCCAAAACGGCATAATTGAATGGGACTTTGACAGTGCCGGCACCACCTTCGATTACCTCGCCGAAGGCGAACAATTGGTGCTGATCTACAAGGTGCTAGTTGAAGACAGCGAAGGCGCGCAAGCCACCCAAACGGTCACACTCACGATTAACGGCACTAACGATGCACCTGAGATAACCGTAAATGCGGGCGATAAAGTTAATAGCAACTTGACCGAAACCAATAGTGGATTGGTAGACAACGGCAAAATCAGCGTAGGGGATCTGGATACAAGCGAAGCGGTTGCCGCTGAGGTGGATAGTGTATCAACCTCTGGTGATACAGGCCCTTACAGCCCTGCTCAGTTGTTAGATATGTTGGCCGTGACCGATGTTGTCATTGGCTTTGGCAGCCAAGCAGGGGTGGTGGAGTGGAACTTTGATAGTCAAGGAGCCACCTTCGACCATCTGGCTGATGGCGAGACGCTTGTCTTGACCTATACAGTCAGTGTGACTGATGCACAAGGCGCGACTAGTCAACAGCTTGTTACCTTGACTATTGAAGGCTCTAATGATGCGCCGGAAATCACCTTAACCCCTACTGATAGTGCGACTGCGGAGCTAACAGAAACCGATGATGGTCTACAAAGCGAAGGGACGCTATCGGTCACTGACCTTGATACGACAGACGAAGTGATCGCTCGTGTCAGTCACCTTGAAACGACTGGCGATACGCACACATACTCGCCAGATGATTTACTGGCTATGTTAGATGTGACAGCAACCGTTATCGAAAACGGTTCGCAAAATGAGGTTTTAGAGTGGAATTTTGATAGCCAAGATATTGCGTTTGATCACTTAGCTGTAGGGGAACAGTTAGTGCTTAGTTATACCGTGACAGTTGAAGATGTTCACGGTGCAACAAGTGAGCAGCGGGTTACTATTACTATTAATGGTGCTAAAGATGCGCCAAGCATTATCGTAGAGAACGGCGACACTGCAGAAGTGGAGCTAACAGAAACCAATGAGCCTTTATCAACCGAAGGGCAGCTGAGTATTTTTGATAAGGATACGAGCGACTCCATTGTGGCAGCCGTTGAGAATGTCGCGGTAGTTGGTGATACGCATGGACTGAGCCATGCCGAACTGCAAACGATGTTGAGTGTAACGGACTTAGTAATCGACAGTGACACGCAAGCGGGAACGCTGGGGTGGAGTTTTGATAGCGCTGAACAAACTTTTGATTACTTAGCCGCTGGCGAAAAGCTCGTTCTTACTTATACCGTCAGTGTTACAGACAGTCAGGGTAACTCCAATACGCACCCTATTGTAGTAACACTGGTTGGCACTAATGACCTTCCAGAAGCAAGCACGGACCTTGATGATACCGCCGTACTTACTCAGCGGTTGAATGATTCTGAGGTAGTAAATGGCATCGATATTTCAGGGGCTTTCAACGATAAAGATAATGCGGCGGTCTTTAGCTACCAGGCTATTGGTTTGCCGTCTGGGCTGGTTATTGATCCCGAAACCGGTGTTATTAGCGGCCAATTGCGCGCTGATGCTTCCACGGGTGGAAATGCGACAGAGGCAGGTGAGTATTCCGTAACCATTGCCGTTACTGATGAGCAAGGTGGTACTTTTGAATCCACCTTGCTGATTCAAGTGGCTAACCTAGAACCCATTACCACGGATGTAACGGCTACATTAATTGAGGATAGAGTAAGAGAAGCTGAAGGTAATGTGCTATTTGATGATCAAGGCAATGTAATTCAGGTTGACCTAGACGGTGATGATTTGCGCATCAGCCAGATTGACTCCCTAACGATACCTGTTGGGGAAACGGTGGAAGTTGTAGGCACTTATGGGGTGTTGAGCATTTCGTCTGATGGCACATGGCATTATGAGCAAACCCGCACATCGGTAGCATTACAGTCGCTTAATTTTGGCGAAACAGGCATTGATCAGTTTGCGTTTACGGTTAACGACTCACAAGGTGGAGCTGTTATTAGCCAGTTGATCATCACTATAGAAGGTGATGCTGAGCCGCACGTTGCGTCGGAGCCGGTTGAACAAGCGTCTTTATCTTCTGACTCGCAAGCTAACGTATTTACTGGTGATAGTTCATCTGGTACAGGAGGTTTTGGGGGCGGAAGCGCTAGCGACAATAATTTAGGAGCGGCGGCCTCGGTCATTGAGTCCTATACGGATAAGGTCATTCAAAATATCCGCATTGAGCCTGTGCAACTATCAGTGGCTTTGCGGGATATCGTCGTTAATGAATCGTTATATAAGTTTTCATTACCGCCTGGTGCATTCGAAAGTACAAATAATGAGGATATATCGATAGAGGCGACGTTGCCTGACGGTAGTCCTCTTCCTGACTATATTAATTTCGATGAAGAATCTGGCACATTCATAATATCGCGCGACATAGCGTTGGTGCAGGGCATTGAAAAAATCGAAGTTAAAGTCACAGGTGAGGATGAATCCGGTAATGAAGCGAGCACCAGTTTTATTATTTACCTCGTCAATGAAGATCAAGCTAATGGAGGCCCTTCTTCAGCCTCTGCCGAATTATTTGCAAATAATTCAACTGTTGTCGGTCAAGTTTCTGAACCACTAGTCGCTATTACACAAAGTAGTGGGCGAGACACAACAGTTAAAGTGGCATCAAAAGAAATGCCTGGGTCGGTAGAGTCATTATCCATTCAACTAGCATCAGCGGGGCAAGGAGCTTTTGAACAAGAGTTCACGCACTCTTTGGATATGTTGATGGAATTGTTACAGGAAGAGGGATAGTTCCTCAAAGCAGGCTACGGAAGAAAATGTTAACTATGTTATTTAGGCCAAATATGAAAGTTATTCAGGGTTCGATTAATAAAGTTTCGATGAAAGTTGTAGGTAAAGTCGCAGTGCTAGGCACGAGCATTTTAATCATTGCCGGGTGTAGTACCGTGCAACGTGATCCAATGGCTTTGAATGAAATAGAGTCAGCGATAGAGGCTGATAAAGCATTGTTTTTGGAGGCGTCACCTCCCTTGTCGAAACCGTTGACTCTAGCTGAAGCCATGGCGCATGCGCTCAAGTATAACGTGAACAACCGGGTTCGTTTGATGGAGCAAGCATTGGCCGATCAAAGTTTTCGCTTAGCAAAAATGGATATGTTGCCGCTATTGGCAGCAAATGCTGGTTTAACAAGCCGCAGCAATGTTGATGCCTCAAGCAGTGAATCAGTTGAGACAGGTATCGAGAGTCTAGAGCCATCAACGTCGACTGATCAGTCGCGCCGTAATGCAGATCTACGCTTGTCATGGAATGCATTGGACTTTGGCGTTAGTTACCTCAAAGCAAAGCAAGAAGCAGATCGTTTTGAAATTGCCCGTTATGAACGTCGCGATATTATGTCTAAGCTACTGCAAGAAACGCGCGCGGCGTACTGGAAGGCCGCTGTAACTCAAGAGCTTAGGCCAAAAATTGAAGAGTTGTTACAGCGAACAGATAAAGCGTTGCAAAACTTAGAGAAAATACAAAAAGAAAAACTTCGTGCACCGGTTGTTGTTTTACAAGAGCGCCGCAAACTACTCTCCATTACACGCAACTTAAAAAGTCTTCAGCAGTCAGTTGATGCCGCTCAAATTGAACTTGCTAATATTATTAATCAGCCACCTAGTACAGTGGTTGCTTTAAGTGTTCCTAAAAAACGTCCTGAGTTAACACGCTTTGATCAGGTAGATATTGAGCAGCTCGAAAGAGCAGCGCTTAGCAATAACGTTGATTACATTGGTGAGTTATACAATGCGAGAATAGCGCAGCGCGAAGCCAAGAAATCTATGCTACGAATGTTCCCAGGGCTAGAGTTCTCTTACGCTGGTAACTATGACAGTAACAGCTACTTATACAACAGCACTTGGGGGCAGGCTGGTATTCGCATTAGTTGGAATATTATGCGTTTGTTCTCAATGGGGATCATTAAAGACCAAAATGAAGCTCGTGAATACATGGTTGAGGCTCGTCGTATGGCCGCAAGCATGGGGGTTATCGCGCAGGTGAATTTGGGTTGGCAGCAGTACCGCAATGCAATTGATGCTTTAGACTTGTCTCAACAGTTCGAGGAGCTTGATAACCAAATAGCGGGTTTTAACTCTCAGGCACGAGCTAGCAGCGCTATATCCGGCACTGAGTCATTACTGTCTGAGGCTCGCGCGGTTAATTCGCAGCTTACCAATTTGCTGTCATATGCTGAAGCCCAAGAAGCATACGGGAACTTTATGCTGAGTGTCGGTTTTAACCCCGTTCCTAGTGACTACCAACATTACAGCATAGAAGAGCTGGCTTCTGTTATTACTCAAGGCTTTGATCTGTGGGCATCAGGAGTACCCAGTGAACAGCAATTGCGTCAATTTAGCAGCCAAACGCATGATATAGCGATAACTAAGGCTGAGGGGTAAGCTAATGCGAAAGCAACATTCTTTAGTCGCCGTCCTCTTAAGCTGTTTAGCGTCGCTTAGCTATGCTCAAGAATCTCAGGTAAGAGGGCAATTGACTGCATTGAACATGACTCAATTAGCTGCTCCCATAGCAGGTAGAGTGATAGAGCTTAAGAAGCGTGCAGGCGAAGAGGTAAAAGCAGGCGATCTGCTTGCCTCTTTTGATTGTCGTTCAATTAAAGCAGAAGAGAGTGTTGCCTCCGCTCGGTTATCAGCTGCGAACACTAAGTATAAAGTGAATAAGAGACTCGCTAAGTACGATAATGTGAGTAGTTTGGATGTTGAGCTATCTCGAGCTGATGTTGTAGAAGCCAATGCCGCACTAAAACTTGTACGCGTTCGCTTAGACGACTGCAACGTTAACGCGCCTTTTGATGCTGAAGTGATCAGCCGCGATGTTAATTTACATCAACATGTATCCGTAGGTGATCCTTTATTTGGTTTGGTGAGTAAAGCGGATATGGAAATTGAAGCGGTCATCCCTGCCAAGTGGCTAAGTTATGTGAAAGCAGGTATATCCGTAACTTTCACCTCGGATACCACAGGAGAGCAAGTTCAAGGAGAAATAGCCCGTATCATTGATAATGTTGATCCTGTAAGCCAAACCTTAAAAGTAATCGCCACACCCACGCTTCCTGATGAGCATGCCTTTAAACCGGGTATGAGTGGCGTAGTTAACTTTGCGAATGACAATTTGGCGGTGGCTGCGGGGGCAGAATGAGCGCTGCTATTGATGTTAAACGTGAGGCGCCAGTTACAACCGATCGTTTGGCGGCTGTGCTGACGTTACAAAAAAGGCTGTTAGCTGCTAAAAATCGTCGCGAAGCTGAATATATCTTAGTGAATGATACGGCTTATTTGGTGAAAGCTCGTCAAATGTTGTTTGTATACAATCAGCAGCTCAGCAGTCATTCATCAGTACCCGATATTTCGGCCCAAACGCCTTATTTGTTGTGGGCCAAAAAAGTTGTTCAGTCTCTATCCGGTTTGTTTATAGAGCAAACTTCGCCACAAGTTGTATCAAAAGAGCAGGTCAACCCAGAATCCTTTCGTCAAGAGTGGCCAAGCTATTGGCCTGAGCATGGGCTTTGGGTGCCTATGGTGTGGAGAGGGCAGACACTGGGCGCTCTATTGATATTGAGAGAAGGCTTGTGGAAAGAGGCTGAAAAACAACTGTTACAACATTGGGTGGCTAGTGCTGCTCCGGTAATTTCCCAAGCCGAAAGTAAAGGGCCGTCAGCCTCTAAAAAGCGGGTGTATGGCGTTGTACTTGCCGCTTTGATCCTTATTGGCTTGTGTTGGCCTGTGCATTTAACGGTGTTATCTGATGCAGAGGTTGTCCCTAAAGCCACCCAGTTAGTACGTGCTCCGTTAGATGGGATAATCAAAACTGTTCATGTAGAGCCGAATCAGCGTGTCGAAAAAGGGCAAGTTTTACTGACCTTAGATGACTCAGCGCTTTATGGTCAGCTTGAAAAATCACGTCAAGCACTTGCTGTTATTGATGCTGAGTATCGGCGTAGCTTGCAGCAGGCGATGAGTAACCCAGCGAGCAATGCGGAAGTGCCTTTGTTAGCAGCGCGAGTGAAACAAGCGCAAAGCGAAGTTGATTTTTTACAAGGTGAGCTAAAGCGTGTCAGTGTCATCGCCCCGCAAACGGGTGTAGCCATGATCAGTTCAGTTAATGACTGGTTAGGTAAGCCAGTTGCTTTGGGTGAAAAGATAATGGCCGTAGCAGGTAGTCACGGTGAAGATGTTGAGCTGTGGATACCCAGTGCGGATAACATTCCTTTTCCTGATGGTGCTCCCATTAAGCTGTATTGGAATGTTGACCCATCCACAGTAATGCATGCTCAGCTGCTACATGTGAACTATCGCGCAGAAATGTCTCCCAGCGGTGTTGTGGCATACCGAGGTCGAGCTAAGCTGTTAGAAAGCAATAACCCCCCTATTGCGGGTTGGCGAGGTATCGCTAGAATCGAAGGAGAAAAAGTCAGTCTGTTCTTTTACTTCTTTAGGCGTCCCCTAGCGAGTTTACGGAGCTGGTTGGGAGTCTAGTATGGACAATAACCCCCAGTTGCCTGTTTTACGCCAAGACCTTCACCTTACTGCATTGACGAATGAGCCTGATGGGCATCGGCGCTGGTTACTTCAAGACCCTGTTACCCAGAGTTTCCATCGTATCGGTGAGGCTGTTGTCGACTTATTGCCTTTTTTTCGAGGGCAGTTATTGTCTGAAGCTTTAGAGGCCGCAGGGCAGGCATTAAAGCGAACGGTCGATACACAAGAAATGCTCGATATTGCTTCTTTTTTACGTCAACACCATTTGGTATGGGGAGACGACCAACAAAAGTCCTACTTTGAGAAACAAAAGCAGGCAAAGCCGACAGGGATTCGTTGGTTATTACAGCATTATTTATTTATTAAGTTGCCGCTTTCGAACCCCGATCGTTGGTTGTCTAATCATGTGACTCAAGTCGCATGGATGGGGCATTATGCTGTTCGCATAGTGATTTGTGCGCTGTTGGTTTGGGGTGTGTGGCTAACTGTTCATCAGTGGGATAGCTTCATAGCAAGTTTTGCAGCCTTGAAAGAAGCTGCTGGATGGTGGTCTCTCTTTTTCGCTTTAGTGTTTGTGAAAATACTGCATGAGTTAGGTCATGCGTTTACGGCTAAATATTTAGGCTGCAAAGTGCCTGTAATCGGCTTATCGTTTATTGTAGGTTGGCCGATTCTATATACAGATACGACCGATGTTTGGCGTATACAAAATGCGAGGTCTCGACTCAGGGTTGGGCTAGCAGGAATATGGGTTGAACTCTATGTAGCCGTCCTAGCGCTTATCGCTTGGCATATTTTACCAGCCGGATGGCTACGAGATATATGTTTTTGGTTGGCAACAACCACTTGGATAATGTCGGTACTTGTTAACTTTAATCCCCTGATGCGCTTTGATGGTTATTACATTCTAACCGATGCTTTTCAATTTCCTAATTTAGAGTCGCGTTCACAAGCGCTCGCACGCTGGCAATTGCGCGAATGGTTGTTTGGGGATAACCGCACGCCACCAGAGCGACCCAATAAAGCTGTTATTTGGTTTGCTTTTTTTGTATGGGTTTATCGCTTCTTTCTCTTTTTAGGGATAGCCGTTGCCGTTTACCTTTTCTTTTTTAAGCTGCTTGGCCTAGCTCTTTTTTGTGTTGAAATTTGGTATTTCATTGCTCGTCCAGTCATGCGGGAGATGGGGCGATGGAAACAGGAAAAGCATTTGATGAAATGGAACAGAGCAAAATTACGAACACTCTTTATCCTAATTTTACTGGTGGCAGCTTTTTGCATTCCTTGGAAAACTGGGGTGCGCTCACCTGCTTTAATGGCTTATGAATCACAACGGGTGACGGCTCCAATTGGTGGACAGCTTTTAGCACTGCCTTCGCTAGGCGATACCGTTAGTGAGGGAGACACTTTCGCGTTTATTGAGAATGCCGATCTTCGTTTTCGTCTTGAAAACAGTGTCGATTATCAAGAGCAGCTTAATTGGCAATTAGAATCCCAAGGTTTAGATGCTCGTTTTTTGGATAATAGCCCCCTAGTTCGGGCCGAGTTATCCACACAGAACGAGCGAGTCAAAAACCTACAGAGCCAACTGGATGTAGGTCAGATTCGAGCTGACATAAATGCCACGGTTGCTGATATCAATGATGATATTCAGATGCACGATTGGGTGAGCAAAGGTGAGCACTTGCTTACGCTGGTTGACCCTAGTTCGGTGACTATCATAGCTTGGGTGGATGAATCGAGTTTGTTGCTGTTATCAAAAGGGACCCACGCGAGTTTTTATCAAGATGATCACCCCGCCAGTCCTATACCGTTAATGATAAACAGTATCGCAATGCATCCCATATCTCAGTTGGATCGCCCTGAAATGGCGAAGCGCTTTGGTGGGCGTATCGATGTACTGGAAAATGAAAAAGGGGAGTTAAAACCATTAGCTAGCCTGTACGAAGTTTCATTAGCACCCGCTGATCAGAGAGATATTTCAGGTGTTGTGCAACAAGGTATGGTGACGTTTGATGTACAACCGGAAAGCGCCCTCACACGTGTTTATAAAAAAGTGTTAGGCATTTGGTATAGAGAAAGTGTGTTTTGATCAGAAACTAGCATACTCATCTCGATTAAAACGGTGTAGTGGGTGCCTGTTTAGGTTAATCTCTCGCGAACAGAAGTAGAGTTTATATAGTCGATGAGAACACAACTGATTACCCGTGAAGGGTATAACGCCCTTAAAAAAGAACTGGATTATTTATGGCGCCAGGAGCGTCCTGAGGTAACGAAAAAGGTAACTTGGGCCGCAAGCCTCGGCGATCGAAGTGAGAATGCCGATTACCAATACAATAAAAAGCGCTTACGAGAAATCGACCGGCGTGTTCGTTACTTAAGTAAATGTATCGAAAACCTAAAAATTGTTGATTACTCGCCAGAACAAGAAGGCCGTGTTTTCTTTGGTGCTTGGGTTAGTATCGAAAGTGAGAGCGGTGAGCAAAAACGGTTTCGTATCGCTGGCTATGATGAAATTTTTGGTCGTCAAGACTATATATCGATCGATTCCCCCATGGCGCGTGCATTGCTTAAAAAGTCAGTGGGTGATGAAGCTGCCGTCATTACACCTGCAGGCGAGGCCTACTGGTATATTAATCAAATAGAATATAATGTCGGCGAATCATAATAGCGTTCTTCTTTAAGATTTCTGACGATGTGCCGATATAAACACCTATCGCGTTAAGGTGTTTATCATGCAATTAGAAACCATACAAAATCGTATCGAGACAACGACGGCATCGCTTCCTCAAGCGGTCCAGTCGTCGCATGGTGCTGATTTTGCTATGTTGATTAGTTTGCTAGACACTTATCAAAAAAATACGTCTTTCCAAACTATACAGCAGGCTAATACTACCGACGCTACTGGCAGTGATTTCTCATTACCGACTCCTCGATATTTAACCCTTGATGAAACACAGCCGCCAGCAGTGATAGAGCGTTTGAATCAAGCGGTTAATCAACATCGCTCAGGTGATTTTGCGTATTTAAAAAGCATGATTGCAACACGAGCAGAAAATGCAACCAATACAGCTCCTCCATCCGATGACTTTGCAAAAATGGCGTTGATGGCATCGGGAAGTTTAATGCTCGATCAAATACAAACAGCGCAACGCACTGTTCTTTAATGATTTTCCCCGTGACAGCCTAGTTGTTGGCGAATAGACTGACGTTTTTCTAAGGGAAGGCGTATGGAAACGGCAGCAGCATTGACTAAAAACCAACCCAAAGCGATGCTTCTCGGAGCACTCGCTGTACTGTGCTGGTCTACGGTTGCAACGGCCTTTAAATTATCATTGGCGCATTTAGCACCTGTACAGCTATTGAGTATCGCCTCGGCGACTTCGCTATTCATTTTGTTGGCGGTTGTTGCTAAACGTTATTCTATGCGCTTTGTTTACGAAGCTTGGAAAGCCGCTCCTGTTCAATACGCGTTGTTAGGGGCTATCAACCCCTTTTTATATTACGTTATTTTGTTCAATGCTTATGACTTGCTTCCAGCCCAGCAAGCCCAGCCACTGAATTATAGTTGGGCATTAGTATTGTCCTTGTTAGCCGTGCCATTGTTAGGTCAGGCTTTAAAACGAGCCGATATTATTGCGTTGTTGGTAGGTTTCTTTGGCGTTATCGTGATAGCAACTCGGGGCGATGTTTTAGCGCTGCAATTTGATAGCGGTAAAGGTGTGTTGTTGGCGCTAAGTAGCACCGTATTGTGGGCGGTCTATTGGTTGTATAACGCACGCTTAAAGGCACCGCCAGAGGTGTCTTTATTGTTATGTTTCATACACGGAAGCCCGTTGGTGTGGGGGATGATGATGTTCACAACTGGCTTGCCCAATGATTGGCAAGGAGTGACTAGCGCTATTTATGTGGGTGTCTTTGAAATGGGTATCACGTTTTTACTGTGGTTAGGTGCTATGCAGTTAGCGACGCATGCTAGCCGAGTGAGTAACTTAATTTTTCTCTCGCCATTTTTATCTTTATTGCTTATTCATTGGATATTGGGTGAAGATATCGTTCCAGCCACTTACATTGGGCTCAGTTTAATTATTGTTGCCGTGATCTATCAACAAGTGGCTGCACACCGCAGCGCACAGTAACAGCGGGAAACTAGGTTTAATTTGTTAGCCACTTGATTAGCTCTTCTTCCCCTTTTTCGAGCTTCCACCATTCATCTGGATCATCGCCTTCACTCCAACCACCGGCAATACAGCGGATTTGAGTGTTCAAAGCCGCTGTTGCTTGTCGTGCGCATTCTAAATCGTTCATCCAGGGCGTTTTATCAGACTTGAACCACACGCTTGTCCACGCTTTACCTGCAACTTTCTCATGGATTAAAACGGTAATGTCGACTTGGTTGGTCGTGAGCTTATATTCATGAGCAGCCCCTTGAGAGAGGATGGGTTGTAAAGATGAGCCGCAGCTTTCAAGCCATTGCTCAAGTTGATTGACTGAGCAAGATTTTACATAGATCTCGATATCGGGTGGGCGCTGCTCGCTCATGATAAAACCTGTGCTTATATGATAAAAACGAAGAGTATGAGCATTAGTTCACAGATGTTCAATAGTCATTATCGGGGAATGCTAGTTAAGCTTTGGTGACTTCGTGTATGCTTCCTTTTTGTGTTTTATATAATTGTTTTTTATAGGGATAGATTATGAATAAAGGGCTGATGATTGGCGCCTTAGTTGTGTTGGGTTCGGGGGCATATTTAGGAGGGGTTGCATATACTGGTCAGCAGGCTGATAGCTTCGTGCAACAACAGTTAGACGTTGTAAAACAGCAATTAGGTGATCAGGGTGATATCGCAGTAACAGCGACGGAAGGTTTATTTGAGTCGCAGTACCGTATTGAATATACATTGAGCGATTATCCTGAACCGATTTTTCCTGCGTTGGAAACCAACAAGATACCAATGGACTTAACGGTGAAGCACGGCTTCCTTTCTGCTAATTCAACCGTGGTGTTGGCAGAAGGTGAGTTGCTAGATGTATTAAAACGCTATTTGGATGATAGTGATCAAGCCCCGTTCGTTTTAGAGTCTACACAAAGTTTTAATCCTATATCACAAACAAGCCGTGTTAATGCGCGAGCTGAAACGGCCCGCATGTCTGGTAATTTAGAAGATGGATCAACGTTTGTAGTAGGGGCTGCACAGGTAGAGTTTAACCAGTCGGGTCGAGACTTTGCCGCAACGCTTACCATGGATGACTCCTATATCACCGCTGAAGATGGTGAGTTGCGTATTGAAGGGGTCTCCGGAGAAGAAACTGGAGTTTTGGACTCTGATTTTTTACAAGATGCTGTTATGGCAGAAGAGTTCAATGCCGTTGTTCGTGCCGAACAGATTGTATTCCGTGATGCTCAACAGCAGGCGACGTTGGATAGTTTAGCTATTACAGTCGATCAGATTTTAGATGGCGGCAGAGTTTTATTATCTGTTGGCTACGGGGCTGAAAAGGCGACGCTTGAGCAAGGAGATGTACTTTCTGTGGTGGAAGTGCCTAACTTAAGCATGACATTTGATTTTGATTACCAGGCCGTTCGGGATTTAGCCGAAGTAACACAATCTATGCAACCTGATGCTGACGATCCAGAAGCTGCATTTGAGCAAATGCAACTAATAGTTGAAACATTAGATCGTGTTACGCAAGAAGGCGTTGGGATCGATTTGAATGATCTATCATTCGAAATGGAAGGCGAAAAAGCGCAAGCCAAAGCTGACTTAAACCTAGTGCCATTTACGGCATCTGATTTAATGATGAGCCCGTTGATGTTGTTACAGTACATGGAACTTCAAGCCGATGTATCTGTGCCTGTTGCGATGAGTGATAAGCTTGGGGATGAAGAGCGTATGCAGTTACAGATGCTAGTAGAGCAGGGCTTTTTCATATTGAACGATACAGATTACACCGCAAATTTATCAGTTGAAGAGGGAAAAATTTTGCTAAACGGAAGTGAGTTCCCGCTGTTCTAACTAACCTTTACGGTAAAAAGAAACATAAAAAAACCCGCTATAGCGGGTTTTTTTGTTTATCAGGTTCAACAATTAAGCAGTAACTGCTTGCTGAATACCTTTAATCCACTGTAGATCTTGACCAGCAGTCTGATCGGCAGCCAATTCAGCACCTGTTACAGGAGCCAGTTGGTTGTAATCAGAACCAGACTGCACTTTTTTAATCCACTTTAGATCTTGGCCAGCGGATTGGTTAGATGCTAGATCAGAACCTGTGAATGGAGCCAGTTGGTTGTAATCAGAACCAGACTGTACTTTTTTGATCCACTTTAGATCTTGGCCAGCAGATTGGTTAGATGCTAAGTCAGAACCTGTGAATGGAGCTAATTGGTTGTGATCAGAACCTGATTGAATTCCTTTAATCCATTTTAGATCTTGGCCAGCGGTTTGGTCTGCAGCTAACTCATCACCTGTTACAGGAGCCAGTTGGTTGTAATCAGAACCGGACTGCACTTTTTTGATCCATTTTAGATCTTGGCCTGCAGACTGGTTAGAGGCTAAGTCTGTACCTGATTGTACTTTTTTGATCCACTTTAAGTCTTGACCAGCAGACTGGTTAGAAGCGAAATCAGCACCTGCCGTTGGCAACACAGCATCCTGAGCGTTGTGTGTTGAAGCTGATTGAACTTTCTTAATCCATTTAAGATCTGATGCAGATCCCTGATCAGCAGCAAAAGTTGGTAATGCAGCTGTTAGTGTTAGGGCGCCAGCTAAAGCAGTAAGAGTAAGTTGAGTGTTAGTTTTCATGATATTTACCTCTTTTCTAATTAAGGGCTTGTTAGTTGAAACCCTTAATTTGGTATTACATTAATAAATGACCGAAGTTGGTTTATTGGTGAATATTTGCAACAAACTTGCTTCTTGGTCCATTTTTTCTCTGTGTAGTTCAATTAATGCTTAAATATTTTTTAAAGCACCGCTACAGGATTGGGGCCATTATATATAGTTAAATGCAATGTGAAATAGCTAAATTTAGTTTGTTTATATCTAATTTGTAGATGTTTTATTTGTTTTTGATTATAACCTGTTATTTTTAATAACTTTTAGTTTTGTTATTGAATGGTTCAGTTCGATTTTTAAATCTTATTGTTCCATTTAAAAAACAATAGCGGCTTTTGCTGGTGTGTGAAAAACAAACTAGGTCGATAGTTATTTTTTGTGAAATGCTTTGAAGGACGGTTGATGTGGTTTGACCCTGCCGAGTTAATTGTTTGAGCTATCTTTGAAGAGGATGTCTTGGACGAAATAGCTTTGTTTGAGAGTGAAAGTAGAGCTTGAAATAGGTCGTGAGTACTAATAAAGAGGCTGAGTGGGATAGAGTGGAATAGGATGAGGGTACTAGAATCCTCGCTTTTTAAGGTGAGTCTTTTTTAGAGGGAGGAGGTTGGGGGGTAGATGTTGGCTTGCTCTTGTTTGGCTTGTACAAAATATACCGCACTAAGCCCAAGACGCTTAGGCAGAAATACCCTATTGCGGCGGCCGTTAAGCCGATAACAATCAATGCAACGCCAATGAGTGCAAGAATCTCTTGCTTGATGGATTGGCCAAAAAAGAACTCAGCAAGAATCACCAACAACAAACCGAGTAACGTAACGCTAAAGCCACTAATGAGGATAACTAGGTTACGTTGGGTATGTTGTGAAAAGTTGAGTAGCCAGTGGTAGGCTTTTTGTAGCCCTTTTATGAAGAAAAAGCCCTCAGGTTTTACTTTTTTCATCATTCAGTACGAGGCATAAAAGTGCCAATATGCACATCAAAGGTAAAAGTTATAGGACCCGCTTTTAAAAGACGCTCTCTGCTATCGTCGTTAATACGCTGACTGTGCGGTGTCATTCCTATCAATGCGTCTAGTGTTTCTCGATTATCTAACGTAAAGGTGAAGCTTAATTGCTCAACCTTCTCAAGTGTAAAGTGTGTCTTAAGTTCGTTAACAGGGTCAAAGGTTGACGGTCGTATGTCCTGATAAATTTGTTGCCGTAACTCAATTAGATGGTTCGCGGCTGGCCAAACTAAAATGAGTTTTCCTGTTTGCTTGAGAATATGGGCAAAGTGCACTGGCATTAATCGGCTAAACATAACGATGAGTAAATCTTGGCTGTGAGCAGCAAGCGGTATTTGAGCACCGGTTGCGACTAACCAATGAATGTTGTTCAGTGGTTTCGATCGTTTAGTGGCTGCGCGTATTGCATGTTTTGATATATCTAAGCCGTAAACATGGGTGTTAGGCAGCGCCTGTGCTAGTTGAGCGGTATAAAATCCTTCACCACAACCAAGATCTAGTACAGAACCCTTAGGTGTTTTGGCCGTGTACTCTGAAGCTAGCTTGCACATGTGATCCGCTAGTGGCTGATAAAAACCTTGGTCTAAGAAAGCGGTTCTTGCGCGGACCATGTCGGGGTTGTCACCTGGATCTTTAGATCGTTTGCGTTGAACGAGTAAAAGGTTCCAGTAGCCCTGTTTTGCTCTGTCGAAGCTATGTCCCTGTTCACAGCGCAATGTATTATCAGTCAGTATGAGGCCGAGTTGGCATACGGGGCAAATAAATGCCGGAGTGCTGACGGGTGCATGAGTGGCTTGCGTAGGCACAGTGAATAGCTCCGTGATTGGGAGGTGATCTCGTCTTTTACGGCGGGGTTGCCGCCGTTACACTCTCGTTAAACAGTTTTAGGCAGCAGTCGCGCCAGCACGTTTTCGTATATATCGCTCAATAAGTCTAGGTCGCTTGCTTTTACGCATTCATTCACTTTGTGAATGGTAGCGTTAACTGGGCCAAGCTCTACGACTTGGGCGCCAGTAGGAGCAATAAAACGGCCATCCGAAGTGCCGCCCGATGTGGATAATTCGGTTTCACGGCCTGTTATGTCCAAAATTGACGCTTGCACCGCATTAACAAGACTGCCTTCGGCTGTAATAAATGGATTGCCTGATAAAATCCAATCAATGTTCCATTCGGTTGTGTGCTGATCCAATATCTTGGTGACGCGTTCTTTGAGTTGGTCGGCGGTGACTTCTGTTGAGAAACGAAAGTTAAAATCAACTACGATGTCGCCGGGCACTACGTTGGTCGCCCCAGTGCCTGAATGGATGTTTGATATCTGGAAACTAGTCGGAGGGAAAAATTCATTCCCTTTATCCCATTCGGTTGAAGCAAGCGTGGCTAGAGCAGGCGCTACTTCATGAATAGGGTTACGAACAAGGTGCGGATAGGCCACGTGTCCTTGGATGCCGGTTACTTTTAGTTTTCCACTCAAAGACCCACGGCGGCCGTTTTTAATGATGTCACCCACTAAGTTAGTGCTAGATGGCTCGCCCACAATGCACCAGTCAATTTTTTCGTTACGCGCTTCTAGGTGATCGATAACTCGGGTAGTCCCATTAATAAAAGGGCCTTCCTCATCGCTGGTGATTAATAGCGCGATAGAGCCAGAATGATCTGGGTGGTGGTCAATAAAACGCTCTAGCGCTGTCATGAATGCGGCAATGCTGCCTTTCATATCAGCGGCACCGCGGCCGTATAGATAGCCTTGGCTAAGTGTGGGTTCGAAAGGGGGGAATGTCCACTGCTCAGCTGGGCCTGTCGGAACAACATCGGTGTGCCCCGCAAAGCAAAATAATGGGGCTTGTGTACCGCGGCGCGCCCATAAGTTGGTGGTATCTTCAAATACTAAACGTTCAATCGTAAAGCCTAATGCTTCCAATTTACTGATCATCAGCTCTTGGCAGCCTGCATCTTCAGGCGTTACCGATTGGCGAGAGATCAATTCTTTAGTCAGTTCGACGGTAGGGGATTGGATCGACATGTTAGGCTCCAAAATAGTAGCGATCAGTAAATGGGCGAAGCCGGGATATCCCGGCTTCTATAGAGTAATAAGAGGTGTAACAAGCATATAAGGGTGCTGAGCGCGCACTTAGTTATGCTTGTGAAGCTCTTCGTTCAGCTCAATAGCTGATTTGTTGGTCTTTACTTCGATACGGCCATTTTGTGAGTTTCGACGGAAGAGTAAGTCAGATGTGCCAGCCAACTGAGAAGCTTTAACTGTTTCTACTTCGTTGTTTTTGTCATCCAGTACAACTACTTTTGAACCACCAGTGACATATAATCCCGCTTCGATAGTGCAACGATCGCCTAATGGGATACCTAAACCAGCATTAGCACCGAGTAAGCAGTTTTCGCCAACAGAAATTACTACGTTATTACCACCAGAAAGTGTTCCCATGGTAGAGCAGCCGCCGCCTAAATCAGAACCGTTGCCAACGACAACACCTGCTGAAATACGCCCTTCAACCATGCTTACACCCAAAGTACCGGCATTAAAGTTGATAAAGCCTTCGTGCATTACGGTAGTGCCTTCACCTACATGAGCCCCAAGGCGGATGCGTGATGCATCGCCTACACGGATGCCTGCAGGAACAACGTAATTGGTCATTTTCGGGAATTTATCAACCGATTGTACGTCGAGCACTTTACCTTGAGCGCGAGCAGCCAGTTGGCGCTTTGGTAAATCTTCTAGCGACACTGCACCTTCGTTAGTCCAAGCAACATTGGGTAACAAACCAAACATACCGGCTAAGTTAATACCGTGTGGCTTAACCATACGCTGCGATAACAGGGTGAGTTTTAAGTAAACTTCAGCGGTTGTAGCGGGTTCAGAGTCTGTTTCTAGAATAGTGACAACTAATGGTTGCTTTGTGCCTTTTAAAATCTCTACTACTTCGGCTTGGTCTTCAGAGCCTACACTAAGAAACGCGGCTTCTAAGTCGGATAATTGTTCGGCGCAGATTTCGATAGCGGCATCGCCACCTTCGTAACCTAGTGTTGCTGCAACGGCTGAAACCAGCGCTTCAGATGGATTGATAACCGGCTTATTGTAGTAAATTTCTAGCCATTCATCGTTTGAAGATTGAGTGCCGATACCTAAACCAAATGCAAAATAACTCATAATATGCTCCGCCTAAGATGTCTTACGACACCTGATGTGAAAATAAAGAGGTGTAGTCGGCTTCTTTAAAGCCGATCTTTCGTTCAGAACCGGTGTCCAGCACAGGGCGCTTAATCATTGCTGGGCTTTCAAGCATCAAACGTTTAGCTGACGTTTCGTCTACCGAATTCTTTGTGTCGTCTGGGAGTTGGCGCCACGTTGTACCGCGTTTATTAAGGACTAACTCCCAGCCTAATTCTTGGCACCACTGATCCAGTAAATCAGGTTCTAGGCCATCTACTCTAAAATCGTGGAAACGGTATTCGATCGCGTGCGCTTCCAACCATTTGCGCGCTTTTTTAATCGTGTCGCAATTTTTAATGCCGTATAAAGTAACCGCCATTATTTCGCCTTTTACTTAATAGTGTTTAGGTTAAGCTTTCAACGAAAGTTCGGATGCGTTTAGCACCTTCTATACATTCGTCCAGTGTGGCAACCAGTGCCATACGAACATAGCCTGCACCAGGAACAATGCCATCGACTTCTCGTGATACGTAGCTACCTGGCAGTACGGTCATATGCTGTTCGGCAAATAGACGTTGTGCAAATTCATCGTCAGCAATTGGGGTCTTGGCCCATAAGTAGAAACTCGCATCGGGTTGTTTCACTTCCATGACAGGCGATAAAATATTAACAACTTCACGGAATTTTTCGCGATACTTATTCCGGTTGTCGAGCACGTGAGCTTCATCATCCCATGCGGCGATAGAGGCTATTTGATGCTGAGCTTGCATGGCGCAACCATGATAGGTGCGATACTTTAGGAAAGGCTCCAGTAACTTGGCGTCACCAGCAATGAAGCCTGAGCGCATGCCCGGTAAATTAGAACGCTTTGATAAGCTGTGCATTACCACGCATTTATCAAAGTCGTGACGGCCTAGTTTTTCACAGGCTTCTAATAAACCAATAGGTGGGTTGGCTTCATCAAAATATATTTCTGAATAACACTCATCAGAGGCAATGATAAAGTCATGCTTATCAGCCAGCGCGATTAATTTTTTGAGGGTATCAAACTGAGTAACGGCGCCTGTCGGGTTGCCGGGTGAGCAGATAAATAGAATTTGGCAGTTATCCCAAACATCATCCGCAACGGCGTCGTAATCGGGGATGAAGTTGTTGTCTGCAAGGCAGTTTAAATAATGAGGCGTGGCTCCCGCTAGATACGCCGCACCTTCATAAATCTGATAAAACGGATTAGGTGATACAACTAACGCACCAGGTACACGGTCAACAGCGGCTTGAGTGAAAGCAAAAATAGCTTCGCGTGTGCCAGTGACTGGTAATACATTGTCTTCAGGGCTCAGCACACCTTCGCTGAGATGAAAACGGCGAGTACACCAGTTAGCAATGGAAGTACGTAACTCCAGTGAGCCCTTGGTTGTAGGGTAGACAGACAGCCCATTGAGGTTGTCGGCTAGCGCCTTTACAACAAAGTCTGGTGAAGCATGTTTGGGCTCGCCTATTGAAAAGGCAATATGTGACATATCTGTCGGTGGAGTCACTGCCGCTTTTAGCTTAGCTAGCTTCTCAAATGGATAAGGTTGTAGGTGCGCTAAATCCCGATTCATAGAAATGATTCCTGCTCAGCCGTTCGGCTCCTCAAAAATAGGCAGAAAAGTATACCGGAAGGAGTGCTCAGGATTAAGCGTTAACTGGATTTAGATAAAAAAATCCCCGGGGCTTCGGGCGGCTCACCGGGGCAAGGTTACGAGAGAAAAGAGCGGTGCAACAAGATAGTTGCGGTTTAAAAGACCTGCGACGGTCGTTCGTAACGGTTATGTAGTTATAACCGTACTTGATAAGCACTCATTGGCGGATGTGTGCTTAGCCAAGGCTTAGGGCATCAAACTCTTTTTGAGTGAGCATGCCGTCTTTGTTGGTATCTAATTCATTGAATTGGGCCATTAAAGGTTCTAGATAAATGGCTTCATCTGGGGTGATAACTTCGTTATTGTCAGCGTCGAGAGTGGAGAACAGATCCGTACCACCTTCGACTTGTTCATCTGATATTGCAGCGGTGGACAGGGTAGCGAAAGTTGTAGTCGCTGCTACGGTAGCTAATACAAGTGATGCTTTTTTGATGGATGCTAATACAGATAACTGTTTCATGGTGTGATCTCCTTATTCGTGATCATTTATTACTGCATCTTAAATAAATCAAGTTCCGCTTTACTAAGCTGCCCGTCCGTATCAAGGTCGAGCGTTTCGAATTGCTCTAGGAGTTCTTCGTGGCCTTTAGCTTCTAGTGGGGATATGTGTTGATCCCCGTTTGTGTCTAAGGACATGAATAAATCCATGGAGTGTTCATGGTGTTCAGCCATGACTGGGTTTGATAGCGCAACCAACGTAGCTAAGGTCGTTAATGTTTTCATGGCTTAACCCTCATTTCGATTTAGAACACCCAATACATTGCTTAGTTTGTGCCAAGTTTTTAAATTGTATTTAAAATCAATGGTTTACTTATTAATTTTCTGAGTTTTCGGGTTTTTTATAAGCTTTTGATAACAAAAACTAGTTATTTTTTAAAATACTGTTACTGAACGGAGACTATTGATCTGTTTGTTATGCGTTGCCTATTAAAATCAATAACTTATAGTGTATCTTAATGGATACAAAAATATTTTCATGAACAGGATTTAATTTATTTCCAATAAAATCAATGGGTTATTTGTTTCTGTCGTGATGCCGAAATTTCACCACTATTTTGAGGCTCTTTGCATTTTTGAGATCCAGAAGTTTCGGTGCGTTCAATTTCACATTTGAGTTTGGCGTGTTAAGTTAATTCTGTGATGTGTGCACACTTTGGCTACTGCGCTTGACCAAAGAGTTGTTGATTGTGTAGCTATGAGTTATCCCCAGCACTAACGAAATTTAAAGGAGCAGTCGATGCGAACGGATTATGTCTTAGGGCTTAGTACGGCGGGTTATCATAAGATGGCGTATCGAGAGTGGGGCCATCTTGATAATGAGCGGGTATTAGTCTGCGTGCACGGCTTGGCGCGTAATGGTCGAGATTTTGATGATATAGCTAAGGCCTTATCCAGACACTATCGAGTGATTTGTCCTGACATTGTCGGTCGTGGAGAGAGTGATTGGCTAAAGGATCCAACGGGCTACACATTTGCGCAGTACTTGTCGGATATCATGTCTCTGTTAGCGCGGCTCAATGTCAAGGAAGTTGATTGGTTAGGTACGTCAATGGGAGGGCTCTTGGGCATAATGTTGGCGGCTTATCCAAATTCGCCCATCAAGCGGCTGATATTGAATGATGTAGGGCCCTTTGTATCTAAAGAAGCGCTCAAACGAATAGGTGAGTACCTAAAACCGAGCTGGTATGAGAGTGTTGCAGACGCTAAAGCGGCGATGCAAGCTAATTATCCGGCGCTGCGTTACATTCGAGAAGAACAATGGCAGCACCTTGTGCGTTATGGCTATCGGTTGGATTCAAAAGGTTGGACGCAGCATTATGATCCCGCTATCGGCGATATGGCGCGTGCTAATTCATCTGAAGATGTAGATTTGTGGCCGTTTTGGCAAGGAATTCAGTGCCCGCAATTATTGATTTGGGGGGAAGCATCGGATGTACTAACGCGCGACACGGTAGAACAGATGCAACAGCTTAACCCTGCGTTATCTTTGTATGCTTTGCCGGACATCGAACATGTCCCTTCGCTCATGGAAGAAGAGCATATTGAAACGATCACAACATGGCTTCGTAATAATTAAACGTAACTAATAGAGGATAGCGGTTGATGAGAGTGATCTCCCAGTGGCCAAAAGAGCAGTTGTGCTTATCGGCTGAACGGCGCAGCGAGGCCGTTAAAGTCGTCGAAAAAGCGTTTGCATCGGCGTTGGCGTCGTTAAAGGTCGATATTGGGTTGGTCGAAATGTTTGAATCAATCTATGTGCCTTTAGGCACCTGGTTATATTGTCGTAAGCAGCAACAAGTGGGGCCACTGGTTATTGGGATTAATGGTGCTCAGGGGGCTGGAAAGTCCACGTTGTTTAATTTGATTGAGGTTATTTTAAGCGAAGCCTTTGATTTAAAAGTGGTCGGATTCTCATTGGATGATTTGTACAAAACTCGTGAAGAGCGTGAGCGCTTAGCTCAGGAAATCCATCCATTGCTATTAACACGAGGTGTACCTGGTACACATGATGTTCAGTTGGGCATCGATATTATTCGCTCACTCAAGAACGGTGATCCCAAACAACCCACTAAAATTCCGGTATTCGATAAGTCGATAGATGATCGATGTCCGTCAGCGGTGTGGCAAGAGTGGTTGGGGCCTGCGGATATTATAGTGTTTGAAGGTTGGTGTGTTGGAGCACTACCTCAAGATGAAGCGGCGTTGGTAGCCCCTATTAATGCATTAGAATCTAATGAGGACCCTCATGGTGATTGGCGTCGGTATGTAAATGATCAGCTTGCTGGGCCTTATCAAGCGCTCTTTGATTTAATCGATACGCTAATCATGCTCAAAGTACCGAGCATGGAAGCGGTATTTGAGTGGCGCTCACTGCAAGAAAAAAAGTTGGCTGAACGTGTGAAGTATATTTTTGATACCCAGCAACCTACGGATCATCTACGTATAATGGATGAACAGGAAATACAGCGTTTTATTCAGCACTATGAGCGCTTAACACGACAAATGCTGATAGAAATGCCAGAACGTGCTGATGTTACTTTGAAGCTAAACGAGAACCATAAAATTAGCGAAATAGAAATTAACCGTCCATTGGAGAGAACAGAGTCGATCTTGTTGGACACAGCGGCTGACACGTCAATGGATGAAGCAATTAATCGTATTGAGACGGTGTAGGAGAGGTAGATGACTAAGCGGATCTTGGTTGTGATAACCGCATTGATAGCCTTGAGTGGTTGTCAGAGTGCTTATTATGCGGCGATGGAAAAGGTCGGTGTGCATAAACGGGATATCTTGGTAGATCGTGTAGAAGAGGCACGCGATGCGCAGGACGATGCTCAAGAGCAGTTTGCTGATGCATTAGCGCAATACCAAGCGGTTATACAGTTTGACGGCGCTGAACTAGAGACTCTCTACAATCGTTTTAAGGATGAATATGACGATAGCGCGGCCGCCGCGCAAGAAGTCACTGATCGTATTAATCAAGTGGAGAAAGTGGCAGAGGCGCTGTTTGATGAGTGGACGGATGAGCTGTCCCAATATCAAAATGCAGCTTTACGTGCTCAAAGCGCCCAGCAGCTTAAGAGTACGCAACGTCGCTATAATGCGTTGTTACGGACGATGAGACAGGCAGAAAAGCGGATGGCTCCTGTGCTGAGCGCATTGAACGATAATGTTTTGTATTTAAAGCATAACTTAAATGCTCGGGCCATAGGCGCGCTCAAAGGAGAGTTTGCTGGTTTGCAGCAAAACATAGATCGCTTAATTAGCGATATGGAGCGAGCGATACAAGAGTCCGATGCGTTTATTCGTGATATGGAAACAGGCCAATAATATCGGCTAGTGCCTCTTAGCTTAGGCATTAGTTAGATAGGTAAAAAAGTAGTAGACGCTACGCCGTGCACTACTTTATTGATGGTGCGGTTGTTTTGGTCGGCCGCTATCATCGCCATCATATCTTGTAGAGCAATCATCTTGCTAAATAGCCGTTCGGTACTGAGGTTAACCTCGTTTAATTGAGGTGAAATGCTGTTGCTAATAAGCAGTAGCTCGTTGTTTTTGTCTTTTTTGTGGTTTATTTGCCAAGCAACGGATTCTAAGTTACGCGCACTGTTGTAAAGTTTTTGATGGTTTATTGAGTCGAGCATGAAAAACTCATTTTGAAAGTTGTAGCTAGTATGGATCATGCCTGTTACCCCGACCATCAGCGCAAAAACACGATCTCCATTAAAGTCTGGATCAAAGGCCCGTGTGATCGCCGTGGTTGAATAGTAATCGCCAAGTTCGCTAAATCGTACTGTGCGCGGATAACTAAATAGTTGGTTAATCCGCTTTTTTACTGTCATGCCTGGTGGCGCTTTCTTTAGCTCTCGTGGGTTGAGCTTATAAAGCTTGACGAGTAAGTTCCGCGATAGTTTATTCACGGTTTGAAGGTTGAGGTCGGTCACCATGTCAATTTCAGACTTGGCAAGTTGTTTAAGGGTGAAAGGCTTACGGTTGTCGTTCAATGTTTGACAACCCGTGAGGCTCGTAACAACCGCAATGGCTAAACCTGCCGTGATAAGGGGCAGGCGCTTGCGACTATTACGAGCGAGTGTATGTCGTAAAGGCTGAAACATGGTTGGGCTTCTTAGTCATCTTTTAATGTAAAGATAGCACCTGATGCGGCTTTTGGACTGTCAGTTGGCGAGGTAAAGCTTAAACCGCCGCCAATAATTGTTTCCAAGCTCTCCGCTTTCACTTTCAAACCACCAAATAATGATAAGTCCATCCGGACGCCGCTGATATTTTCAAATTCGCTATCGGCTCGCACGTACGATGCATATTCAGGGTTAATATTGACGAATACATTGACGTGCTGTCCCACGGAGGGCAGGTCAAAGTTAGTGACACGACCTACAGGAACCTGGCGGAAGAACACAGGGCTGCCTTTCATTAGTGAGCCCAACTCAGGTACTTGCACAATTAAGTTTAAGCCTTCGTAGTTACGAAAAGCAGGAGCTTTGGTTAGCCCTTTAAACTGAAACTGTGCTTTACCGTTTCCTTCGGAGGCTTCTACGTAATTACCTAATATTAGCCCTTCGGGGTTTTCAATAGCGCTAAGGCGTATTTGTGAGGAAACTACCCAAAAACGGCTGCCTTCTTGTGCTAAAAAGTGACCATCACGATATAAGTCAATAAAGGCTTTAATCCGCTTTCCTTGCTCGATTACCTTGACGTTCCGTACTTTACCAACGGTTTGCCCTTTATATCGAATATCAGCGAGGGGTTGCAGATCCTTTCCGGCAGGGAACGTCACAATAATACCCAGAGGTTGTAGTTCGCTGAGCGACTCGTTGGGGTATAAAGTGAATAGGTGGTTTGTTTTAATGGCTACGCCTTCTTCGAAGTTCGCGAAGGCTATACCACCGCTAATTAGAGCCTCTAAGGATTCCATTTTTAAGTCTAGCTGGCGTAGGGATACATCGGCGGAAATACCGCTGGCATTCCAAAAGCGAGTACCTTCGTGAACTAAATGCTTATAAGGCTTTTCGATGAGGGCGTAGAGGGTGACCGCATTACCGTCTTTATTGAGCGTTACATCAGTGATCTCACCAACACGGATCTGCTTATACAGTACGGGATCTCCTGCTTTGAGTGAGCCTGTTTCTTCAGCATGCAATCGGATTTTTAGAGCACCAGCAAAGCGTTGATCAGACAATTTTCCGTTGTCGCTGGCGGATTGATAATCATCATAAAGAGTGTAGCTGGATTTAGGCGCTGATTTTTTACCATCACCGGGGTTAAAGAACGAAATCCCCCCCAATAATAAGCTGGTGGCCGACTCTGTAGAGACAGATACTCCGCGTAGGCTTGCATTAACCTTGATGCCACTAGCATTCCAAAAACGTGTATTGCCGCTTAATAAGTGACTGTACTGTTGCTCTATAGCCGCATGGATGATGATGTGAGAGCCATCACTACCAAGCTCATAACTTAACACTTCACCCACAGGCATTTGGCGATAAAGAATAGGAGAGCCTTTGGTAATTGATCCGAGTGTATCGGTCTTGAGTTCAAAGCTTTTACCCATCGCTAGTTGGCGTTTGGCCGGTGCTAAGTTGAGTGCAGTAAAAGAGAGTTTCTCAGCCCCTTGGCCTGGATCTAATTCTATAAAGCTGCCACGCAATAGATCGCCAATATTGGATAGATTTGTGATGGACAGCTGCGGCTTTTGTAACCAAAAACGGGAGCTTTCGCGGAGCAAATCTTTTGCGCGAGGGTCAAGAAACAGCACGGTATCCAAGTATTTGAAGTCATCGGTGACGGTTGCCTCTTTGACACGACCAATTTGTACACCGCGGCTCATGACAACCGTGCCTTCGCTGATTTCAGTTGCACTTGGGAAGCGAAGTTTTACATTAATCCCGTCTTGAGCGGCTTCGTAATCGTCGAATAAGCTAAAGCGCGTGCCGTTAGTCGCTGGTTTTGCGTCTTCATCGGGTGGCGAAAAATGAATGCCACCAGCGATAATGGAAGCTAAAGAATCAACTTGTATGTCGATTTTTGGCAAATCCGCTTTAATACGAATACCGCTAGCATTCCAAAAGCGAGTATTTTCTTTAATTAGCCCTGTATAACGGGGTTCTATGTATGTTTCGATCAGCACACGCTGGCCATTGGGGCTGAGCGTGTGGCTTAGCACTTCGCCAACTTCAATATCGCGGTAGTATACTTTAGCGCCTTGGTACACCGAACGAGCGTTGTCGGCTGTTAGTGTCAGGTAGAGTCCGTCTGAATCTTTGAGCGGTGGAGGTGGTTGATCATTAGCAATAAAGGTATCTGTCGTTTTACCTGACATGCCTGGTTGAAAACCAATGTAATGGCCCGAGAGCAGTGTTTCTAAACCGCGCACTCCTGATAAAGAAACTTGAGGTTTAACTAACCAAAACTGCGCTTCATCGGTCAAGGTATCGGCCGTTTCCGGAACCATTTCGATGACCGCCCGCACACGACGCAGGTCTTCATCAATTTTTAGGCTTTTGACCACCCCTGTGGGCAAACCACGGTAAAGAACCTTGGTTTTGTTAGCCTCTAGCCCTGTTGCAGAATCGAACATTACTTCAATCAGCACACCTTGATCCCTATAGTTCTGATACACCAGCCAGCCGGCAATGATGGCAGCTAAAATGGGTAAGAACCAAACGGCCGAGGGGGTGCGCCGGCGTTTAATGACAGGGGTGTTGTCGCTCATGGAAAAACCTCTAATTGTTCCAAATGCTTATCCCATATAAGCCGAGTATCAAAGCTATGGGCTGCTAACATAGTGAGTATAACGGAGACACCAAAGGCAGTTGCACCGGAGTTGCCTGTTACACTGGCTAAACTACCGAGCTGCACAATGGCGGCTAAAATGGCTACTACAAAAATATCTAACATGGACCAACGGCCAATCCATTCTACAAAACGGTACATCCACATTTTTTGGCGCATATTAGTTGTCCAGCCTAGTTGGACGGCAAGTAGCAGGATAATAAGGCCAATAATTTTCATGACTGGGATGATGATTGATGCCGTCAACACTACTAACGCAATGCCCATCATGCCGTGATCCATCAGTTGCAATACGCCGCCCAGAATTGTTGAAGGCCCCCCTTGCCCTAAAGAGGTTAACGTCATAATTGGGAGCATATTGGCAGGCAATAACATAAAAGCAGAGGCGATGAGTAAAGCCCATGTGTAAGCAATGGAATGCTGTTTGCGTTTATGAAGGCTAGCTCCGCAGCGTGTGCATGAGTGATGGTCCATCGTTTCTGGAAAGGGCTTGCGACAATCGTGGCATAAAATAATACCAAAATTTATAGCGGACTTACGTAAGTCTTCAGGGATCATAGGCGGCGTTCCAATTGTTCTATGCGTCGCCAAAAGCGGTAGCTATCTAACTGTGTTGAGGTGAGCAAAGTCACAATAATTAAAGCGGCTAAGCTGTATAAACCAATCCCCGGCGTCACCGCAGCAACATCAATGAGTTTAATGATCGAAACGAGTACGCCTAACATGTAAATCTCGAGCATGCCCCAACTATCGAGTTGTTGATAGCCTCGCATGGCCCAAGCGAGAAAAGGGGCCGGGTAGTGAAATAACAAGCAGGTGCTCAAATAGGCCATTAAAACGAGTTTTATGAAAGGAATAATGATTGCTGAGAAGAGCACTAAACCCGCAACCACATAAAGACCGTTGCTATACATAGCCGCGACGGACTCAAATATAGTCTCAGATTGCACAAGACCTAAAGCTTTAAGGGATAAAATAGGAAACAAATTTGCAGGAAAAAACAGAATAAGGCCCGCAATAGCTAAAGCTAGCGTCCATTCAAATGTATGGTGACGGCTGGATATCAATACCGTTTGGCAACGAGGGCATTCAGCCTCGTGACGGTTAGGAACCGCGCGGTTTTCCATAAGTAGGTCGCAGGCTGGGCATACGAGTACCTTGTTGTGATCAATCGTGGACATTTCCGTATCTGACATGCCTTACATTTAACCTAAATTTACAAAGCTCAGTATGCCAGATAACTCATGGAGGGTGCTAACCTTGAATCAGCTAAGCGTGCTGGGTGTACGAATTTCCCTTTGACCTTGGTTAGCAAGATTGCAGGTAACTGACTTTACGCAGTAAATCAGAAACTACGAGGGCGTTTTGTAAGTATACGCACTGATTTAATGAGATGATTTCGTTATAGTTAGCGCCATTAAGAGGAGAGGTTTCCATGGCAGAAGAGCAAGGTGATTTGACGGCGCTGCGCCGCGAGTACGTAGCGACAGGTATTACAAAATCAATGATGAAAGGCGACCCTATTGCCCAATTCGCCGACTGGTTTGCCGTCGCGCGTCAAGTGCGTCCTGATGATGTAAGTTCGATGACGTTAGCCACGGCAGATAAGCAAGGACGACCTTCGGCTCGCATTGTGTTGCTAAAGCACTTCGATGAGTCGGGCTTTGCATGGTATACCGACTACGAAAGTCAAAAAGGCCAGGCATTAGCTGATAACCCTTATGCTGAGATCTTATTTTATTGGTATGGGCTGGAACGACAAATACGGATTCAAGGACGGGTAGAAAAGCTGCTGCCTGAACAAGCGGATCATTATTTTAATTCGCGTCCACTAGGGAGCCGCCTGAGCGCTCATGTGTCGCATCAGAGTCATCCTGTTGCGTCTCGAGAAGTTCTTGAGGCTAAGGTAGAAGATCTGGCCGAGCATACGGTTGATGATTGTGTAGCAAGGCCTGCTCGCTGGGGTGGTTATCGTCTTATTCCAGAAAAGTTCGAATTTTGGCAAGGCCGAGAAAGTCGTTTGCATGATCGGTTAATTTACACACGTAATGCTAATAATGGGTGGGATTTACAAAGGATTCAGCCATGAGTGACGTTATTACGGTAGAAACAGCAGCTCAACCCGATGCTGCAATTATTTGGATGCATGGTTTAGGGGCTGATGGGGCCGACTTTCCGCCCACATTACCTTATCTGTTATTGCCTGAATCATTGAAGATTCGCTTTTTATTCCCGAATGCTCCGGTAAGGCCCGTGACGGTTAATGGTGGGTTTGAGATGCGCTCGTGGTACGACATTATCAGCATGGATAATGGCCGCGAAATAAATGGCCACCAGTTAGATGAGTCGATTATACGCATTAACAAAATGGTGGATGATCAAATCGAACAAGGCATTGATGCTCAACGTATTTTGCTGGTGGGGTTTTCTCAAGGCGGTGCTGTCGCCTATGAAACAGGGCTGCAAGGTTCCTCTTCGATAGGAGGAATAGCAGCGATGTCGACCTACTTGCCAAGGCCGTTGTCTAGCCTTGCGGTGACGGCTGCTACATCGTTACCTGTACTAATTCTGCACGGAACCTATGATGATGTGGTGCCGTTAACGATGGCTGAAGAGGCTAAACAGCAACTTAAGCAAACGGGCTTTGATCCAGAGTTTTACGAATATGCAATGGCTCACGAAGTCTCTGTGGAGTCATTAAAAACATTGGGTAGCTGGATTTCACAGCGCCTATCTAAGTGAGGTATTTCATGCAAGTAGCTGATAATTCAGTTGTTTTTTTTCACTATGAATTAAAAAACGATCAAAACGAAGTCGTTGATACGACTGAAGGTGAAGAGCCTATTCCGTATATTCATGGGAAACAACAAATTGTACCGGGCCTTGAAGAGGCCATGTTAGGTCATAAAGCGGGCGATAAATTTGATGTATGTGTGCCGCCCGAGAAAGGTTATGGGCTGCATGATGAAGATAAATTATTTGATGTAGATAGAGCCCTATTTGCAGGGATGGCTGATTTGGCTGTGGGCTCAATGTGCGAAATGACCAATGAACAAGGTCAGCCCGAAGTAGTAACCGTTGCCGAAATAGGTGACGAGGTGGTGACGGTAGACGCCAACCACCCGTTTGCAGGTCAAGTATTAACGTTTGCTATAGAGATTACGTCAGTCCGAGAAGCCACTGAGACTGAGCTCGAAAACGGCATCGGTTAGTCGATACAGTAATCATCTCATTGGTATGAAGCGTTACTTAAAGCGCTTTATACCTTTTCTTGCCATTCCATATCTCCAATATGCACATTTAGCCACTCAAAACCTATGCGTTTTGCCACGGCTGCTGCCCCATCTAAGCTTTTAAACTCCCTTTCTTTTTTACTGCGCTGAAGGTCGAGCGTAATCACGTTTTCATCTTTCGCAATAAATTTTAACGTCCAGCCGCGTGACATGGCGATGGGCGTTGCATGGCAAGATTCAAAAACACCCGCATTAAAAAGCAACTTTATTTCTCGTTCCTGCATAGTCTTATACCATTATTGATTAATCTTAAATACTTATTGATAAGTATATATCTAATTGTGATTATTGGCAAGATTTTAACAAACTTTTTGATTGTATAAGCTATTGAAAATAAACGGTTTTTTATGGTTTTCTTGTCCTTTTTTATAAGCTTTTTCATGCTTTGTAACTGTTTGTTTTTACTGGCTTTTTTGTGGTGTTCTCGCTATTAGTTATTTTTATGGATATATGATTATTAATAGTTTTAGTTGTTGATTAATAGATTGAAATCTATTTTTGATAAATTGAAAGCCAGTATTCAATTTTCGTTAGTCAAATTTGTGATTTGCAGGTTGATGCCAGGTTTGGGGAGGGCTATATATGGGTTTTAGGAGGGAGAAAATAGGGTAATTAGCTAGGCTTAAGCGATAATGAAAGCGGTTTGATATAGATCAAGTAATAGGCATATGGTGTGGGTGGAGGTTTTTCTTTTTGTTAATTAAATCAATGGTTTATTTTTGTTTTTGGATGTCGATATTGCGCGGCAGCTAAATGTTGAGTTAGGTCAATTCTTTATTCAAATAAGGTCTCTAACCTGTACTTAAATCGTAAAGAAAAGAGGCACGTATTATGTTTGGTATTGATCCTTATGCATTTGAAACACTGTGGCCTAGCTTGTTAGGTGTCGCTGCAATGGCTAGTGTTATGGTGTGGGGCTTTATAAAAATTCGGCATTTGATGAATGACGACATCAAGAAAAAGTAAGGCACTTTTTTGTTCACCTAGTCGCATTCAATCACGCATTGAATAGCCGGTTTGTATGACGGCTAAGATAAAACCTTCTTACTGTTACCAGGGTAAAAATTAAGGCCAAGGCAATTTGGTGCGGAGTCGTCCGTGGAAGAACGCTTTGGCATTTTTTCTATGCCTGTACTTTGCACTTTCCTGACAATGGGCTATACCTATAATGAGTCGCTTGAAGATAAGTACCTGTAAAGTGCTTTCTTAAAAGCAACGATAGATTTTGGCAAACATTATGGTTTACCTTGATCAGGAGATCAGAGGCATAGCTTAGGAAGGAGTCCTCTGCTATGTTTTCTAATTAAAGGGCCGCTTGCGGTAAAAAGCGTGCCCAGTCACTAGCAAGTACTAAGGATAGTATCCATTTTGGATAACTCTTCTAGCCCCAACAACATCCGTTTTGTAGCGTTATCACCTTCTCAGTGGCGTTTGCTGCACCCTTTTTATAAACGTAATAATTACGAAGGCTTTCCGCGAAACGGCGAAACAGTTGCCGTATTAATTGACGCATCTAATCTGATTATTGCGGTTGCCCGCATCACTATACAGGCAGGTGAGCGCATTATTCGGGGTGTTTGGGTCGAAGGTGAATTTCGGCGTCAAGGTTACGGTATCTGGTTGTTAGATTGCATAGAAAAGGAAGGTTGGTTAACGCATAGCTATTGTTTTGCGCAACCGCATCTGCACGATTTTTATGAGGCGGCGGGGTTTATTTCTGTGGACGATAAAGAGTTGCCCAACAATCTTCGTAATCTTCTAAAGCGTTATCAAGAGGTTGATAACTCATTGCGCGCTTTTTACCATCCAATGTAACCTTCCTGAGGCTAAACAGGCTTCACATAGCCTAGTCACAAGTTTAATAGTATGCGTCTAGTGGAATGGTTTCTTAATAACTATGCATGATTGTTCTTTTTAGCTTTGATATACACTGCTCTCTGTTCTTAATGGCAGCGGTCAGGAGATGGTATGCGTTTACCCACCTATTTTTTATCACATGGCGGTGGCCCATGGCCGTGGATGAAAAAAGAGCAAGGCACTTTATTTGCTCAATTAGAGGCTTCATTGCGTGCAATCCCTCACAATTTGCCTCAAGCGCCACAGGCTGTATTGGTTATTAGTGGGCATTGGGAAACACAAGGTTTTAGTATTTCAGCCGCGAGCCAACCGGGGATGGTATTCGACTATTATGGCTTTCCTGAGCACACCTATCATATTAGCTATCCTGCGCCTGGGTCTCCCCAATTAGCTGATCAGGTCCATGCTTTATTAGCGGCAGCGGGTTTGGATGTGAAGCTTGATAACACGCGAGGTTTAGATCATGGGACGTTTACTATGTTAAAGCCCATGTACCCTGATGCAGATGTACCGGTTGTGCAGTTATCATTAAACGCTTCATTAGATCCGGCGCAGCATATCAATGTGGGGCGTTTGCTGGCGCCGTTGCGAGATCAAGGCGTACTTATCATTGGAAGCGGGCTAAGCTACCATAACTTACGTCGTATGGATCCCGGCGCGCAACAACCTTCAAAGCAGTTTGATGACTGGTTACAGCACAGTTTATCTTTTACCGGAGAAGATCGTACTGCCCGTTTGTGCCAATGGGCATCGGCCCCTATGGCTCGCTTTGCACACCCACGTGAAGATCATCTTATCCCATTAATGGTTGCTGTTGGTGCGGCCGAAAACGACACGTTTGAATGTATATATCATCAAGAAGATCTGTTTGGCAGTATCACGGCGTCTAGCTTTCGTTTTGGTTAGCTCATTATTTTGTATGTTAACTCATTGCATTCATGAGCTACTTAGGTCGTTGAAGCACCTTCTTTAGTACTGACTTCGTTGAAAAATCAATATCTTGTCCTAGATTGAACTCTGACTTCTTCTACCGTGGTACATATGATGTTAGGCAATCTTCGCTTAGGTTGGAAAATAGGGCTGGGTTTTGGTGTTGTTATGATTCTCATGGCCATAGCCTCTTTTTTTGGGATAGGTTCGCTCAATAAAGCGGAGAAAGGTGTAGAGACATACAGCCGTATGACAAATATCACCGTGCTTGCCGGTGATATTCAAGTAACGATGCTGCGTGCGCGATCTGATTTTCAAGCGTATCTTATAACGCATAGCGAACACGAGCTGGATCAGTACACTCAGACAACGGCACAACTGGCATCTCAACTCGACCATGCTCAGAAGATAACCCAAAACCCAGACCGACAAATCCTCATTCAGCAAGCTTTAGCTGCCATGCAAATCTATCAAGACGTAGTTCAGCGCTTAATTGATCGTATTACTGCAAGTGATGAGTTGGTCTCTTCCAAGCTACTGGTGCGTGGAGAAGAAATGAGTCTTAGTATGAGTGAAATCATTGAGCGAGCCAGAGATGATAATAGCTCTATGGTGATGTTTGATGCGGCACAAGTTCAGCAGGCTCTAATGGCAACCCGTTTATATACGAGCCAGTATTTAAACAGCGGTTTGTCTGGAGACTATAATCGAGCGCTAATGTCGATAGAAAATGATGTAGACGAACTAGCTATAGAGTTGGGCAGCAATATATCAACTGCTGACATCCGTGTTAAATACAGTAACTATCAATCTGAAAGCAAAGCTTATATTGAGCATTTAAACAGCCTATTCCAAATGACCGAAGCATTGGCGTCAGACACCGCGGCGCTAGAAGCTGCCGAGCAGCAAATGATTAGTCACCTTTTGGGGATAAAACAATCGGTTTTAGCTGATCAAACACAGTTAGGCGCTGGGCTAAAAGCTGAAGTAGAACAAAAAATCGGAGTGATGTTATGGGTGACTGTAGCGGCTTTAATTTTAGGAAGTGTGTTTGCCGTCGCTATGTCGAGAGCTATTAGTAAGCCTATAGGAGCGGCTGTCACTATAGCGAATAACCTTGCAGCCGGGAATTTGGCAATACCGAAAACACGACAGCGTAAAGATGAAGTCGGTATCTTGCTAACGGCCCTGCAAAATACGGCACATAGTTTAAAAACCATGATCAGCCAAATATCACTCGCTAGCTCTGAAATGAGTCAAGCCACAACACGAATGGCAAATGCCACTTACCAGTCTCAGCAGGGCGTGGTTAGCCAGCAAAGTGAAACTGATCAAGTGATGGTAGCAATGGAGCAAATGGCGGTATCGGTAAGAGATGTATCGGATAGTGCACAACAAGCCGCTCAGGCAGCCGCAACCGCTAATAATGATGCGACTACTGGGCGTAATATTGTAGAAGATACACAGGCGAGTATTAGAGCGCTTGCTTCGAGTGTCACGCAAACCCAGGAACGTATCAGCGACTTAGAAAAGCAGAGTGTCAATATTGGCGGAATCTTGGATGTTATTCGCAGTATTGCAGAGCAAACTAATTTACTGGCACTGAATGCGGCCATAGAGGCTGCAAGGGCAGGGGAGCAGGGGCGTGGTTTTGCTGTTGTAGCTGATGAAGTTAGAGTGTTAGCACAAAGAACTCAACAATCGACCGAGCAAATTCAGAACTTGATCGAAGGCTTACAAAAAGGAACTAACAGCGCTGCGATCGCCATGCGACAAGGTAAGGAACAAGCACAAAAAAGCGTTGATAAAGCCGCTAATGCAAGGGACGCGTTGGAAGCGATTACCCAAGCTGTGCAAACCATTAATGAGATGAATACACAAATAGCCTCAGCGGTATCGGAGCAAAGCAGGGTAGCGGATAGTGTTAGTCAAAATGTGAGTAATGTGCGTGATGTTACCGAAAAAGGAATTCAACATACGAATGAGACAGTGGTTGCCAGCGACGATATACGTTTAATTGCCCAACGTTTGCAGAGTATGGTGGCTAAGTTTTCATTATAGTTAAAGCGAAATATGCAATCAGCTATTCTGGAGTCGAATGGCTGAGGGCAGCTTATGAGAAAGGTAACGATAAGGTGTTTGCTCAGCTTATTTAAGATAGCGCTCGGTAACGGCATGAGCCGTTAAGCCTGGATCGAAATAATAACCTTGCTGACGAGTTACATTTAAGTTTTGGCATAACGTCTTATGTTGTTCAGTCTCAACACCTTCTGCGACGATATCCAACTCCAAAATTTTTAACATTTGCACCAACCCCGTTACCAGTGCATCGGTTTTATTTCTTTTCTCATTCAACGGCATTAACGATTTATCTAATTTAACCGTCGTAAGCGGTATGCTGTTTAAATGAGATATTGACGAATAGCCAGTACCAAAGTCATCCAAAGCGAGGGTGCACCCCAATTCAACCAACTGGTCTAGCACGGCAAGTGTAGAGGAGTTGCTTTCTAGGATAGCGGTTTCCGTTAATTCAAACTCTACTAGGCTGGGAGCCAACTGATGGGCATTGCAAATGCGCTTAACAATAGCTGGAAATTCCAGATCATTTAATTGCGTAGGCGATAAATTAATCGCTATGCTGAGTAGGTTGTTTTTTGAACGTAGTTTATTCCAAGCGCTTATTTGTTGTATGGCTTGCTCGGCTACCCAACGACCAATCTCAACAATTTGGAAAGATTGCTCTGCAATAGGGATGAATTCATCTGGCGGAATTAGCCCCGCTGGAGACTGCCAGCGAATGAGTGCTTCAAAGCCACATAGCTGGGAATTATCGACTGAAAAAACCGGTTGATAGACTAAGAAGAACTCGTTGTCTTTTAAGGCTTTTGGGATACCGTTCTCAAGAGCGAGCCTGCGTTGCGTCTCATGTTGCATGGTTTCTTCGAAAAAACTGATTTGCCCTCGGCCGCTTTGCTTTGATCGGTACATCGCTATGTCGGCGTATTTTAATAACTCTTCTGAGGAGTGGTTAGTCTGAGCGTTATCGATAGAAATACCGATACTAATAGATACATTAAATTCTTTACCATCTATCTCAAACGGCGCTTGCATGGCAATTTGTATACGTTGTGCGATTCGAGCTACATCGTAAGGCGAGTTTAAGTTGGTGAGTAAAATAATGAACTCGTCACCACCTAAGCGAGCAAAAAGCTCGCTTCCACGCAAAACCGCCGAGATGCGTTTGCACACTTTTATAAGTAAACCATCGCCAGCGCCGTGGCCAAAGCTATCATTAATTAACTTAAAGTTATCTAGGTCAAATAAAATCAGGGCTAAACAGGCTTGATTACGATGATTATTTGAGACGGCTACTTTGAATGTTTCATCGAAGAGATGACGGTTAGCAAGGTTCGTGAGAGCGTCCCTTTCAGCTAGGCGCTTTACACGATCAAAACTATCTTTTAGTTCGCGCTCTAGTTCAAAGCGCTTTTGGGCTTGTATGATTGTACGGCGCAGCTTGGTGGCGGTGATTTCGTTTTTAAGCAAGAAGTCTTGAGCGCCTGCTTGAATGCATTGTAGAGCGACCGCTTCATCTTCGGAGTTGCTCATCATTACAATGGTTTCGTAACGTATCTTAGGTGCTTGTCTTAGTTCTAGAAGCAACTCGATACCATTGCGTTGTGGCAATTGGTAATCCAACAAAATAATGTCATACGTATTCTGCTCGCATGCAGCTAGGGCAGAGTCTACGTTTAAGGCTTCAGAAATTGTACAGTCAAATGATGATTTAAACAGTGAGCGCTTAACGCTCTCTCTATCTACAATATCATCATCTACAATCAAAACGCGCATTAAGCTTGCCTCTGCTTTACAACGTTACTTACGTCGGTAAAAAAGAAATTTTCCAGTAACCGTTAAGAAGAGCAGAAACATCCATGCTGCCTTCACCTGATTCATCTTTTAAGAAGTACCCTGCAATTAAATTCTGATAGGCTTTTGTTCTTTCTTCTTCTGATTTAGAAGTCGTCAATATAAAAATGACACTGTCCCTAAAGCGAGATGATGCACGCACGGCTTCCAAAAACTCTAAGCCGTTCATTCTTGGCATTTGTAAATCGAGTAATATGACAAACGGCTTAGTGACCTCGCCGCTCTCCAGCATAGCAAACGCTTCTACACCATCTCGAGCTCTGACGATTGGGTTACTAATGCGTAGTTTTTTGAATGCGCGCTCTACGGTTTGGGCGTCTACATCATCATCTTCAATAAGAAAGAGCGTTGCTTCTTTTTTCATGTCGTCCATACATGACTCCGTGTCATCTAATCAGTCATATTTTGCTTAATAGGTAAAAAGATGACTATTGTCGTCCCTAGGTTATCGGCCGACAGCTGATTAGGTTTATCGAGGAATTCTGGATTTGTAGACTCAATATGTAGAGATCCACCATTATATTCCACTATCTTATTACACAAAGCTAAGCCTAATCCACTTCCTTCGACCTCGTCGCGAGGTCGAAGGGTTTGAAACATTTCCAATGCTTTATCATGAAGGTTAGGTGGGATTCCCGTACCATCATCAGCTACTTTTAAGGTAAAACCATTGACTGTTTTTTCCGCCAAGACGGCAATATTACCTGCATCATTGGGGTGGTGTTTAACTGCATTGCCTATCAGGTTTCGTATGACCTGTTCAAAAGGCGTTTTGGCGACGTTGAGCGTTATATCAGCCACCGTCACGTTAAAGGTGCTTGGTATATCCATCAGCCCAACGATGTCGAGTACCAATGGGCGTAAACCAACACTTTCTACTTGATAGTTTACACGGCCCACGCGCGAAAAGAGTAGGAGGTCGTCAAGGAGTTTCCCCATGCGCTTGCTACGGTTTTTGAGCAACTCAAAGTGCTGCTGAGCACTTTCGGGTAAAATACCTTCACAGTCTTCTTCTATCCAGCCGGCCAGCTTATTAATGGCATTGAGTGGCGCTTTCAAGTCATGAGAGGCGACATAAGCAAATTGGTCAAGCTCTGCGTTACTCCTGACCAGTTCTGCATTACGTGTTTCTAGTTGCAGAGATAACCGCTTCGCTCGATCAATATCAAGAATCTGAGCAAATATAGAGGTTACTTGGCCTGCCGAGTTACGTATAGATGATGACGATAAAAGCCCCCATACCAGTGAGCCATCGACTCTTTTGTATTGTTTCTCTCGACGTATAGATTCAATGTCGCCTTTGATTAGCATATCAAGGCCGTGTTGGGTTTGTACTTTTTCGTGGTCTGCAATAATGGTGCTGACAGGTTGGCCTATTAATTCTTCCGTACTGTAGCCAAGCCATTCAGCTAAACCTGCGTTGATTTCCGTGAAATTGCATGCGACATCACATAGGGCAAAGCCGGATAACGAGGAGTGTATCGCTGTTGTTAGCAATGCTTCCTGTTCGGCTAATCGTTGTTCGTCTTGATGCTTGTCCGTGAGGTCATGAATAATACCTATAAAAATAGGTTGGTTATTTTCCAGGTCTTCACTGATTTGTATGTGGATGGGCAGCTGAGAATTATTCTTCCTTTTACCCATAATCCGTTGTTCACCGACTGTCAGCAGTGGATTTGCGTTTTCAGATTCATCGTTTGAAGAGGTCGGTAATAAACAATGTATGTTTTGTCCAACTAGCTCATCTCTGTGGTAGTGGAATAGCATAAGAGTGGCATTGTTGACCTCTAAAATAATGCCTGTGTTGGATACAATAACTAAGCCATCGAGCATTGTGTCAAATGCTCTACTCATGCGGGTATAAGCGCCAGTTAACTCTTCTTGCTTTTGAATAAGGTCTTTAGAGACTGTTTTTGCATAGGATACAGCACGATGATTGGCATTAACTAAAATAAGAAATAAAGAGAACAGCATTATCTCTATGGCAATACCGGCTAGTAAAATAATAATAGGCTGATTATTGTTGTGTTGCGAACGAAAAAGGAGCGACGTTTGTATTTTAAAATCCCACGTTCGGCCATACAGGTTGATCTTGTGTTGCTCTGAAAAAATAGGGTCTGGATCAAAGTCTGTGGAGTCAGCCGACAGCTCATCGTAAAGTAAGTAGTTTCCATCACGTATAGAAAAGTTGAGTAGCCTGTTCTCATTTTCAAGTGTACCGTCCATTAGATTTTTCATAATGAAGGGTGCATAGACGTTGCCAATAAAATTGGCACGGCGTTCATCTAACGTGTCGGGTATGTTCTCGGTTTTATAGAAGGGAGCATAGAATAAAAAACCGGGTGTTTTTTTAGAATCTTGTACAAGAACAATTGGAGCGGTGATTTGAGCTAAGCCGCTGTCCCTTGCTTTTTTAGCTGCGGTTAAACGGTTGGTTTCGTGGGCCATATCCAAACCAAGCGCCTTGCGATTTGACTCAAGTGGTTCAATAAAGGTGATGGGCCAAAATTCTTGCTTGTTGTGCGGCGGGTGCACCCGGAAGTCTGTTTGGTCTCTTTGCTGTCGAGTTATGAATGAACTCAGGCCCTCAGGTTTTACATAATAGATGACGCCTATGCCGTTAATACCTGGGTATTTAGAGGCGAGGGATAATTGCTCGCTGTAGGATTTCCATTGTTTGGCGTTGATTTCTCCATCAGAAAACTTTAAAGCTGCAACGCTCCCCCGCAGTGTATCTTCATAGCGATTCATGCGCTCCTCGACCAATTCGATTAAGTGCGAGGCTTGGAACTTGTATTGCTGCTCCATTTTTTGGTGGCTTTGTTCAGAACTAACAAACCAAGCGGCTAATGTTAGTAAAAAAGAAGCAAGTAGTACTAACCAATGATACCAATGAAACTTATCAGTGATATTGGCTAATGTTGGGGGGGCAGGCTGATTTAATTCATGTTTGTCCATCATTAGCCACTAAATCCATTGTTATAAAGTAGTATTCAAACGCGCATTTATTTAAACAATAGTATAGAAATTAGATTTACACATTATTAGTTAATTCTTATTCATCTTTTCTAAACAGGCTTCGATAGGAAGGGGTATGGCCAAAAGGTAACCTTGCCCGTAGTCGCAACCGTTCTCTTGGAGGAATATATATTGCTCCTCTGTTTCTATACCTTCGGCCACCACTAGCAGGTTTAGTGCTTTCGCCATGGCAATAGAGGCTTTTATGATTTCTTCAGATGATTTGCTGCTACCTATGTCAGCAATAAAGCCTTTATCGACTTTTAAGGAGTTGAAAGGCATCTTGCGAAGGTAGAGCAAGTTCGAATAACCCGTGCCAAAATCATCGATAACTAGCTTAACGCCAAGGCGGTCAAAGCGCTTATACTTGTACTGGAAGTCATCGTTTTCAGGGACGATCAAGCCTTCAGTTAGCTCAAATTTTAAGCGTTCTACTGGAAAGTTATAGTTGTTCACAATGCCTGCAAACCAACGATAAAACCCTTCGTTTTCAAAATCTTTTGCAGATAAGTTGATCGACACCGTACCTTTGTATCGATCACCTATTTCTAATAAGTCTTTGATTACTGTGTGTATAACGTACTCTGAAATAGAGATAATTAAATCGGACTGCTCGGCTATCGGAATAAACTTGCTGGGCATTATTTGTCCCATTTCAGGCTGATTCCAGCGAATGAGAGCCTCTAAAGAGTCAACCTCTCCCGTTTGTAGGTCGATAATGGGTTGGTAGAAGACTTCAAACTCGTTGTCTTTAAGTGCCTTGCGAATTGAATTTTCAAGTGTGGCGCGCTCTAATGCTGAGCTCGAAATATCTTGTGAGCTAAAGCAAAATCTACTCCCGCCTTTTTCTTTCGCGTCGTACATCGCGATGTCAGCTTGACGCAGCAAGTCATCGCTGGTCATGCCGTCGTTAGGGTAAATACTAATACCAACACTGCCGCCTATCTTAAAGCTCTGCGAGCCTACCTCGACAGGTTGCGATAATTGTTGGATGAGGCCTTGGGCAATTTTTCCTGCGCTTAATGGGCTATCGATACCTTCCAATAGTGCGACAAACTCGTCTCCACCAATTCGTGCGATGGTATCTTGTTTGCGTAAGGCATTGGTTAAACGCTTAGCAATAACTTTAAGTACATTGTCTCCAACTTGGTGACCGGAGCTATCATTGATGATTTTAAAACGATCCAAATCAATAAATAAAATGGCAAGAATCTGGCCATTGCGTTTTGAATTGGCAATCGCATGATTTAAGCGATCGGTTAATAAAGAGCGGTTAGGTAGTGAAGTGAGAACATCATGGTTAGCCAAATAAGTAATCTCTTCTTGGCTATTTTTAAGCGCACTAATGTCGGTCATTGTGACAACATAACGCATCACTTCATCACGGCTGTTTTTAACAGCGTTGATATTCATATAAACAGGGAATAGCTCATCACATTGATGTTTGCTAATCACTTCCCCCGACCATTGACCTCGACTGGGTAGCTTATTTGAGATTTCTTCAAGGAGGCGCTCATTAATATCTTTGGAAAACAGCAAACTAATCCCTTTTCCTATTACGTCATCCTTTTTGTAGCCTGTCATTATTTCAAACGCGCTGTTTAATTTTATGATATTTAGATCGAGGTCGGTGATTAAAATCGCTTCTTGTGTGCTATCTAGCACCACTTTCGCTTGTTCAAGCTCACTAATATAACGCTTTGATTGGTCAATGTTTTGGATAACGGAGATAAAGAATAGCGGTTTATTCTCATCATCTCTGACTAGGGCAACTGATAAATGAATCCATATAATTTGGCCGTCTTTTCTTAAGTAACGCTTTTCCATTGAGTAATGGGTGATATCGCCGGTTAGCAGCTGGTTTAGTAATTCTAAATCGGCTTCTAAATCTTCCGTGTGAGTAATCTCTTGAAAGGTAAGAGTCATAAACTCGTCGAGTGAATACCCCAGCATTTCGCATAATTTACTGTTAACGCTTAGCCATTCACCCTGCAAGCCTACGTGAGCAATACCTATGTTAGCCTGCTCAAACGTCGTTTGATATTTTTGATTACTTAATTGCAGCTCGGCGAGTACTTTGCAAGATTCGGTGACATCTTGGGCAAAGCTCCATATTTTCATATCACTGTCTTGCCCCGAAGAAAGATAATCGGTGATCTTGAGAATCCTCTTCTCGTTATTATTAACATGAATAACCGCTTGGTAAGGGCCGTATTTTTTATTGGCCAGTAGCTGGTCTAAGTGGTTCTCATTTTTACTTGGTGGGAGTTTACAGATGATATCGCGCCAGTTTTTTTTGAGTAGGGTGCTTTGTGGGAGCTGAGCGATCGCTACCATACTGGCATTGGTTTTCAATATATTACCGTCAATGTCAGTGAGTACGATGGCATCATTAACGTTATCCAGCAGGGACTCGTAACGCTGATTCAAATGATTTAATTGCTGCTCCATCTTTGCTTTATTATCGAACATGTCTTTAAGTTCAGCATAGGCAGCCTGAAGTTCTTCGTTTGTGGCTTGTAGCTCTTCATTACTCGTTTCCATCTCTTCGTTGGTCGATTGGAGTTCTTCATTAGAGCTTTGAAGTTCTTCATTGAGTGATTGTAACTCTTCATTGCTTGTTTCTAGTTCTTCAACCAGTGTTTGTAAATGCTCTCGTGTATGGGTGAGTTCCAGCTGGAGTAAGTTGTCCGGCGTTGCGGTGGAGTCTAGCTTTTCTAAGTCAATATAGGGAAACTCGCTTAGGTTGACTTGTTGAAAGTAGATAACAAACATAGGCTGAGAGTGCTGTAAATACGGTACAACGTGAGCTTTTATAAAGCGCGGCCCATTTGCAGAGCCTGTAAATGAAAAATATCGGCTGCTACTAACTTGTTCCGTTTTAAGAGCTTGATGAACGGTTTTACGAACCTCGACAGCGATGCTCGGGGATGTCATTTTATATAAGTTATAGGAGACGTAACCTTCTGGAAGCGTTAAAAAGTCAATGTCACCTTTTTTGAAAATGACATCCATATTTTCATTGGTTACAACCACATGCGGGATTAATAGCTTAGCGGCTTCACTAATGATGATATCTTGCAGAGAACTCAATGCGTTTTTTTTGTTAGCGTGCTCCAGCTTAGGTTTTGAAGGGCTATTCCTGGTCGATTTTAGCTTAGTGAGTTCATAAGCTGATTTGGCTATGGTGACTTTTTTGAAAATTTTGCTTGATTTGTCGATAGTCGAAAATAGCTCTACACCGGCTGGAATGTTTTCCGAATTACCCAGGAACAATAACCCTCCTGGTTTTAACGCATAATGTAAAACCGGAAAAACATATTCTTGAGCTTCGTTAGTAAAATAAATGAGTAAATTACGGCAAATGACTAAATCTGAATTGCGAAATGGGGGATCTGATAATAAGTTATGAAATGAGAAAACAATACTTTCCCGTAACACTTTACGTGCTTCAAACTGATTATCAGAAAACTTAAAGTATTTATTTACAATCGTTTTATGAACGCCTTCTAAAGAAATACTGCTGTAAATTCCTCGACGCGCTTTTGATAGCGCATCGTCATCAATATCTGTCGCGAAAATTTGAATATTAATCCACTGTTCGCGCTCTTCTAACAGTTCTTTTAATAAAATAAGTATAGAGTAAGTTTCCTCTCCGGTTGAGCAGCCAGGAATCCATATACGCACGTCTTTTAAGTCTGGGTTACGGTCTAAATAGTTCGCGAATGCTCTTTTCAAGCCAGTAAACGACTCTGTATCGCGAAAAAAACGGGTGACTCCAATAAGGATGTCCTTATATAAAGCAGACACTTCTTCGGCATTATTTTCGAGTAGCGCTAAGTATTCGGTGAGGGAAGCAGACTTAGTTGCTAATATTCGGCGTTCAATTCGACGATTTATTGTATTTTTTTTGTAGGAAGCAAAGTCAACACGCCGGTGTTGGTAAAGTAATTCAAAAATCCTATCTAGCTCACTTGGTTGGTTGCCTGCTGAGTAACGGAGTAAAACCTTGTCGCGTGGCATATTTTGTAAGGCAAGGAGCTCTTTACCAATTTCTAAGGGTTTTAAAACCATATCTACATTACAGCTATCAATAGCGGCTTTGGGCATTCCGTCATACTTAGCATCTAGGGGATCTTGCACCATAGTAATGCCCCCTGCCGCGTTAATCGCTCTTATACCTTGTGCCCCGTCGGTACCTGTGCCGGATAAAATAATTCCAATGGCATGTTCTTTCTTAAACTCGGCGATTGAGCTAAATAGGTGATTTATTGAAGGCTTGGGGCCAAACGTGGTTAGGTCACGATCTGTTAAGATAATCTCAAAATTATCGTTAATTTCGATATTTCTGTTTGGTGGTGTTATGTAGATAGTATCTGCTTGTATCGTGAGTCCATGGACTGCGTCGGTTACGGTAAGCTCTGTCTCCCGGGTGAGTAACTCTACCAGCATTGTTTTATGGGCAGGGCTGAGATGTTGAGCAATTAAATAGCCCATCTTTAAACCGCGTGGCAGGCCTTGGATAAACCGTGTTAGTGCTTCTAAACCACCAGCGCTTGCCCCAATCCCGACTAAAGTAATTTCTACATTTTTTGACCCATTCATCCCGATGGCCATTCGTAGTACTCCGTTACGTAACCTAATAGCTGTAATTTTTTATAATATGCTGAAAATACACAGTCGTTTAATTGAAGGTAAAGATCAGCTTTTTGAGTTGTTCTCTCTGCTCGTATACTTTTGTATAGGTAGACTAGATCTTTATGTATAGAGCTAAAGGGTTAAGCGCCATATATAGTGTAACTATAGCTAAGCCCTATAAAAGAACAAGAATTGAATCATCTCAGAGGACGGGGAGCTTAGGAAGTGAGGAAATACACTTATTTAAGAATTCAACAAAAGGAGAATCCGTGGTTACCGGAGGTAACCACGGAAGTGGTTCACGTGATGTTCTCAGAAATACGTCAGGCCTTACGATTTAGCAGCTGCCGTACTCGCGCGTGGTTTCCTAAAACGACGCTTCCTATCGCCTTCCCCCGGTTTGTTTGAGTTGCCGTTTTGGGCCTGCGCTCGGTTCCCTTGATTGGGAGGCGATGTGTTTTTTGAAGGATCTTTTGGCTTCTTAGGTTTTTTGACACCTGCCGGCGGGCGCAGACGAGATTCAGGCAATCTTTCATCAGGTTCAAACCCTTTAATAATCTCACGCGGGATAATCTTTTGCGTCAGCCGTTCAATATCAGAAAGTAACTTAAACTCTTCGGCAGAGACTAACGATACGGCTTTACCAACAGCACCAGCGCGGCCTGTGCGACCAATGCGGTGTACGTAGTCTTCGGATACATTGGGCAAATCAAAGTTGACTACTTGCGGCAATTGGTCGATGTCGATTCCGCGAGCAGCGATATCTGTGGCGACCAGTACCTGAACTCGGCCATCTTTGAAATCTGATAACGCACGTGTTCGGGCGCCTTGGCTTTTGTTGCCATGAATCGCTGCAGAAGGGATGCTTTTCTTAATAAGAAAACGTGCTAATCGATCTGCACCATGTTTAGTTCGGCTAAAAACGAGTACCTGAGACCACTGATTTTGTTTAATTAAGTGGGCAAGTAATTGAGATTTGTCGGGTTTGTCGACTGGATGTATGCACTGCTCGACAGAAGCCGCCGTTGCATTACGTGGTGTGACGGATATTTCGATAGGGTCGTTGATAATGCCTTTAGCCAGCGCGCGAATATCTTCAGAAAATGTGGCTGAAAATAGTAGGTTTTGACGCTGTTTGGGTAATAAGGTCATGATACGGCGTATATCATGAATAAAACCCATGTCTAGCATGCGGTCGGCTTCATCCAGTACCAATATCTCCAGCTGGTTGAATTTAACCGCTTTTTGATTGTACAAGTCGATTAGGCGACCAGGCGTTGCGATTAAAATATCGCAGCCTTTACGCAATTGCATCATTTGAGGATTGATGCCAACACCGCCGAAGACGATTTGAGACCTCAGTGGTAGGTGTTTTCCGTATTTTGCAACGTTTTCACCGACTTGAGCGGCTAGTTCGCGGGTCGGTGTGAGTACTAAGGCACGGATATGGTTGGGTGCCGCTTTGGTGCCGCGGCTTAATAGCTCTAGAACTGGCAGGGTGAAGCCTGCCGTTTTGCCTGTCCCTGTTTGTGCTGCAGCCATCACGTCTTTACCGTTTAGAACGGCCGGTATCGCTTGTGCTTGGATCGGTGATGGCGTGTTATATCCTTGTTCTGCAACGGCTTGTAATATAGGTGCAGAAAGTCCAAGGGAATCAAAACTCATAGTTGTGTGTTCTCACAGTGTTGTCATGGAGGGCATAGCCGCCCATTACCACAGTAGGAACTGGGAGAGCAGCAAAATAAATCGATCGCCAGGCTAAGGTTTTAAGCCTAGGGGTATAAGATGGCGAGCAGAAAGTGTGGTCATTCTATAGGAGAGCAAGGAGGAATACAAAGCGGCATCCATAGCCGCTTTGTCGATAAGGGAATTACTCTACATAGGTGTCGGGAAGTTGATCAAACACATGCTTGAATGCTGAATAGGCTTTGTTTTGCCAAACACGCACACGCTGGCGCTCCATCATACCGAGGTGTCCCTCACCCTCTTTTACGTGGGCAGCGGCCCAAAAACTAAAACTCTGTTTGTCTATTTTACGCATGGTTGGCGAGTGCAGTGCTGGCAAGTCGATCATCATTACGTTGTCGTAACTAGCCCCTGCTAATTGGTCGAGGTGGCTGAAGTCTGAACCTCTACCTTGGTTTTTAACCACAATACATGTCATGCGGTTTTGGTATTTAGTTAGGAACTGGTCTAAAAGTAACGTTGAATCACGCCCATCATCAACAACGTACCAGAAAACGAGGGTTACGCCCGTTTCGTCGCACATTTCTAGTACGCCATTTTCTTCCATCCAGCGCTCAAGGAAGCGTTCGCTTTGAGCGGGTAGGTCGATCAAAACTTGTTGGTCGTTTTCGATAGCTTTTTCCATGATCTGATCAGCACTTTCGAACTGATCAAGATTTACCGCATTTGTGTAGTCACTGTAAGAGCGCGTAAGCGTGCTGTGAGACTGATCAGCATCCAATGCCGTAAAAGGGAGAGATTGATCTAAAAAATATTGTGACAACAAGCGTGAAACGACCGATTTACCCACGCCGCCTTTTTCGCCACCCACTAAATGAATAATGCTCATCTGACTATAAATCCTTTCTGTGGATTGCACGCAATCCGTTGTTGTACCAAAAGTATGCCTACAGATTATGACAGTAAACTGACCGTATAGGGATTTCAAATGAAAGCTGTGTTGGTTAGACCAAATAGAAGGCTAAATGCTAGCTAACCTACTTACAGTGGCGTAGAGCTATCCCATTTTTTAAGGAAATAAGTTAAGTCTCTGGAATAGTGTAAAAGATATTCCAGAGCGTTTTTGCGTTGCTTTGAATGCCTTGGGTATAGGTTTTTATAGCATAAAAAAGTAACGCTAATGTTGCGTGTTTGGAGTCTAGTGTTTCCTGAAGTATTGCTAATAGATCCGAATATTCACGGTCGTCACTCATTAAGACTTGTTTTATCTATGTGGGGAAGGGCATAAGCAAAAACCGGCATCGGGGTCTACACTAACTGTAACGTTCCAATTAATAATCACTTTTTTTAGAAAGTCAGTAGAGATTCCCTAACTATATGAATAAATGGGGTCATGTTTTTATCACACTTTGCTTGGTTTTGAGTGCAGCATTTCCCGCGTTTGCGGACGTGGTGTTGGATGAAGGATTTAAGCATCAGCAGCTTGGCATTGGCGGCCAGTATTTTGAAGATAAAGCCGCTCAACGAACTTATGACGAGATGTTGCAAGAGGATCTTTGGAAGGTCCCAGGAAGCAAGGGCTTGAGTTTTGGGTTCACTGCATCCGCGTTTTGGATAAAAACAAAGGTAGTTAACCCATTAGATAAGCATCGACTACTCTACCTTCAGGTTGATAACCCTTTTTTAGATGATATACAGGTTTACTTTGTTAGCGAAACGGGTGTCGAGTCTCTTTTTACAGGGGATACGATTCCAGTTGGTCAACGACCTGTCCGTCACACTCAGCACCTAATTCCTTTTTATGTAAACCCTAAAGAACAGATCGAATTGTATGTTCGTGTTCAATCTAAAGGGGCTGTGCAAATCCCCTTAGCTATTTGGGATAGTCAATCGTTTGTCGAGTCTGATCATTTAAGTAGCTTGCTGTATGGCCTTTTTTTCGGGCTGCTATTGACCATTAGTGTCTATCACTTCTTTTTATTTATATCGATTAAAGAAAGAGCGTACCTTAACTACTCCCTGTTCTACTTAAGCTTATTGGGGGTCTATGCCTGTTTGAATGGCATACCCGGAGTCTTTTTTTGGCCTATGAGCCCACATGTTTCCGATACTTTCTTAATTATCTGTATGGGCTTAAGTATTTACTTCCCTTGCATGTTTGCATTTGAAGTACTGGCTGTTAAAACCTCAAGACCAACCTTAGGCTTTACGATGAGGTGTTTTGGCTTTGCGGGTTTATTAATAGCTTGTATCGCGTCTTTTCTGCCTTACGTGTTTGCTTTAAAACTGTTGCTAGCGGCTGTTCTTTGCTCAATCGTCATTAATTTTGTTGTGTATATCGTTCGTTTTTTTGATGGTTACCCTCCCGCTAAATACATGCTGATGTCAGTTTTTTTTGCATCTATTGGTTTAGGGGTGACTGTTTTTGTCAAAGTGGGCGCGCTACCTAGTAATTTTCTCACTGAGAATGCCTTGTCTATTGGTGTTAGTTTTATGGCCATGTTGCACGCCTTTGCTCTGTCCCAACGTATTAATATGAACAGAGCCGAGCTTGCGTTGGTTCATAAAGCGTTATTAGATGCTAAGCAAAAAGCGAATGAGGATTTAGATCATTTAGTACAAGCTCGAACTTATGAGCTGGAGCAGGTGAATGAAAAACTTAAGTTACTCAGCACCACAGATCCATTAACTAAACTGGGAAATAGACGTTATTTTGATGAGTTATATAGGCTTGCTTTTAGGCAATGCCATCGAGAAAAAGAACCCATCTCGTTACTCTTATTAGATATAGATCATTTTAAACATATCAACGATACCTATGGACATCAGTTTGGAGATGCCTGTTTGATCGAGGCCGCTAAACATATTTTAAGTTGTGTCCGGCGACCACAAGATACAGTTGCACGATATGGCGGAGAGGAGTTTGTGGTTTTGTTACCTAATACGGCATTGGATGGAGCCGTATGTATCGCTGAGCTAATTGTGGGACGTTTTCGCGAAGCTAAGATTTTTTATGCGGGCGCCGAAATCATGATGACAGTGAGTATTGGGGTTGTAAGCGTAATCCCCTGTGCAGATTTGAATGAGGATCACTTGCTTAGCAAGGCGGATAAATTGCTGTACCGTGCTAAGAAAAATGGCCGAAACCGGGTTGAGTGGGAACCACCCAGCCAACCCGAAGAGAGCTTTACACTTGATTTGAATTAGACGCTCTTAATTAAGCCGCCATCTACACGCATCATGCTGCCCGTAATATAGCCGGCCCGGTCACTGGCAAGGAATACGGCGGCAGCAGCAAATTCATCAGGCTTGCCGTAGCGGCCTGCAGGAATGGTTTTAAGTGATGCCTGCGTTACTGCCTCCACAGAGGCTCCTGTGCGGGCTGCTTTGTTAGCGTCTAATACTTTGAGCCGGTCAGTATCAATACGCCCAGGCAGAATAGAATTGACGGTTATACCGTTGGCTGCTTCTTCATTGGATAGTGTTTTCGCCCAACCAATTACGCTTGCGCGTAATGTATTAGAAATACTTAAGTTGGGTATAGGTTGGATAACACCGTTCGATACCACGTTGATAATACGACCCCACTGATTTTTACGCATATGAGGTAATACCGCTTGGGTAATTTCAAAGGTCGACAATAGCATGGTATTGAAAGAGGAGATCCATTGCTCAGTAGTTGTTTCGCTGGTGGTTGAGGGTGGAGGCCCTCCACCGTTGTTGATGAGAATATCATACCCATCTTGAGCGCTTTTTAAGTTAGCTACTAGCTTTTCTCTATCTTCTTTGGAGGATAAATCGACTATTAAATAGTTAGCGCTACAACCTAATTCACTTAAGGATTCAGCTAATGACGCAAGTTTGTCTTCGCTGCGGCTGCATAGAGTAACCTGCGCACCTTCCATCGCAAGCTCAATGGCTATGGCGCGGCCTAAGCCAGTGCTGGCGCCAAAAATAAGTGCTTTTTTACCGGTTAAACCTAAGTCCATAAAAACCTCTGCTCTGTATTTATTCATGTATTCTGGTATACGAGTCAGTTTGATTCAATCATAAAGCTAATAGAATTTTTGCGTTGCGCACGCAATTTGTTAGCTTGGCTGGGTGACAAGGCATAATGTATTGCTACGGTTCATAGTGACTTCATTTAATAAGCTGTACTATGGCCCCTAACTCCCGATAACCAAAATAAGCCATCATGGATGTCAACATGTTGATATGGAAATTACGTAATTATATTGCCGATAAATTAAATATTACGGCATTGGCGGGCCGCCATTCAGAACTGCAGTTCTCTGATGATAAGCTAGTTTTTTTACCTGGATGCACGCTGAAAGGTATTCCCCCTGAAAAACGTGAAAATCCTTCTATATTTCTTCATATTCCTAAAACAGCAGGCAGCACTGTCATCGCTATACTGGAAGCCGAGATGATAGAAGCAAAGTCGGCGTATTCGCGAGCGGTAATTCAAGGTTATCGCCCGCCAATTGCTATTATTCCGGGTTGGCAAGGTGCGTGGAGTAATGTCCAAGATCGTCCTGATCGTTATTTTGTAGATGCCGACCTTATTAGTGGGCATTTTCCGTTTGGTGTGCACTCTATTTTGGGCGGCCAATACAATTATTTCACCGTTGTGCGTGAGCCCATTGCTAGAGAGTTATCCACATTTAATTACCTTTACCAAACCGGTGCTATTGAGAAAGATGATGATTTTACCGAGTTTGCTTTACGTATGGTGGATAACCCTCAAGTAAGAATGATTGCTGGAGCTTCATCGATGTCGGGGCCATGTGATGAAGCGATGTATCAGCAAGCAATCCAGAATTTAGAATCGCACTTCAATCTGTATGGGCCATCTGAAAAAACAGACGAAGTCCTCAATGTACTAGTAAGCCTTTATGGCTGGCCCCCAGTGGCATATACCAGCTTCAATATAACGAAGAAAAAAATTGTTGATGTGATAGATGATAAGTTACGTCAGCAGCTTGCTGAAAAGCATCATTTTGATACGCGTTTGCATCATTACGTTTCAGCGCATTGGGAGCAGTTTAAAGCTGAGCATGTTGAAGCAGAGCATAGCCTTAAAGCTGGTGACACGGTTATGTTGCTTGATAAGGATTTTCAAAAGACCAAAGGCTATCAAATGGTCGATTATGGCAAAATCAAAGCCTAGTGTTTGAGCCATTATAGGTATAAAAAAACCGGCAGTTGCCGGTTTTTTTAGGGAGCGTTAACGGGTAGCTTTAGAGCGCTTCAATTTTGCTGTATTGCTCGGTTAATTTGTCGAGTGCTGATTTAGCATCCGCAATTTTCTCCTGCTCTTTCGCAACAACTGCTTCGGGCGCATTTGCCATAAATTTGGCATTGTTTAGCTTACCTTCCACTCGGGCCACGTCTTTTCCGAGCTTTTCCATCTCTTTCTTAAGGCGGGCAAGTTCTGCGTCTTTGTCGATTAATCCGGCCATTGGGACTAGCACTTCCATTTCGCCGACTAACTGAGTTGCTGACATAGGCGCTTCGTCACCGGCATTTAACCAAGTGATAGAGCTTAATTTCGCCAGTTTTGTTAAAAACGTACGATTCTCTTCTAGGCGGCGTTGGTCTTCAGCGCTGCCATTACTGATGAGGATATCAAGGTCTTTAGCCGGTGAAATATTCATTTCGCCACGGATATTACGGATACCCACGATGACGCCTTTTAACCAGTCAATATCAGACTCAGCTTGTTCATCCCGCTTGCTTAAGTCGGCTTCTGGATAAGGCTGAAGCATAATGGTGTCGCCTTCCTTACCCGTTAGCCCCTTCACTTGCTGCCAAATCTCTTCGGTAATGTAAGGCATGATGGGGTGAGCCAAACGCAAAACGACTTCAAGAACACGTACCAAGGTACGACGTGTGCCCCGTTTTGCTTCAATGTTGGCGTTTTCATCCCATAAAACTGGCTTGGATAGCTCGAGGTACCAGTCGCAGTATTCGTTCCAAATAAAGTCATAAAGTGCGGATGATGCTAGATCAAAACGGTACTCATCAAAATAGCGAGTGACATCAGCTTCTAGCACTTGTAGACGGCTTGCAATCCAGCGGTCAGCCAATGACAGCTCGACGGCCTCACCATTGACACCACAATCCTCCCCTTGCGTGTTCATCAATACGTAACGGGCGGCATTCCAAATCTTATTACAGAAGTTACGGTAGCCCTCTAAACGTTTCATATCCCAGTTGATATCACGCCCAGTGGTTGCCATCGCTGACAAGGTAAAGCGCAGTGCGTCTGTACCATGCGCAGAGATACCTTCCGGGAATTCTTTTTCGGTACGCTTACCAATTTTCTCAGCCAATTGTGGCTGCATCATATTGCCCGTTCGTTTTTCTAATAACGTAGGCAGGTCGATACCGTCGATCATGTCTAAAGGATCAAGTACGTTACCTTTAGACTTGGACATTTTATCGCCCTGATCATCACGGATAAGGCCGGTAACATAGACCGTCTTGAACGGCACTTGTGGTTTGCCATCTTCGTCTTTCATAAAGTGCATGGTCATCATGATCATGCGAGCAACCCAGAAGAAGATAATATCGAAGCCAGTGACTAAGGTATCGGTTGGGTGGAATGTTTTTAAACGCTCGGTGTTTTCTGGCCAACCTAGCGTACCAAATGTCCACAACGCAGAGCTAAACCAGGTATCTAGTACATCGTTGTCTTGGCTTAACTCGGTATCAGCAGGTAAATTGTATTTTTCACGGGCAGCTTCGGCGCTGTTCGCAACGTATACATTACCTTGGTTATCGTAAAAGGCAGGAATACGGTGCCCCCACCATAATTGACGAGAGATGCACCAATCTTGGATGTCGCGCATCCAAGCGAAATACATATTTTCGTACTGCTTAGGTACAAACTGAATATCACCGTTCTCAACCGCTTCGACAGCTGGCTTGGCTAATGTTTTGGCATCGGCAAACCATTGATCGGTTAGCATCGGTTCAATCACAACGCCACCACGGTCACCATAAGGTACAGTCATGTCATTTTCATCGATTTTGACTAACAAACCGGCTGCTTCAAAATCAGCAACAATGGCTTTACGTGCTGCAAAGCGCTCCATACCTCGGTATTTTTCGGGAATGGTGCCGTCAATGGCATCAGTTACTCGGCCATCAAAGCTAAAGGTTTGGCCTTCATCTCTTATATCAGCGCTAAGAGTCAGTACATTGATCATTGGAAGTTGGTTGCGTTTACCAACCTCGTAGTCATTAAAATCATGAGCCGGAGTGATTTTCACACAACCTGTGCCTTTTTCCATGTTTGCGTATTCGTCGGCAATAATTGGAATACGGCGCCCAACGAGTGGTAGTTCGACAAATTTGCCGACTAAGTTTGTGTAACGCTCGTCATTTGGGTTAACAGCAACGGCTGTATCACCCAGCATTGTTTCTGGGCGGGTTGTACCAACCACAATGTAGTTGTCGCCAGCGGCTGTTGTTTCGCCATCCGCGAGAGGGTAGCGCAGATACCACATCTTACCTTTGACTTCTTTGTTCTCTACTTCGAGATCAGAAATAGCAGTGTGTAGCTTTGGATCCCAATTAACGAGGCGTTTGCCACGGTAAATTAACCCTTCATCGAACAGTTGAATGAAGACTTCTTGCACCGCATTGTAGAAGCCAGTGTCCATAGTGAAGCGTTCGTTGGCCCAGTCTACTGAGTTACCTAAGCGACGCATTTGGCTGGTAATTGTGCCACCCGATTCTTCTTTCCATTCCCAAATTTTTTCGATGAAGTTCTCACGGCCTAAATCGTGACGTGTTTCTCCAGTGGTGCCTGCTAGTTTTCGCTCTACCACCATTTGTGTGGCGATACCCGCGTGGTCTGTACCTACTTGCCACAGTGTGTTCTTACCTTTCATACGCTGGTAGCGCACTAAAGAGTCCATAATGGTGTGCTGGAATGCATGACCCATATGAAGGCTGCCCGTAACATTAGGCGGCGGGATCATGACGCAGTAACTATCGCCTTTACCACTGGGTGTAAAGTAGTTGCTGTCTTCCCAGATTTTGTACCAGGATTTCTCGATCTCGTGCGGCTGGTAAGTCTTTTCCATGGTGGCTGTAATCTCTTAGCGAGCGGGTCGCATCAATATCTATAAGCGCAGTTAAGCAGATGATAAAAACGTGCAACAACGGTAAATAAAGCCCGTTAGTCTGTCTGCTTGTGCATGTTTGTTAAATTAGACCGCAGATTATACCTGCACAGGCCTGTTCACAGAAGGGATGGCGCCAGATTGGTGAGGATAAAGTTGGGAAACTCAGGGGATAACAAAAGAGGGAGCGGTTTAGCTCCCTCTTAGGTGTGGGAATCGGCTTATTGGCCTTCTACGTTGTGGTAAACGTTCTGAACATCATCCAACTCGTTTAACATGCCCATAAACTTTTCGAACATCGCGATATCGTCTTCGTTATCCAAAGTGGTGGACACTTTGGGAATGAATTGAATTTCGGCTACATCGAAATCAATATCGGGGAAGGCTTCTTCTAACGCTGTTTTTGTAGCGAAAAACTCTGTGTTAGGAGTGAAAACGCTTACTTTGCCGTCTTCAACTTCAACATCAGTAACATCGACATCCGCTTCCATCAAGGCTTCTAGCACGACTTCATCGTCGTCACCATTGAACACGAAAATAGCGTCGTGGTCGAACATGTGTGCGACTGACCCTTGGGTTCCAATTTTGGCTTTGCTTTTCGTAAAGCAGTTACGAACGTCTCCAAAGGTGCGGTTTGGGTTATCGGTTAAGCAATCGATAATCACCATGCAGTTACCTGGGCCATAACCCTCGTAGCGCGCTGGAGAGAAATCTTCACCTGCACCGCCTTGGGCTTTAGCGAGCGCCTTGTCGATAACGTGGCTTGGCACTTGGTCTTTTTTAGCACGTTCAATGAGTGATCGAAGCGATAAGTTTCCGGTAGGGTCTGAACCGCCAGTTTTGGCCGACATATAGATCTCACGACCGTAACGGCTATAAATCTTAGCTTTCATGTCTGATGTTTTTGCCATCGACTCTTTGCGGTTCTGATAGGCCCTGCCCATAGGTGTGCTCCGATAAATAGTGTGTAAACTCTTATAAACTGACAATCTTATAAGACAGTAAGGGCGAAATTTTACCCATGCAAGTTAGAGCTGGGAAGTTATAAAGATGTAAAATTGATGAGTTATGATCGTTTTTCTTAATTTTTTTTAAGGTTTCGCGCTAAATGGATACACAGGTGGAGCAAAAACAGGCCATCGAAGCCGCTATTCAACGAGGTGTTGATAGCTATTTTGCACAATGCCATGCTCGGATTCCGTCTTTTATTCGTCAGCATTTTGGGTGGCCGGGTGCAATTGCAACGAATAAGGTGGCGTGGGGTTGGGATTTGTTGCGGGCTCCACTTAATTTATTTTGGGCACCTATCTATGCTTTAGTGTGCTTAATTCGTTTTTTACTGAAGAGTGCGTTTCCTAACCAGTGTGTTGCCGTTTGGTGTGTTAAAAAGTTGGCTCGCACGCCTAGCGGGTTGACGACTCAGGTGCAGATCCATATAGCGAACTTGATTAAGCAGGACTTGTTAGGCGGTGACGGGCAATCACGCCAACTAGACGACTATATATTGGAAGAGTTACGCGCCCTATATAATGCCCAGTCGCCTAACGGGCTGACTGATCAGCAATTAAATCGGACACTTGAGCCGCTCATTAGTGAGGCGTTGGATCAATATCAAGTAACACGAACCGCCTCCGCCGATATTACCAATAGTTTGTCTTGTACTTTGTTGGGTGCGTTTACATTTCAAAAATTTACGCCTGGAGGAATGGGGATTGCCTTTATCGTGGCTTCATTAGTCAGTAAAGCCGTTGCTGCTCGTGATTTCATTTTTGGCGAGACACTGGGCACTGTCTATTTTTCAATTTTTCCACCAGAACCTTCACTGGCACTCACAGCCGCAGTGATGGCCATAGTGATGGCAATTTTAGCGGCGTTTGCTGCGCTATCGGGTGTGATTATTGATCCGGTACAGGCCGTTACCGGTTTGCACCAACGCCGTTTGGTAAAGATGCTGGATGATTTGAAACACGATTTGCTGAACGAGACTCAGGGGAGCTTTAGACCTAAAGATCAGTTTATTGCTCGCTTAATGGACAGCTTTGACATGATTAAGTCGAGCCTGCTGTAGGCGTGTAAACACGGCGGCGATGTCTGGTTAAGGTCGGTTTCTCATGTCATGCATATTGGGTTTGATACCATCTTGTTGGTAACTTTTATAGCGCTGGCGAGTTTGTTCTAAAATATTGTCTTGTTGAATAACTATTTCTGTGACGCGCTTAAATTGTTTGGTTTGCGTGGGGTAGTGGGAAGATAGGTTTACCAACAAGTCTGGCTTTTGTGGGAAATGAGCGGTATCCCAGCCTAAGCAAATGGGTGCTTGGCTTGCTGTTTGGGTGTTGGCTAAATGGCTAGGTAAAAATGTCTCTGGCCCTGCATGCCATAAGCGTTCGCTAATGATCTCGGCTTGCTGTCGGGAGTCCGTTAAAACATACAGTTGGTGCCCTGCGCCAATAGCGCGAGTCGCGAGTTTACCTAAAAAACGATAGCGGCTCTCTTCATCAGCAGCTGGTAAAATATAAAAGTCAGCTTGCGCCATGGTTGTCTCTGTAAAATCGGTTTTACTGGAAATAGGAATAGTAACGGTTCCTGACGCTTTAGACGCGGTAGGAACCGTTAAAATTAATGATGATTAGTGCGCGTGATCGTGCTCATCATCGTCTGCTACTTCTTCCGCCGCTTGGTTAAGCAGGTATTGGCTTAGCAAAGGAACGCATCGGCCAGTAGCGCCTTTTTCTTTGCCGCCACTGTTCCACGCGATACCGGCGATGTCTAAATGTGCCCAGCGATACGCTTTAGTGAAGCGCGACAAGAAGCAGGCTGCCGTAATCGTACCCGCACCGCCAGTACCTATGTTGGCGATGTCTGCAAAATTGCTATCCAGTTGTTCTTGGTAGTCATCCCACAAAGGTAAGCGCCATGTACGATCATCCGCATAATCGCCCGCTAAGGTTAGCTCGGCAGCGAGTTCGTCATCATTGGTTAATAACCCTGAAGCAACATTACCTAAGGCCACGATGCAAGCGCCGGTGAGTGTGGCGATATCAACCACGGTTTTTGGATTGAAACGTTCTACATAGCTCAGTGCATCACATAAAACTAATCGACCTTCGGCATCAGTATTGAGGATCTCAATAGTCTGACCCGACATTGAGGTGACAATGTCGCCTGGTTTGGTCGCATTACTGCTTGGCATGTTTTCAGCCGATGCGATGACACCAATAATGTTAATGGGTAGTTCCATCTCAGCCACAGCATTCATCGTACCCATTACGGATGCAGCGCCGCACATGTCGTACTTCATCTCATCCATTTTAGCGCCAGGTTTCAGCGAGATGCCGCCCGTGTCGAAGGTGATACCTTTACCGACTAAAACGTGAGGTTGCATGTCTGCATCGCCACCGTTGTATTTCACAACAATTAAGCGTGAAGGTTCTACGCTGCCACGGCCTACCGATAGCAATGATCCCATGCCGAGCTGTTCCATCGCGTCTTCGTCTAGAATTTCGCAGGTGACAGAGTCGTATTGGTTAGCGAGCTCAATGGCCTGTTGTGCTAAGTATGAAGGCGTACATACATTACCCGGTAAGTTGCCTAAGTCGCGGGCAACATTCATCCCGTTTGCGATAGCTGTGGCGTCAACTAATGCACCTTCGCCTTCTTCAGTAACATCGTCTGCTAAGTGAATTTCAAAACGTGCAATGACATAAGGATCCGCTTTTTTGCTTTTGGTTTGGTCGTATTGGTATAGCTCAGCGGTAGCAACTTGAGCAATTTGGCGCACCTGACGGTAGGTGTCATCTTGCTCTGAAATGAGCCCGTCTAGCGCTACTGTAATGCCTGTTAAGCTAAGGCTTTTCACCGTGGCTAAAATGGCTTTGATGATTTTCTTTTGGTTGCGGTCGTGACGCTCGTCCGCTTTACCTAAACCTACTAGTAAGATGCGCTTAGCCGTTACACCATCAATTTTTTGCAGTAACAATGTTTCTGCTGTTTTTCCTTTAATATCGCCTGCCGCTGTGAGTGCGCTAATAAAACCATGAGAGGCTTGATCGACTGCCGCTGCTGAAGGAGATAGCTGTGCATCCGCTTCGATACCAATAACTAAACATTCGGTTTCTAGTGAGACTACTGAACCGTTAACAATTTCAAAATCCATGATCGCTCCAAACAAGACTTTACACCGGCTTTGAGTGATAATGCCGTCCTAAGTTTCAGGCAAAATCGGTTGCTTGGCACTATAAACTATTTCGCGTTTTGTTTCACAAACCCTTTACCTGACTGGCATTTTGTTTTGATTATTTTTCGTTATCTATCTCGTCAGATTTTAATGAGCACCTTAGCGGTTACCGCCGTGCTTACGTTGGTCATTGTCAGTGGCCGTTTAATTAAGTTTTTAACCTATGCCGCGGCTGGAGAATTGTCGCCTGAGTTTGTGTTGCAGTCGGTCGCTTATCGAGTACCGGGCATGCTCATGCTTATCTTGCCATTGGGCTTATTTTTGGGGGTGTTGCTTGCTTATGGGCGTATGTACCTCGAAAGTGAGATGGTCGTTTTACAGGCCGGAGGGGTTAGCCCTAAACGTTTGACTGGCTATGCATTAGGGGCCGCATTCGGGGTTGCTGTGCTGGTAGCCTTTTTGGGGATGTATGGTTCACCTTATGCGTGGAAACAAATGGACATTCTTTATCAAAAGCAGAGTGAGGCCAGTGAGCTAGATATGCTTAGCGCAGGGCGCTTTCAGAACTTTTCCGGTAGCCATCGAACGATTTATACCAGTGGGGCGGAAAGTAGTGATGCACTGGGTTTGATTTTTGTCTCTGAAAGCGATGAAAAAACAGGGCAAATTAGTGTGGTGATGGCTGATTCCGGCCGTAAAGTGGATGAGCAAAATAGCGATTTGCGCTATATAGTGTTAGAGGATGGTGTTCGTTATGAGGGGGTGCCAGGACAAGCGAACTATCAAGCCGTTAGCTTTGATGAGTATGGTTTCCAATTACCTCCGTCTAATTTGCGTCGACGCAGTGCCGATGTTAATGCGTTGACCATAACCGAGTTGTTGGCCGTTGATTCTGTTAAACATAAAGCCGAAATTCAATGGCTCCTGTCACTGCCGTTTTTGGTGCTTATCATAACTATGATCGCAGTCCCAATGGCTAAAACAAACCCTAGGCAGGGTCGTTACGCGAAACTCGTGCCTTCTATCTTGCTATATATGTTGTATCTCACGTTACTCACGTCGGCGAAAGGTAAAATGGAGGACGGAGACTTGCCGTTATTTACCCTGTGGCTTATTCATGCCGCTTTTTTATCGCTGGCGTTATCGATGTTGTTTGCAGGTCATTTTTGGGAGAGTTTTATGAACCGTTTGCCCTCGATGCCTTCTTTTAAGCGGAGTAAGTCTTAATGTTTACACGCTTAGATCGTTATGTCGCTGCGCAGGTGCTCTCTGCTGTCTTCGTCATTTTATTAGTGGTGGTTGGTTTAGATATTATTTTTGAGTTTGTTGATCAGACTGAGGACTTAAACGACACCTATCAAATCGGTGATTTGCTCTATTATTTGGGCTTGCGAATCCCGAGCCAGCTTTATGAATTTATGCCCTTGGCTAGTTTGATTGGGGCCTTGGTTGGTTTAGGTATGTTAGCTAGCCATAGCGAGTTAACGGTCATGAGGGCAGCGGGTATATCAATTAGTCGGATTGTTATTTCCGTCTTAAAGCCTGCTTTATTACTGGCAGTGGCTGCGTTGCTTTTGGGGGAGTTTGTTGTACCTAAAACCGAGCAAATAGCAGAAAGCTCCCGAGCTTTAGCGCAATCAGGTGGTAAGGCGTTGCAGTCAAAACACGGTATTTGGCATCGTCAAGATAATCAGTTTATCCATATCAATGCGGTTGATTTAGAAGGGACGATTTTTGGTATTACTCGGTTTGACTTTGATGAGAGTAATCGACTGATTAGTACCAGCTTTGCTGAACAAGGTCGCTTTACAGGTGATGGCTGGGATCTTAAAAATATTCAGCGTACGCGGTTATTTGAGGATCATACAGAGGTTGACGAGCAGTTAACCGAACATTGGGTATCAGGACTTACGCCTACATTGTTGTCGGTAATCGTCGTTGAGCCTGTGGATTTATCCATCAGTGGATTATGGGCGTATACCCGTTATTTGGGTGAACAAGGTCTAAATGCGACACAGTATAAACTGGCCTTCTGGAGTAAAGTGCTCCAGCCTGCAGGAATTTTAGCGCTTGTATTGGTTGCGATCTCGTTTGTTTTTGGCCCTTTACGCAGTGTAACCGTTGGGCAAAGGGTGATAGCTGGCGTGGTGGTCGGGTTAATCTTTAAGTTTTCGCAAGACCTGTTATCTCCGGCAAGCGCAATCTTAGGGTTTACACCACTGCTTGCTTCGTTAATCCCCATTTTAATTTGCTTTGCGGTGGGGCTGCTATTGCTGCGCAGGGCTAGCTAGCGCAGGAGCTAGCATGCTTGTTTATTTAGGTTGTTTTTTAGTATCGCGCTTGGGTAAAACAACAACGCGGGTATCTGAAAAACGATCATGCCAGGTAAGGCGTTCGTCATTGAGTAGCATCGTCCAATAGCCTGCGCCAAAACACGCAATAGAGAATAATGAGCTAAAGAAGCGAATTAATGATTGCGTCCAATTTAGGGTGTAGCCATCAACCGTTTGAACGCGTAATCGCCATGCCATCATACCGATGGTTTGCCCGGAGCGCGTCCAAAAATATGCGTTAAATAAGAAGATGGTTAAAAACAAAGATGTATTGTAAAACGGGCCAGAGACGGCTTCTCCGTTGTTAAACACAATCCACAAAGCGCTTACGCAGAAGAGTAAGCCTATCAGAACTAACAAATCGTAAATCAGGGCAGCAAATCGTTTAGCTAATGAGGCTTGTTGAGTGCCTGTTTGGTCTAATTGGCGCGGCATGACTTTATCCGTTACATCAAAACGGCGATCTATTACATCGCCGTTTGTGGGAGACTGCCAATCATTAGGAGGCTCCGTGTTTATTTTTTACAGCTAGATATCCCAAAAGGAATATATAGCGGACACCAGCCCAGTATAGCGGTAACTATAGGAACAACTCCAATAACACCGAACCACGAGTTGAAATAAACACCGGCGGCAATAATGCATAAGCCAATGATAATCCGGGCGATCTTGTCTGCTTTACCAACATTACATTTCATTGCGATTTCCTCTGCAAATGACGTGTTAAAGAAACAAAAACTCGTGGCGGTGGTACTGGGTTACTTGAACGGTTTAACGTAGTCTTCTGCGTATTCACTGGCCAACGAGTTAGCTTCAGCCATTTGCGAGTCTTTAAGCTTCATTAATAAGCGGCTCTCAATGGCTTTGGCTGTGCGGTTGCCAAGCTCTGATGCATTATGCATCCAAGCATAGGCAATAATATCTTGTTCGTGGCTAGTGTCTGAACCATAGCCATTTGAATATAGAGTACCTAGGTAGAACATAGAATCAGTATGGCCTTGGCGTGCGGCAATACGATACCAGCGTTCGGCTTCCTCAAAGTTTTGTTCTACGCCTGTACCAAAGTTATAACTGCGGCCTAAGTTGTGTTGCGCAACAATTAGGCCTTGCTCAGCGGCTTTTTTATACAATTCAAATGCTTTTACGCCATCGCGTTTAGCGCCATATCCAAATTCATACATCTCACCGGCTCTGTTTTGAGCTGACGGATTTCCCGCTTCCAGTTGCGGCGCTAAGCCTGCTAATTCGATGCGGTAGGCTTTGTTTTTGAGTGCGCGCAAACTATTAACACTACCAATATGACCCACACGAGCACCGCGGTCGTATAGCTTTTCGGCTAAAGCGATATCTTGATCTACACCCCAGCCGTTTTCGTAAAGCTGGCCCATCAGGTTAAGTGCATCGGTGTTGCCTTCTTTAACAAGTGGCTGTAACTCGCTAATGGCGGTTGCGTAATCACGCGATTCGATGGCTTTTTCCGCCGTAGAAATATCGGCAGCCATACTTGAAATGGACTGTAATCCCATCACTAGGCCTAAAATGCCTAATAACACCTTTCTGTTCATGTCAGGTTCTACCTTACAATTTGTCTGGGTATAAAGAGCGTCAGTATACATAAGCTACTTTATGGTAGAAATGACACCTTAGTGAGTGGCTACCAAGGTGTCATTAATTAGATCGTGCTAATATATCGAAATGGTTCTAAAAAGCCATCTCGTTTTTGTATTACTAGCCGGAATATTGATGTCGATTAATCTTTTCTTAATCTTTTCGCTGCGGGCTTAGTAGCTCAATCATGTATCCGTCAGGATCTTTAACGAATGCGAGGATTGTACCTGAGCTGCTATTTTTCATTGGACCGGCTTCTCGGACCACATCTCCGCCGCGGGCTTTTATGGCATCGCATGCTTGGTAAACATCATCCACTTCAATAGCGATGTGTCCGTAAGCGTTACCAAGGTCGTAGTTGTCGGTATCCCAGTTGTGAGTGAGCTCTAAGGCAGCTTCTTGTGATTCGGGACCAAAGCTAACAAAGGCCAGAGTAAAGCGCCCTTCTGGGTAATCGTTTTTTCGTAGCAGTGTCATGCCCAGCACTTCTGTGTAGAAAGCGATGGACTTCTCCAGATCAGTCACGCGAAGCATGGTGTGAAGTATGCGCATTATTGGTTCCTGTCAATAAATTGTTATAAAGGGCTATACATGTTTGCTGAAAACTCAATAGCGTGCTTAAGTATAACCAAGTACACGTTAAAGATGTGCACAAGAGGGAGTAACAACACTATGTTTCAGGATATGAGTAAAAAAATGACCGAATCAATGGGGCCGTTCAAAGCATTAATTGATGTGCAAACCAAGATGTTGGAAGAGCTAACGCGACATCAAATGGATTGTACGAACTCATGTATAGAAGCGACCATTCAGCAAACCAAAGAGCTAACTAAGTGCCAAACGCCGAGCGACTTAGTCACCTTGCAGCAGGCCTATGCAAAGGAACTAGAGGAAACTCTAAATAGCGCCAGCGCCCATAATATGAAAGCTTTACAAGAAGCGCGTGAAGAAATCGAAAAAATCACAGCTGAAGGTTTTAATGGATTTATGCCAAAGTAACTCATGGTTCATACGACCCATTCAATAAAAAAGCAGTTTCTTAAGCTGCTTTTTTTGTGTCTATAATAGGTCTAATTGTCATGTTAATTACGTTAATGACAGGAACCTTGTAAAAGGAAATTAGTCATATTATTAATGTAGGTTTTCTTGTTGTGTTGCGAGCACGGCAAGAAAAATAAAAAACTGATCCACTATGATCGCTTCGCCATTGTTGGCTTACAGGAGCTAACTCTGAAAAGAGAGCGACATTTTTATTAACGACATAAAGGAAGACCGTGATGATGAAAAAGCCGCTACTAACTGCTGCAGCCGCCTTGTTGCTGAGCACGACGACGCTTTCATTTGCAGATGATGTTGAGGACGCAATTGAGTACCGTCAAAGTATCTTTAAAGCGATTAAATACCACTTTGGCCCAATGGCCGGCATGATTCGTGGCAAAATTGATTACGATCCCGCCGCTTTTACACTGCATGCCGAGCGAGTCGCTGAATTGGCTAAGATGCCGGGTGATGGTTTTATCCCAGGTTCGGATAAAGGTGACACAGAAGCTAAAGCTTCTATTTGGGATAATAAAGGCGAGTTTGATGAGCATTTGGCTGCATTGGCTGAAAATACATCGGCTTTATTAGACGTCTCTAAAACGGGGGATTTAGATCAGATCAAACCCGCTTTTGGTGAAGTAGGTAAGACCTGCAAAGGTTGCCATGACGAATTCCGAGAAGAGTAAGCCCATTTACGGTGCTACTAACCTTATAAAAAAACGGGCTTTAGCCCGTTTTTTTATAAACATAATATAATTAAAAGCACTTAGCCTAATTGCAGCAGACTATATATAGCCGCAAACGCGATGATGGCCGTAATACCAATCCGTATAAATGGCTCTTTAATCGAAATAGCATGGGGGTCATGCGTGACTTTGTTGCCTGTGAACATGGCTTTGATCAGCTTGTCTCGTTTAAAAACTGCATGAATTAACACAGCAAATACGTGCGCGCCGATACACGCTAAAAGTATATTAAAGTTAAGTTTGTGGATCCTAGTTAGAATGTCTGCAATGTCGCTTGGAATGAGAGCATACAAAGGGCCTTCAGTAAAAATATCATCCGTCGCAAAAAGCCCCGTTGACGCTTGAATCAAGACTAGCAGCAATAAGATAAATACCATCCATGAACCTAGCGGGTTATGGCTCAGGTAGTGCTTTTCTCGTCCTACTAAAAAAAGCGCAGCGTATTTCATTGTCACAAAAGGGCCGGTTAAAAATGCCCCAAAGCGTGCATATTTACTACCAATAAAGCCCCAGATGACACGGTAGGTCACTAAGCCCAGCATTAGATAGCCAACGTACATATGCCACGTCATGATATTGCCGCCAGTTTCACCCGAATACCACAAAAAGCCTATACCGAGCACTAACATCCAGTGCAGTAAACGCACAGAAATATCCCACACCTTTATGGTGCGTTCTGGTTGAGGTTTGGAGGATGTCTCTGTGTCGGCCACAGTTTTTTTAGTACGCACCTCTGCGGTTAAAGGTGCGGTTTGTGGTTCTTGCGAGTTATTTGTCATGTTAGCGGCACTCCGTTGTCTCATGAACGGCTATAATTGAGCCCCATTGTAGTTCGTTGTTAAAATAATAACGCTAACCTAGGGGATTTTAGGGCATAAGATACTGTAAACGGCCGCTAGTGCAAGTGACTCTGTCTTTTGCCCTTCATTCGTTTGATGTCGCGCGTTAGTTGGTCAAATACTGGCAGCTATTGGGTTAATTAGGGGTTAATTTTAAGGGCGAGTGCGGATTCTTTTCACAATGATTTAAAGCCGCGCTCGGATCGGTTAAAATATGTGCCCTTTTGAATTCGGCGAGTGTTGAGCAGAGCAATGGAAGTCAATCCAATTATCCAAAACCTTAAAGATATCGGTGAGCGCACCCAAGCGTTGTACACCTATCTGGACTATCCAGGCAAAAAAGAGCGTCTGGAAGAGGTTGAGCGTGAGCTAGAAGATCCAACGGTGTGGAATGATCCAGATAATGCTCAAAAATTGGGTAAAGAACGCTCAGCACTAGAACTCGTGGTTAAAACCCTTGATGAGCTAAAAACAGGTGCCGTCGATACACGAGAGCTATTGGATATGGCTGTTGAAGAAAACGACGAAGACACTGTTGAAGAAGTCGAAGCCGAAGTTGGCGCGCTCATGGCAAAGTTAACAACGCTTGAGTTTCGTCGGATGTTCTCCGGCGAAAATGATCAGAATAATGCGTTTTTGGACATACAGTCTGGTTCAGGCGGTACAGAAGCCCAGGACTGGGCCAATATGGTATTACGCATGTTTTTGCGCTGGGGCGAAGATAAAGGCTTTAAAACAGAGCTTATTGAAGTCTCTGATGGTGAAGTGGCCGGTATCAAGTCGGCGACAATCAGCTTCCAGGGTGAGTATGCATTTGGCTGGCTACGCACTGAAACAGGGGTTCACCGTCTAGTGCGTAAATCACCTTTTGACTCGGGTGGCCGCCGCCATACCTCGTTCTGTTCTGTTTTTGTGTCGCCGGAAATCGACGACAACGTTGATATTGATATCAACCCAGCCGATTTGCGTATTGATGTATATCGAGCCTCGGGTGCGGGTGGTCAGCACGTAAACCGAACAGAATCTGCTGTGCGTATTACCCATGCGCCTTCAGGCATCGTCGTACAGAGTCAGAGCCAGCGCTCGCAGCACCAAAACAAAGACACCTGTATGAAACAATTGCGTGCCAAGCTTTACGAAATGGAAATGCTTAAACGCAGTGCAGCTGCACAAGAATTGGAAGACTCTAAAGCTGATATAGGATGGGGCAGCCAAATCCGTTCTTATGTGTTAGATGACCAACGTATTAAAGATTTACGTACCGGTGTGCAAACTTCTAACTGCGATAAAGTGCTAGATGGCGATTTAGACCAGTTTATAGAAGCAAGTTTGAAAGCCGGACTTTAAATACCAACGAAAGCGCTTAGCGCTCATGGCTCGTATAAGGGCTCTGGTTGCAGAGTAGTTCCTTAGCGGCGCTGATACTTTGAATAATAAAAGGTTCTTAATTGATGTCTGATAACACTCAGAAACAAGATGAAAATCGCTTGATAGCAGAGCGCCGCGAAAAACTTAACGCGTTGCGCGAAGCGGGTAATGCATTCCCTAACCAGTTTCGTCGTGATAGTTACGCACAAGATTTGCAAGACCAGTATGGCGACAAGACAAAGGAAGAGTTAGCCGAGGCGGGCATCAAGGTCAGTGTAGCGGGTCGGATCATGTTGAACCGCGGTGCCTTTATGGTATTGCAAGATATGACAGGTCGTATCCAGCTGTACGTCAATAAAGAGTCTCGTCCTTTCGCGAAAAGCTTGGACCTAGGCGATATCGTTGGCGTGACTGGCGTATTACATAAATCAGGTAAGGGTGACCTGTACGTTGATTTAGGTGAGTATCAACTGCTTACTAAAAACTTACGCCCATTGCCAGAAAAGCACAAAGGCTTAACTGATACGGAGCAGCGCTACCGTCAGCGTTATGTCGATTTGATCACCAATGACGATTCTCGCCGAGTGTTTGAAATACGTTCAAAAATGGTAGCCGGTATCCGTAGTTATTTGGCTGATCGCCGCTTTGTTGAAGCCGAAACGCCAATGTTACAGGTGATTCCAGGTGGTGCTACCGCGCGTCCATTCGTTACGCACCATAATGCATTAGACATGGATATGTACTTGCGTATAGCGCCTGAGCTTTATTTGAAACGTTTGGTCGTTGGTGGTTTTGAGCGTGTTTTTGAGATTAACCGTAACTTCCGAAATGAAGGTTTGTCGACGCGTCATAATCCAGAATTCACAATGCTTGAGTTTTACCAAGCCTATGCGGATTACAAAGATTTAATGGACCTAACCGAAGACATGCTGCGTACATTGGCGATTGATGTGTTGGGCTCAACGACGCTTACCTACCAAGGTAGCGAATTCGATTTAGGTCAGCCGTTTGCTCGTATTAGCGTGTACGACTCAATCTTGAAATACAACCCGGAGCTAAAACCTGCTGACCTAGATACACTCGACGCCGCACGCGCGACAGCCGAGAAGCTTGGTATCCACATTAAAGATAGTTTTGGGCTTGGTAAGGTTCAAATTGAAATCTTTGAAGAAACCGTTGAACATTTGTTACAACAGCCAACATTTATCACTGAGTACCCAGCGGAAGTTTCTCCATTGGCGCGCCGAAATGACGATAATGATTTTATTACGGATCGTTTCGAGTTCTTCATGGGTGGTCGAGAAGTTGCAAACGGTTTCTCGGAGTTAAACGACTCTGAAGACCAAGCTGAGCGCTTCCGTCAGCAAGTCCTTGATAAGGATGCCGGTGATGATGAGGCGATGCACTATGATGCAGACTACATCAACGCACTTGAATACGGTTTGCCACCTACGGCAGGCGAAGGTATTGGCATAGATCGACTGGTCATGTTCTTTGCAGACTGCGATTCAATCCGTGATGTTTTGTTGTTCCCAGCTATGCGCCCTCTAGCAGCAAAATAACCCAGATTCAGTTTGCTACATGTGTTAAAAAGCCGCTCTTAGAGCGGCTTTTTTGTAGGTGAACAAGCGTCTTCTTATGGGCAGCCAATTGGCGTGCCTTGATCTGCTACGTAGGCTTGTCGGCTGTTGTTTTATCTGTCAGGTCGTTAACTTCATAATCGTCCGGACGATCATTAATATCCATTGATATATTGTCATCCAAGTTATCTGAATCGTGCAAAATATCCACAACGTCAGAAGCCATTTCAGGTACTGTTTCCACGACGGCAGCCGCAATATCGTACGCTTGCTCTGGATGATTTTCGGCAAAGTGCGTTACCAGCTCCGTTGCTGACTCATGATATGCTTCTAAATCGGCAGGGCGCATGTCAGAGGTGTCTACAGCTAAGCTTTCTTCCTGTGTTTCGGTATTATCCGGCTCGGTCGCAGGAGCTGGGTTGCTCGGGATGTGGTTGATAATAGCCGTGACAATATCAGAAAGCTCATTTGGTCGGTGCTCGCTTAGCCACTGGACCAGTTCAGTTGCTTGTTCTGGTGCGTTATCAGCCAATGCCTCGGCAATTTCTAGGCTAAGCCCTGGAGCCGCCCGGGTGATTGACGCAAATAAGCGCCCCACATCAATATCGTCAACCTGAGCCAGTGCGGTGTAGAGTTCTGCTGCTTTCTCGGGTGAGCTCTGTGTTAATTCTTTCACCATACGAACCGCTGCTCCAGGGTTGCTTTCTGCAATAGTAATGGCAACTTGGGCTTCTAGGCTGTTAGGTGTTTCATCTTCTTGGTGTGGAATACGCGGGTCGAGATCATATAAACCGCTACCGATATCTGTGTGCATAACAAAGCCTTCTTGTTCGCTGATAGGCAGAGATGGGCGAGCGCGCATGCGGTAAACAACAAACAATAGTAGCGCTAATTCAAAGGTTGCTAAAAATCCAAAGAGGGCATCATTGCCCCAAATTTCCATCGCTTTTGAAGATGTAATAGGACCTATGATACTGCCTATGGCGTAAATGCTTAACAAGCCTCCCATGGCCGCCGCCATGTCTGAGGTGCGCACCCTATCAAAAGTTTCTGAAATACTCATAGGATACAAACAGGAGAACACACCGGTTGAGATGCCTGTGAGTATCATCATTAGCGTTGTTAGGTTGTAATTAGCAGCGAAGGGGATGGCAATCGTCGTTAGGATATTGATAACCAGTAGACCAAACAACAGAGTACGTCTGTCTAATCTGTCAGAGAGCATCCCGATTGGTAACTGAAGCAAAAAGGCGCCTAAAACAGCCGAAGCCATAAATACGGATAACATGAAGCCAGAAATACCGTAGCCGCCAGCAAAAACTGGAAGCAGGTTCATGATAGAGCCATAAAGTACACCGCCAAAGCAGCATGTGACGGCACCTAACGGTGATATCTTTAAAATTTGTAATAAAGACATGCCGTGTGTTTCTTGCAATACAGGACCGCTGCGTCGGCTCATTGCTAGTGGAACAAGCCCCATAGTGAGCAGCATAGCCGCTATAGTAAATAGTGTCGAATTGTCAGCAGGGGCTATGTTGAGTAAAAACTGCCCGCAGAAAATAGCAGCCATGATGGTGATTTGGCTGGTAGCTAGCATCCGCCCGCGTGTCTTTTCAGTAGCCGCATGACTCAACCAGCCATCGATGACGGCAAAAGAGCAGGCTATACAAAAGCCCATCAAGCCTCGCATGGCTCCCCAAACCCAAACATTCATCGTTAAACTGCAGGCTAAAATAGCAATAGCGCTAAGAGCAGCCGAAGCGGCGAAGACCCTAATGTAGCCGACTCGGGCGATTAAGCTTCTGCAGTAAAGGCCTCCTAAGAGCATGCCAACTGCATACATAGCTAGAACTAGACCTATAACATCCGTTTCAGTACCTTCTATACCCATGCGTACTGGTAATAAAATACCAATCAAGCCGAAGCCCAGCATAAGAATGAAGCAGCTTATGTATAAAGAAACCAAAGGAAGAAGGGTGAGTATCACGAGAGTCCTTTAAATGTTCGTGTGAGAAAAGGTCAGACTAGGGATCTAGTACCTAAGTGTCAATCTATCACAGGCAAGTCAAGGAAAGGATACGATAAAAACAATGTTCACGTTGAAAATTCAGGTATCATTTGAAGGCTAATAATCCTCCGCTAACCCAATCGATAATAAGATAATTGTTATGCCTCCAATAAAGAGAAATCCAAAACAAGCTAGCTTATTTTCAACGTTAGATGAAGGAGCGCCTCTGGCCCCTTTACCCGAGGATGTCAGTCTAGACTTGCCAGCAGGCTGGCAACCTGAGTTATCAAATGAGATTAGCGCACCTTATATGAAGCAATTGTTATCATATCTCGTGGAGCGCAGTCAGCATGCCGTTATTTATCCTGCAGCACATGATTGGTTACACGCTCTTGAAGTGACGCCTTTATCCGCTGTTAAAGTGGTGATGATTGGTCAAGATCCTTACCACCAGCCTAATCAGGCTCATGGTTTATGCTTTTCTGTAAAACCTGATATTAAGGTCCCGCCTTCCTTAGTTAATATCTATAAAGAGCTATCAACTGATCTAGGTATTGAGTCAGCTGCTCACGGCTTTCTAGAATCATGGGCCAAACAAGGCGTGCTGATGATCAATAGTGTGTTAACGGTAGAAGATTCGACACCCAATGCTCACAAAGATAAGGGCTGGGAGCGCTTTACCGATAAAATAATCGAGATAGTTAACCGTGAATGCACGAATGTTGTTTTTTTGTTGTGGGGGAGTTACGCGCAAAAGAAAGGGGCTTCGATAGATAGAAGTCGGCACTGCGTACTAGAAGCACCTCATCCTTCTCCATTGTCTGCGCACCGTGGATTCTTTGGAAGTCGCCCTTTTAGTCAAGCGAATGCTTATCTAACCTCACATTCGATAACCCCCATTCAATGGCAGCTGCCAGATTTGTAGAGCAGTTAGGTTGATTTAACTGTGCCGGATTATTGTTTATCTGAAATGTGGCAGCTATTTTCTGAACAACGTCGTTTATAGCGCCGCTTAGCAAAGCATAAATACAGTCGGTTAAGTAAGGGAGTTATTCTTAAAAAATAGACTAGGCTCGCTAAGTGTCGGTAATAGGGCAGCTTTTTCCAAATACATATAAAAGCGGACACCCCCTGTAACTGTTTGCCGTCTTCTGAAATAGCGTGGATAATTTGCATGGCCTGAGAGTATTCAATGCCGTATTGCTGCAAAGTTGCGGATGACTGGTGAATATCATCCCACTGTATGCGGTTTGCTTTATCTAGCTTACGGTAATGCGCGATCTCTTTCCTGCATAGCGGGCATCCTCCGTCGTAAAATAAAATCGGTTTATTCATAATCTTTTTTATTGATCAATGACAGCGTGTCGAGGAATTGATTGAAATGACCGCGAGAGCCCGTTTCAACAGAGTACTTGTTGTGAAAAAAGATGCTCACTTCGACGTTGTTGTCTTTTAAGGTAACGGTGTAGCCATCAATGCTGCTATTTGCGCGTATGCCATCCAGAACATAATCGTCACCGATCTTTTCTCCATGCTGAGTGATCTTGAAGAAGGCTTGCAATGCCGTTTGTATATCTAATTTGTGATCCATAAATCCACCCGTATCAATGACTATTAATACGTATAGACAGTAAAAATGGATGGGTGTGCGGTTTATTTTTGAAGTGAAAGAAGCACCGAACAACACGCACCCGAGAGTGCATGTTGTTAGTAATACGTGCTGGTTATCCTGCAGTGAGTATGCTGCTAGCGTTTAGCAACAAATAACTCGGGGTCTAGTTCGTAGGGTAAGTCGAGCAGGTTCAGAGCTGTGCCGTCAGCGAGACTCAAAGGGTGTTCATCGGCTTGTGATTTAGTAATTACAGCCAGTAAATGAACTTGATGGTCGTTAACCCGTGCGGCACTTAGCACTTGGCCAATGTTTTGTTTGGTTTCCGTGTTAATGGCATCTCCGCTGTTCGGTAGCCCTTGAGTGTCCGCAGAGAGTAAATACATGGGTTTGTTGAGTTTCCCGCGATGCTGTAAGCGAGTGATAATTTCTTGGCCTGTATAACAACCCTTGGCGAAACTCACGCCCTTGAGCGCCTGTAGATTCGTCATTTGTGGAATGTAAGATTCTTGCGTTTTTGCATCGATTTCAGGAATGCCAGCGTCAATTTCTGTTAAAAGCCAGTCGTTAGTTGTGCCTAGTGGCGCTCGATCAGTCAACTTTTTCAAGACGCCTTCGGCTTGCTCTGCTGGCACCCATAGTTCGTACCGGTTACCCGGTTCACTGTCTGCTACCGGCACTTTAACCGCGATTAGGTTGCCTGTTTTTACCGTACAGTCGACTTCTAATGGATTGCCTTCGAGCAGCTGTTCAACGAGCGCGTCTGCTCCCGGGCCTAATAAACCAAAACCTAACCAGTTCTCGGACTCATCGACGGCTTCGGCTTTAGAGAACATGATGTACTTTTTGAGCGTTTGAAGACCTAGGTCAAAAGCCTCGTGGTTCAGCCGAAGTAGAAAACCGTTATCAACGGCGATTAATCGGTAGAGCGCTATGATGCTGCCTTTGATGGTGCAGTGTGCACCTAACCGGCTACCGTGTTTGCTGACTTCACGCATGTCGCATGTGAGTTGACCTTGCAGAAACTTCTCGGCATCAGGGCCTAGCACCGAAATAACGCGTTGGTGAATAAGCGGCACAATACGTGTTGGGCTATCTGCTTTAGGAACAGCTGAAATGGCTCGTTGGTTATCGGCTAAGGTAATATGATAAGGAGCCAGCAGTGTTGTCCATTGATTCATGACATTATCCTGTAAAGGTTCAGAGCCAGCGTATTGAGCGCTTGCTCTGTAATATATCTAGCAATTAAACGGAACGTGATTCAGACGACGTATCATCCGCAGACAGCGTATTGTCATGCTGGGGCGGTGCTTGGGTGGCATTATTGCTACCCATGTGGCCAATGGACTCTCCCAATTTGACGGGTGATTCTGCTTTGAGCTGTTCTACCCACTCAATTGCTTCAGGTCCGAACAACAGCACTACCGTAGAGCCTAGCTTAAAGCGCCCCATTTCTTCACCTTTCTCTAGGACGATAGGGTCGCTAACTTGAGGTGTAAAATGCGTCAATACCGGTTTTTTGATAGCGGGAGCCTCTTGGCCGCTCCAGACAGTTTCAATACCGGCGACAATCATTGCACCAACTAACACCATAGCCATCGGCCCTACCTCGGTCTCAAATATCGCGACTAACCGCTCATTGCGTGCGAATAATTGATCGACGTTTTCTGCTGTTGTTTGGTTAACAGAAAACAAATCTCCGGGTACGTAAACGGTTTCGATTAAAGTGCCTTTAATCGGCATGTGTACGCGGTGATAATCACGTGGTGATAAATATATGGTGGCAAAGTAACCGTTTTTAAAGGGCGTGGCTAAGTGCTCGTATCCGCCCAGTAAAGTTGATAGCCCATAACCGCGTCCTTTGGCTTGAAAAATACGGCCATGATCTATTGAGCCAATTTGGCTGATGGCACCATCAGCAGGAGAAACGACACTGTTTGCTGAAGAGTCAATTGGACGGGCGTCTTCTTTTAGAGCGCGTGTAAAAAATGCATTGAAAGTAGGGTAGGCGGTAGGCTCTTCGATAAGCGCTTCGCTCATGTTTACTCGGTATTTTTTCGCAAACTGCGTGATAAAGGTATTTTTTATCCACGGTGTTGTAGAGTCAGCAATCTTGCCGACTAAACGAGATAATAAATGTTGTGGAACAATATGTTGGAACAGAATAAATAGTTTGGTTTTCAAACCAGTATCTCCAAAACCTTCCGTAGGGTGCCTGAGGCCATAATACCCACAGAAGGTGGTTTATAGATGTTAAATGGGACGTTAGTGGCTTTTTTCGACGGCGCTATTGGGTAGGTTGCCCCACTCAAACCAGGAGCCGTCGTAGCACCGCATATCATCAATACCTGCATAGAGGCCTGCGATGTAAGTGAGCCCAGAGCGGCGATGGGTTTGGCAATGCGTCACAATCGGTTTAGTCGTATCCAGCCCGGCTGCTACTATTTGCTGTTTGATGGCATTGGGGGATAGCAAAAGCGCAGGAGCCTCATGGGCGAGAACGTCCGTCCACTCTAACCATTTAGCGGTGGGAATGTGCCCACCTTTACTGGCATTAACTACTTTTGTACCTTGGTATTCATCGAGTGCGCGCGCATCCCAAATGCTGATATCACCTTGTGCGACGTGTTTTTCTATGAAGCTATAATCCGCTAATAGAGGCGTCCCCTGATGACTCACGGTAAGGGATGACGGCACAGGGGTATGCGGAGTTTGTTCAACTGGGAAGCCTTCTAAACGCCATGCATCTAAATGGCCATTCAAAAAAGAGACATTAAATAAGTTGCAACAATGCATGGTCCACACAAAACGACCGGCCCACGGACCTTTTTGGTCATCATACACAACAACGTGTGATGCTTCGGTGATGCCTGCATCGGAGAACAACTCTGATAGTTGAGCGTCGCTGGCTATTTTATTGGGTATTGGAGCTTGTCCACAGAGCATACGTGTAGGCTCAAGACGAATCGCGCCGGGGATGTGGCTGGTTTCGTAATGAGCTTCTGAAGATAGATCAATGACGATCACATGAGGTTGATCAATGACTTTTGATAGTTCGACCGCGTCGATTACCAGTGGCAATTGCATGGCTTGTTCTCATCGTAGACTGGAAAATGATCATAACGATTTGTTGTCCGAGCCTCAATGGTAGCATGAATAGCCTAAGTAAAATTATAGGGCGTGTAAGGCCTTACTAGCCGCTGAGCACAGCAAGCGGAACTGCTGGTGTTGGAAGTCAGTCAAGGCCGATGGATTGTCGCCTCCGTCAGCGTAGATAACAGCTACGGGCTTGTCATCCTTAAAAATTGACATGATGAGTATATCTTGATGCGGCAAAATTTGTGTATATGCCTTCGACATTAAGCGCTCATATTGGGCGCGGTTACTTTGTTTGATCCAGACGCAAACGGGCTTCTCACTGAGCTTTTTAAAGAGCCCTCCCGTGCTAATGTCAATTTCATAGCTAGCCAAGGGATCTGATTTCTCCATTCCAATGGCTTGCGCAGCTTTTACTGTTTGGTTTTTCGTGTTTACTAAGCTCAGAGTGACTCGTTGTAAGCCTAAACCCTGTGATAATCCTTGTAATAGCCCCCCCAATATATGAGATGGTTTTGTGTAAAGATGGTAGCCATCTCTAAACCTGTCCATGATGATTTTAAACTTGCTGTTATCTAATAATTCATCGGGGCTGGTTGGGTGTGCTCTATAGCGGGTTGCTGGTTGGGTAGGGGCGGATGGGGCCGTTACCGCCTTAGCGGCCAGCCTTGGTTTCTTAGCTGCAGACTTTTTCACTGCTGGGGCTGTATTGATTAAGGCGCTAAGCTCTTTGTTGGATAACTTATAGTTCCCCATATTATCAGAGGCAATAAGCAGCATTTCAGCCGCAGGTGCTAGCGTGCCTGCTACATGATAATGATGAGATGACGAAATCGTTATCTGGTTCAGCATGGTGCGAGTCTCATCATGATCGCCCCCCAGATAGCAACAAACCGTTTCAGTGGTATCGGCTGGGCGGCTCGTTTGCCATTCACGGCTAACGTTCATGGCATACCAGTTGGCCAGTTTAATAATAAAGCTGCGGTCTTGCAGCATGTGACCGATGGCACGATTATCGTCATCGCTGATCTCGCTATTGCCTACAGTGCGTTCACGAAACTTAGCCAGTAATGCACGAGAAGGGGATGTGTTTGGGTCCTGCGCTTGACAGATTACGTCGGAAAACCCCCATTCAGTAGAGAGTCCATGTGAGATGTCTTGCATGGTGCAGCCTAAGATTTTCTTTTCGGCGGCTACAGGGTCGCTCCCTTTTTCATTAATTAGGATATGTACTTCATGTATGTGTAAAGGGGCGTGTAGCCATAAAGACCATAAGCCAACCCCGTAAAACAGACTGGCTAAGAAGGTCTCATCGACAAAGGGCTGGTTTTTACGGCGCATCCAGCGTTCTGCGTGGAAAGCAGCCAGATGACTATTAGCAATAGCGCGGAAATAAAGCTGTTGTTGGATACTGTTTGGGCTGACTTTAACGGGTTTTAGCCGGTTAGCTAGCTGCTCTATAGGGTCCATACCCAGTGAGGAAACCGCATGTTCAACGCTCGTGATTACTGAATCGCGCTTAGCTGCTTTGTGCGCTTGTTGGGCAGCGCGTACAAAAATAAGGCTTAAAATAGGGTCGCTTTTAATTAAAGCGGTGAGTTGGCTGATCATAGTGTTGTCATTTTGCACGAGAAGCCGCAAACGCTTTAAGCTGCTTGCTCTGACAGGAAAAGGCTTATCTTTAAGAAAGCTAATCCATGCTTCAGGCCCAAAAAGTTCGTCACTTTTAGCCTGAAAATCGCCTGACTTTTCCTGTTGTTCCATGAACTCTCACTGTCGCCTATTGATTAATTATTAGGACTCTCCAGTAAAGACGTAAGAATACGTTGGTAGCTATCCATACGGGAGGCACTAATGTCACCGCGTTCGATAGCTTCCAGTATAGCGCAACCTGGCTCATGCTCATGTTTACAGTCTCGAAACTTGCAATAGCCTATAAAAGGTTTGAACTCGACAAAGCCTTCTATCAACTTTTCTGGTTCGAGGTGCCAGAGTGCAAACTCACGAATCCCAGGGGAGTCGATTAAGTCACCACCGGCTGGGAAATGAAATAGCCTAGCCGTTGTGGTGGTGTGACGGCCTTTACGCGATTGTTCGGACAGCCCGCCTACTTTTATATCGACACCCGGCAGCAATACATTAATTAAAGATGATTTTCCGACGCCAGATTGCCCTACAAAAACGCTGGTACGATCTTTTAATTCAGCTTTAAGCTCAGCTAGGCCGTCATCATGGCTGGTCGATGCGAGTAGCACTTCATAGCCAATCGCTCGATAACGCTCGACAAGTTGTGTGATCTCATCTTGGTTTTTTTCAGTAATTAGGTCTGATTTGTTGAGAAGTAAAACCGGTTTAATATTGCTTAGCTCAGAGGCAACTAGGTATCGATCGATCAAGTTGGCGAAAGGCTGTGGCTCAACGGCAAAAGTGATGACTATTTGGTCAATATTGGCGGCAACCGGTTTCAATTCGCCATGATTAGTTGGGCGAATGAGTTCACTGTCACGTGCTAATGCCGCCACAACAACACCGTATTCTGTGCCTTTGCGCCAGATAATACGGTCGCCTGTGACCAGTTGGCCTAAGTGGGTACGCAAGTGGCAGCGGAAAATAGTGCCAGCGGCTTCGCCTTCGGTAGCCTCTACGTCGACCTGTTTACCAAAATGAGAGATGATTAATCCTGGCTGCTCAGGTCCAAGCTCTCCACCGCTTAATGCTTGTTCTAGGCGGTCATCTTTTTTGGAGGCGCGGTCAGTGCGCTCTTTTTGAATTTTTTCAATTCGCCACGCCTGACGGCGGGTAACTTTGCGTTTTGACATTAAAAATAACTACCTAAGTTCGATCGCGGGCTTTTCGCTTCGTGGTATTCTATACCGAAGCAATAAAATATGCGCCACGAACCGGAAGATCACGTCAAAATCAGTCGGTTATACAGAATAAGAGGACACGTAATGTCACGTAAAACAAATCTGATCTGGTTAGATCTCGAAATGACAGGCTTAGAGCCTGAAACAGACTATATTATTGAGATGGCGACGATCGTTACTGATGCTGATTTGAATATCATCGCGCAAGGCCCTTCATTAGTGATACATCAACCCGACGATATTCTTGATAACATGAATGAGTGGTGTATTAATCAGCACGGAAAAACAGGGCTGACCCAACGGGTACGTGAGAGTCAGCTATCGGAACGCGAAGCCGAACAACAAACCATCGCTTTTATTGCTGATTACGTAGATCAAGGGGCTTCTCCTATGTGCGGTAACAGCATTGGTCAGGACCGTCGTTTTTTGCACCGTTACATGCCAGAACTCGAGGCTTACTTCCATTATCGCAATTTGGACGTTAGCTCTATTAAAGAGTTAGCACGTCGCTGGAAGCCAGAGGTGCTAACGGGCTTTACGAAGCAAGGGACGCATTTGGCGTTAGATGATATCCGAGACTCAATCGCAGAATTACAGCATTATCGCGAAAACTTCTTCAACGTATAAATATTCGTTTTCCTCATCGAAAAGAGGATTACACTGACATAAAACTATCTTACACTCGCAACACTTTAGAGGGCGGCTGGCTTTAGGTAGCGAGTGTCGGTTCCATCATTAATGAAAGGGTCAAATTATGCGTTTCCATTTTCCGATCGTCATTATCGATGAAGATTTTCGTACTGAGAACACCAGTGGGTCAGGGATTCGCCAGCTAGCTGACGCCATCTCAAAAGAAGGTGTTGAAGTAGAAGGTTATACCAGTTACGGCGATTTGACCTCGTTTGCTCAGCAACAGAGCCGCGCAGCTGGCTTTATTTTGTCGATTGATGATCACGATTTTGAAACCGATGACCAAGGTATACGTTCGTTAGAAGAACTTCGTGCATTTGTGGGTGAAATTCGCCGTAGGAACCAAGAAATTCCGATTTATTTATACGGTGAAACTCGCACTTCCCGTCATATGCCTAACGACATTTTGCGAGAGCTGCATGGCTTTATCCACATGCACGAAGACACCCCAGAGTTTGTGGCGCGCCATATTATTCGTGAGTCTAAGTCATATTTAGCAACGTTAGCCCCGCCTTTTTTCCGAGCGTTAACAGATTACGCGCAAGACGGGTCCTATAGTTGGCACTGCCCAGGGCATTCGGGCGGCGTGGCATTTTTGAAATCGCCAGTAGGTCAAATGTTCCATCAGTTTTTTGGCGAGAACATGTTACGTGCCGATGTGTGTAATGCGGTGGATGAGTTAGGTCAGTTACTTGATCACACAGGCCCTGTGGCTGCCTCTGAGCGTAATGCGGCACGTATTTTTAATGCGGATCACCTGTTTTTTGTGACCAATGGTACATCGACTTCTAACAAGATTGTTTGGAACTCCACGGTGGCGCCGGGCGATATTGTTGTTGTTGACCGTAACTGTCACAAGTCAATTTTGCACGCCATTATGATGACGGGTGCAGTACCTATCTTCCTAATGCCAACTCGCAACCATTACGGCATTATAGGGCCTATCCCGCGTAGCGAGTTTGAACCTGCGAACATCCGTAAGAAGATGCTAGCGAATCCGTTCTGTCGTAAAAAATTAGAAGAGAATCCAGATATTAAACCGCGTGTGTTGACCATTACCCAGTCTACCTATGATGGCGTTTTATATAATGTCGAGGAAATCAAAGACTTGCTTGATGGTGAGATCGAAACCTTGCACTTTGATGAAGCCTGGTTACCACATGCGGCGTTCCATGATTTCTATGGTGATTATCACGCTATAGGAGAAGGCCGGCCTCGTTGCGATGAGTCCATGGTTTTTGCTACTCAATCGACTCATAAATTGCTAGCGGGTTTGTCTCAGGCTTCTCAGATATTAGTTCAAGATGCCAATACGAATAAATTAGACCGCGACATCTTTAATGAAGCGTATTTAATGCATACGTCTACTAGCCCGCAGTACGCGATTATTGCGTCTTGTGATGTGGCTGCCGCGATGATGGAAGAGCCCGGTGGTACTGCTTTGGTGGAAGAGTCCTTAGATGAGGCGCTTGAGTTTCGTCGTGCTATGCGCAAAGTGGATGAAGAATATGAAGAAGATTGGTGGTTCTCAGTATGGGGCCCAGACGACTTAACCAGTGAAGGTCTAGATGAGCGTGATGCGTGGATGCTCAAGCCAGGCGAGAGCTGGCATGGTTTTGGCGACGTTGCCGAAGGCTTTAATTTGCTCGACCCTATTAAAGCGACCATCTTAACACCGGGCTTGAATGTGGATGGTGATTTTGCGGATCAGGGTATTCCAGCGTCGATTGTTGCTAAATATCTGGCAGAGCATGGTGTCGTTATTGAAAAGAATGGTCTGTACTCGTTCTTCATTATGTTTACTATCGGCATCACGAAGGGGCGTTGGAATACGATGATTTCGGCGTTACAACAGTTTAAGGATGATTATGATAAGAACGCTCCGTTGTGGCGTGTGCTGCCGGAGTTCATCGCACAATATCCTCAGTACGAACGTATTGGCCTAAAAGAACTTTGTCAGCAGATTCACAGCATTTATCGTGAAAACGATGTGGCGCGTTTAACGACTGAGATGTACTTGTCAGATCTAGTGCCTGCCATGAAGCCCGCTAAAGCGTTTGCTAAAATGGCACACAAGGATATAGAACGCGTACCGCTTGATAAGCTTGAAGGGCGCGTTACCGCTGTTATGTTGACACCTTACCCACCAGGTATTCCGTTGTTGGTGCCTGGGGAGGTGTTCAATAAAACAATTGTCGACTACTTGAAGTTTGCGCGAACTTTTAACAGTGCATTTCCTGGCTTTGAAACCTATGTACATGGTTTGGTTGCCGAAAAGCACGGTTCCGAGACATCGTACTTCGTGGATTGTGTAGAGAATTAAGTAAAAAGCTGCGCGAAGGTGGATAACAAAACGGCGGTCAATAAAAGGCCGCCGTTTTGCGTTTAATAAGCGGCGTTAGCACTCAGCTAAAAATATGAGCCAGTTTTCTATCAGTGCTTTAAAGTCCTCTAATCCACAGCCTGCCATAGATTCTAAATCGTAAAAGGAGAGATCTTCTGGAAGTTCAACATCGGGTTCAAAACCGAGAGTGTTAGCGACGACTTCTACATCGGTCCCGGTCATACGCAATAACCAATCTTCACTGGCCTGTTGGTAATCAAATCGTTTTTGATGAATGAGCTCGGTAATGACTCTGAGTAGGTGTTCGCTTTGAGCAATGGACGTGCATTCATCTGTCAGCCAACGGCCTATCGCTTCTGATTCCATTGAGCAGCGGGCTGTGGGGTGGTTTAAATCATCAATGTAAAAGTCGTATTCCACGGAAAATCTCTTATGCTGTTCGGGGTAGGTAATGGGCCATCTAGAAGGGCTTTCGCCGTTAAAATCCAGTTTAGTCGTAAATCGATCCGTGGGTTTCAAGTTGTGTGAGATAAACACGCATTTCAAATTCGAGCTGATGATAATCTGGCTGCATATGTTCGCATAGTTGGTAAAAGGCTTTGTTGTGTTCTTTCTCGCGTATATGTGCCAGTTCGTGCACGGCTATCATGTTTAAAAAGGCCTCGGGGGCTTTTTTAAATACTGAGCTAATGCGTATCTCATTTTTGCTTTTTAGTTTGTTACCCTGCACGCGTGAAACAAAGCTATGTGTGCCTAAAGCGTTGCGCACAACATGAAGTTTGCTGTCGTAGATGACCTTGCTTAATGGCGAAGAACTTTTTAAATATTGGTTCTTCAGATCAAATATGTATTCGCGCAGTGCTTTGTCATTCGCGATATTGTGCGGTTCTGGATAGCGTTTGAGTAAAAAGTTGCGCAGTGTGTTTTGTTGTAACAATTGTGCCACTTGAGCTTGCACGTCGGCAGGATAAGCGACGAGGTATTTAAGAGTGCTCATGCGAATCTCGATTGCGTGAAGTTGTGTCGTTATCGTTAAATTGTAGCAGCTTAACGGGTTCGCTTAGGTCTTTTTGTAATTGCTCTACGGCCCAGTCTATATGAGATTGTACCATCTCACTGCATTCGGGACGTTTTGAAACGAGCGCATCAATCACAGGCTGTCCTCCTTTACTGTTCCCTAGTGCGACGGCAATATTTCGCAACCATCCCTCGTAGCCCGTGCGGCGAATTGCAGACCCCTCGGTGCGTTTTAAGAAAGTGGCTTCATCCCAGCTAAATAAGGTTAGCAGCGAAACGTCATCTAATGAGTGGCGAGGATGAAAGTCGGTCTCGTCAGTATGTTTAGCAAAGCGATTCCAAGGGCAGACAAGTTGGCAATCATCGCAGCCAAAGATACGATTGCCCATCAAAGAGCGGAGCTCTACAGGTATTTCTCCCTTTTTTTCGATGGTTAGATAGGAAATGCAACGTGTGGCATCGAGTTCGTATGCTTTAGTAAAAGCTTGCGTGGGGCATACGTCTAAACAGGCAGTACAAGAGCCGCAATGTTGTTGAGTGCTAACGTTATCTACAGGCAAAGGCAGATCAATGAACAGTTCGCCCAAAAAGAACCAAGAACCTGCTGAGCGGTTTAAAATGAGGGTGTGTTTCCCAGTCCAGCCTAATCCTGCTTGTTCAGCGATAGGGCGTTCAAACACGGGGGCGCTATCAACAAAAGCACGATAACCCATGCCGCCAGCTAGCTCTGAAATCTTTTGGCCAAATTGTGTTAGGCGTTTACGAAAGGTTTTATGATAATCACGACCTAAAGTGTAACGCGCAATGTACGCTTTTTCCGGTTGTTTAAGCAGTGTAAGGGCTGAAAACGCAGGAGGTAAGTGGTTCATGCGCACACTGATAATCCGGCAGCTGCCGGGGACCATATCATATGGCTTAGCTCGCTTATCTAGGTTGCCTTCTAAATAGCTCATCTCGCCATGAAAGCCGTTATCTAACCACGCCATATGATGTTTGAGCGTTTCATCCAGTTGTGGGTCAACAATGCCGACTTGTTGAAAACCAAAGTCAGCCGCCAGATCATGGATTTTTTGCGCCAATGTGGCTAGCTGCTGATCAGATAACGGATTTTTGGGCTTTATTTCTGATGATGATACGTGTTCTGTCACTGAGTGCTTGCCTGTTAGCGTGCGCGTTATTCTATAATGATGGTACACAATGGATGCGTGGATGCACTAATGCGCCCACTTGATCTATCGAAGACCGATAGGATACGCCTGCAATGAATGAATTACCCTTACCATTATACACGGCTGAGCAAACACGTTTACTGGATAAAACAGCGATTAATGAAGCGGGAATTCCTGGCTTCACATTAATGAAGCGCGCGGCGAAGTCTGCATTTTCAGTGTTGATGCAGCGTTGGCCTCATGCTCGTTCAATAACGGTACTATGTGGTGCGGGTAATAATGGAGGCGATGGGTTTGTGATGGCAACGTTGGCTGTCCAGCGAGGTTGGACAGTGCAGGCGCGATACGTAGGTGACGCGATGTTTGCACAACAGTTGCGGGGTGAGGCATTTGAAGCTTGGCAATGGGCCTGTGCTGAGGGGGTAGAGTTTTTGCCTTTTGACGCTGATGAGCCTCTGCGTGGTGAGGTTGTAGTCGATGCTATGTTGGGAACGGGCTTGAACGGCACCGTGAAGCCTAGTTTTATCGCTGCCATTAAACGCGTGAATAAATCGAACAAGCCTGTGTTAGCCGTGGATATTCCATCGGGGTTATCTGCCGACACTGGGTCGGTTTTAGGCGAGGCTGTGAGGGCGTCTGTTACTGTAACCTTTATAGGCTTAAAGCTTGGGTTGCTGATGCATGAGGCCGTTGATTACGTAGGCGAGTTGGTATTTGAAAGTTTGCGTTTGCCTGACAGTGTTTACGAGTCTGTAAACGTTAGTGCCTTCCGGTTAAGTGATGAAGATATTGAGGCATGCTTACCCCGCCGTAAGCGCTCGGCGCATAAAGGCGACTTTGGTCATTTATTGGTCATTGGTGGCGATCATGGTATGGGCGGTGCTGCGATTATGGCTGCTGAAGCGGCGGTAAATGCCGGAGCGGGTAAAGTAACCCTTGCTACCCGTCCTGAGCATGTGACAGCCGCTCTGATGCGCAGCCCTGAAGTCATGGTGCAGGGTATCAACTCAGGCCAAGAGTTGGTTCCTTTGTTAGATAAAGTGGATGCTGTTGTGTTTGGGCCAGGGTTAGGTTTAGGCGCATGGGCTGAGCAAATGCTTCAAGCGCTGTGGAACTCATCATTACCCTGTGTTGTCGATGCAGATGGACTTACGCTATTAAAACGTACGGGTAAATTATATGAAGTAGACCGAGCTAATTGGGTGATTACACCGCACCCAGGGGAAGCAAGCCGTCTGCTTTCTATGCCTACTGCGCAGGTTCAGCAAGACCGTTTAAGCTCGGCACAACGCTTACATGAACAAACAGGTGCTACGGTCGTATTAAAAGGGGCTGGTACGCTAGTAACAGATGGCGATGTAATGCACCTTTGCGCTGCGGGTAATCCGGGTATGGCATCAGGGGGAATGGGTGATGTATTGTCTGGGGTTATTGGCGCACTAGTGGCTCAAAACCTAAGCACTATTGATGCGGCTCGAATTGGCGTTTATGCCCACGCAGCGGCAGCTGATCGCTGTGCGGCCGCAACGGGAGAACGAGGATTGAAGGCGACGGATCTGCCTCCGTATGTTAAATTAATTCTTAATCATCGATAAACGGTGTAATACGTTAAATAACAATATGTAAGGTGAAGATGCTGCCGGTTTATTTTATCCCAGATGAGGGAGCTATGGAGGAGTTTGGTGCGCGTTTGCTATCAGCGATGGAGCATACGGGTGTTATTTTTCTGCAAGGCAATTTAGGGATGGGGAAGACAACCCTGAGCCGCGGCTTAATTCGCTCGGCTGGGCATAAGGGGGCTGTCAAAAGTCCTACCTATACGCTCGTTGAAACATATGAGCTTCCTGCGGGTATTGTTCATCATTTTGATTTATATCGCCTGATGGATCCGGAGGAGCTAGAGTACCTTGGCATACGTGATTACTTTAGCGAGCAACACCTGTGCCTAGTTGAATGGCCCGACAGAGGTGATGGTTTACTACCTGCGCCGGACTTAGAGGTTTACATTGAACCTCACGGCGAAGGGCGCGCAATTCAATGTGTAAGCCACACTGCAAAAGGTCAAAAAGCGGCCGATATAATAAATGACACTTTTTCTTCATTGACATAGTAACGGTAGATTACGTTTTATATGACGCTTTTAAAGAGATCATTCATCCCACGCTTTACCCTGGCTGCATTTTTAGTTAGCGGCTTATTGCTGGCACAAACGAGTATGGCGGCTGATATTCAGCAGGTGCGCATGTGGCTCTCGCCAGAAAAAACGCGTCTTGTTTTTGATTTGTCAGCGGGCGTCACACATAAAATTTTTACCTTATCCAGTCCTGAGCGTCTTGTCTTAGATATTACAGGCGCTCAAATGAAAGCCTCGTTATCTACTCTTGAGTTAACTAATAGCCCCATCAGTAAAATACGCACTGGTGAAAATGGTGACGACTTACGCGTGGTTTTGGACTTGAATCGAGCTGTTAAACCTAGGAGTTTTGAGCTCAAGCCTAATGAGCAATATGGAGACCGTCTCGTTTTAGATTTGTTCACGGATGTGCAGTCCAAGACTCCTGTTGCGCAAGCAACCGCGCCTGCTGTTCCTGCAAAATTACGTGATATTGTTATCGCAATTGACGCAGGCCATGGTGGTGATGACCCCGGTGCAATTGGCGCAGGTGGTGTTCGTGAAAAAGATGTTGTGCTTGAAATAGCTCGGGAAGTGAAGCGTTTAATTGATCAAGAGCCGGGCTTCTCGGCAGAGCTTATTCGTGATGGCGATTATTACATTAGCCTGCGTGGACGTACCAAAAAAGCACGAAACCAAAGTGCAGATATGTTTGTTTCTATTCATGCCGATGCGTTTAAAGACGCACGTGCTAAAGGTGCCTCAGTTTGGGTACTTTCAAACCGGGGAGCGACCAGTGAAATGGGCCGCTGGTTGGCGAGCAAAGAGAACAGCACCGACTTAATTGGTGGTGTGGGTGGTGTGAGCTTAGAAGATAAAGATGAGGTGCTGGCTGGCGTTCTGTTAGATATGTCGATGCATGCGAGCCGTTCGGACAGTAAGCAAATTGCTAATCGTATACATGCCAATATTGATACCTTTGCAAAAATGCATAAGCCCCATGTTGAGAGTGCGGGTTTTATGGTGCTTAAATCACCTGATATTCCTTCTATATTGGTAGAAACTGGTTTTATTTCAAACCCCGAAGAAGCACGTTTGTTAAAAACGAGTGCGTACCGCAAAAAAATGGCTAAGGCCATTTACAGTGGAATACGGACTCATTTTTGGAACAAACCGCCTGCGTATACTTTGGTAGCTCATCAAAAAAGCGAGGGGTTAAATGCGCAAGGTAAGCGGGTATATAAAGTAGAAAGCGGCGACACTTTATCGGTTATTGCGTCTCGGCACGGCGTTTCTTTAAATACCCTGCGCAAGGCTAATGAGATTAAAGGTGATAAGATACGCATTGGCCAAGTGTTACAGATTCCTTCTACGTAGCTAAAACCTTGGCTAAACGGTCTCATTAACGATAAGAGTTTACATGTCTTCACGTATACAGTTGTTGTCTCCTCGTCTGGCTAACCAAATAGCGGCGGGTGAGGTGGTAGAGCGGCCAGCATCGGTTGTTAAAGAATTACTTGAAAATAGTATTGATGCCGGTGCTATGCGTTTAGAGATCGATGTGGAACAGGCTGGTATCAAGCTCATTCGCATACGGGATGATGGTGCTGGTATCGAAAAAGATGACCTGTCTTTGGCGCTCAGCCGTCACGCCACTTCTAAAATATATGAGTTAGAAGACCTTGAAGCCGTTAATAGTTTGGGGTTTCGGGGGGAAGCGTTAGCCAGTATTAGCTCGGTATCCCGGTTAACGCTTACGTCTCGACGGGAGGGGAGCGATCAAGCTTGGCAAGTACAAACCCAAGGGCGTGATATGGCGGCAGAGCTAGCTCCCGCAGCACACCCGCAGGGCACTACGGTTGAAATGCGTGATCTCTTTTTTAATACACCAGCGCGCCGGAAGTTTTTAAAAACAGAAAATACAGAGTTTAAGCATCTTGAAGAAGTGGTGAAACGTCTGGCACTGAGCCGTTTTGATGTGGCGTTTACACTTAAGCACAATAGCCGAGTGATCCATCAGCTGCGCCCCGCTGACTCTCAGGTAGAAGCTGAGCGCCGTGTAGCCTCTGTTTGCGGCCCTGCATTTATCGAGCAATCCCTACGTGTTGATGTCAATGCCGAGGCTTCAGGGCTGAGATTAAGTGGTTGGATTGGCTTACCAACTTTTTCTCGTAGCCAAGCTGATCTTCAATATTTCTTTGTAAACGGGCGCATGATTCGCGATAAAATTGTGACGCATGCGGTACGTCAAGCTTATGCTGATGTGCTTTATCATGGCCGGCATCCTGCTTATGTATTGTACTTAGATCTAGATCCCGCGCTGGTGGATGTAAATGTACATCCTACCAAGCATGAAGTGCGTTTCCGCGAGAGCCGCTTGGTTCATGACTTTATTTTCCGTTCCATTCATCGGGTAATAGGTGATGTGCGGCCTGATAATACCAGTGTTCCGGCGGCGCAAACCCTGCAACCCACGACGCAGCCGCAGGAAATGAATTACCAACAACATAACATGCCGCTCCAGCCAGCGCGTGAATCTGTCCCTGCTGGTGCGGTGCGAGAACAAGTAGCCGCCTATGGTCAGTTACATAGCGAGGGAGCCCGGCCGTTTGTTGGTGATACCAGTACACGCTCTTTTTCTGGAGGCGTAACGCCTTCGCGTCAGGTTATGCCGGCGGCTGAAGCCGATGAGCAAGTGCCTCCTTTGGGCTTTGCTGTTGCGCAGTTACACGGGATTTACATCTTATCTCAGAATCAGGAAGGCTTGATTCTAGTTGATATGCATGCGGCCCATGAGCGTATCGTTTATGAGCGTCTTAAGCTGGCTTATGAACAAGAAGGCGTTCGTAGCCAGCCGCTATTGGTGCCAGTCAGTATGGCTGTTAGCAGCCGAGAAGCTGATGCAGCAGAGGAGAATGAGGCGCTATTTCAACAGTTAGGGTTTGAGCTAGCGCGCGTTAGCGAGGAGTCTCTCGTTATCCGTCAGGTGCCTGTGACTTTGGCAAAAGCTAATGTTGAACAGTTATTACGCGATGTGCTGTCGGACGTGCTGATGTATGGCAATAGTCGGCGCATAGAAGAGCATACTAACGAATTGCTAGGCACTATGGCTTGTCATGGAGCGGTTAGGGCAAATCGACAATTAACGATTCCCGAAATGAATGGCTTATTACGTGATATGGAAGCGACAGAGCGCAGTGGACAGTGCAACCATGGACGTCCTACTTGGACGCAGCTGAGCTTGTCTGAACTTGATAAATTATTCATGCGGGGGCAATAAAATGCCGTCTATATTACCTCCCGCGATTTTTCTGATGGGGCCTACCGCCGCTGGAAAAACTGACTTGGCACTGCGTTTAACCGAAGAATTACCTTGTGAGATTATCAGTGTCGATTCAGCCTTAATTTACAAAGGGATGGATATTGGTACTGCTAAGCCTGATCGAGAAACCTTGGAACGATATCCTCATCGATTGGTCGATATACTGGATCCATCACAAAGCTACTCAGCGGCCGACTTCCGTAGAGATGCCTTAGCTGCCATGAGTGAAATTACCGCCGCGGGCAAAATTCCGTTGTTGGTTGGCGGTACGATGATGTACTACAACGCATTGGTCAAGGGTTTGGCTAATTTGCCAGAAGCGGATCCTGTTATTCGGCAGCGTTTATCTGATTGGGGAGCTGCCGAAGGCTGGCCTGCAGTGCATGCCCGCTTAGCTGAAGTGGATCCGGAATCAGCGAAAAGGCTAAAGCCTAACGATTCACAACGTATTCAACGAGCATTAGAGATCTATGAAATTACAGGGCGTACAATGACGTCGCTCTGGGCCGAACAAACAACTAATTCGCTACCTTATCAGGTTGCTAATTTAGCCGTTATGCCGGGCGATCGATCGGTTTTGCATCAGCGAATCGAACAACGGTTTGAATTAATGCTTGAAGCAGGGTTCCTTGATGAGGTTCAAGCGTTGTATGATCGTGGGGATTTAGATATAAACATGCCGTCAATCCGTTGTGTAGGGTATCGACAGGCATGGAGTTATTTAACGGGCGACTATGATTACGACACACTGGTCTTTAAGGGTGTTGTCGCTACCCGGCAGCTAGCAAAAAGACAAATAACCTGGCTGCGAAGCTGGGATGATCTACACTGGTTGGATAGCAAGAGTGGGGATGTTGTTAATGACAGCTTGAAATTGATCAATGCTGCCATTATATAATGCTTCTGTTAATCTTTGGTGCTGTGCACAATAAATGCCTTGTTTTCAGACCGTTGTTGGTCAGAATGGGCTTACATAATAACGAATAATTTTATTCAGGAAGGAGTTTCCAATGTCAAAAGGGCAATCGCTACAAGACCCTTATCTAAACGTGCTGCGCAAGGAGCGTGTTCCGGTATCTATTTTCTTGGTCAATGGTATTAAGCTGCAAGGCCAAATTGAATCATTTGATCAGTTTGTCATTTTGCTAAAAAATACAGTTAGCCAAATGGTTTATAAACACGCTATCTCTACTGTCGTACCTGCCCGTCCGGTCAAGCTGCCACAGCCAGAAGAGAAACCCGCCGACTGAGGTATACACTGATTGTTTTTTGAACGTCCGGAGTCTGGTGAAAGAGCCATACTCGTTCATATGGATATGTACGATGAGTCTGTCCAGGAATCTCCGCGCGAGCTAGAAGAGCTCGCTTTGTCCGCTGGTGCGGATCCTATTGATATTTTAATAGGTACTCGTCATCGTCCCGTGTCTAAATATTTTATTGGTACGGGTAAATTAGATGAGTTGCGTACGTTAGTTGCCGAGCATAAAGCTGAAGTGGTTATTTTTAACCATTCTTTATCGCCTGCTCAGGCGCGAAATGTTGAGCGTGAAATACAATGTCGAGTGTTAGATCGCACCGGATTGATTTTGGATATATTTGCTCAACGCGCTCGCACTCATGAAGGTAAATTACAAGTTGAATTAGCCCAGCTGGAGTACATGTCTACTCGGCTTGTTCGAGGTTGGACTCACCTAGAGCGTCAAAAGGGTGGTATAGGTTTACGAGGTCCGGGTGAAACACAGCTGGAAACAGACCGACGTTTATTGCGAGCACGTATAAAAACTATTCATTCTCGATTAGAAAAAGTACGTAAGCAGCGAGAACAAGGTCGTCGTTCGCGTCAGCGAGCCGAAGTACCTACGCTATCGTTGGTGGGTTACACCAATGCCGGGAAATCGACATTATTTAATCGTATTACCGACGCGGATGTTTACGCGGCGGACCAATTGTTTGCTACGCTAGATCCAACTTTGAGAAAGGTAGAGTTAGCAGACGTAGGGCCAGCTATATTGGCTGATACTGTTGGTTTTATTCGTCATTTGCCGCATAAGTTAGTTGAATCATTTCGTGCTACGTTACAGGAAACGATTGACGCTACCTTATTGCTTCATGTTATCGATGCTTTTGATGAGGAACGTCAGGGGCACATAACCGAAGTAGAGAATGTACTGCGTGAAATCGGTGCTGACGAGGTGCCTTTGTTGCAGGTTTATAACAAGATAGACCAAATGCCAGGGCAGCAACCTCGTATTGATCGAAATGACGAGGGTGTCCCAACGCGGGTGTGGTTGTCTGCGGCGTCCGGGGAGGGGATTGATCTTCTTCTGCAAGCGATTAATGAGCGACTGACGGATGATATTTTCCATGAGACAATGAATCTATCACCTCGCGAAGGGCAACTGCGTGCACAGCTATACGCACAGGGTGCCGTTTTGCAGGAAACAGTAGATGATCAAGGTGCGATGCATCTAGAAGTGCGTCTGCAGCGTAAAGACTTGTTACAGATATTGAGTCGCTTAGGCTTGCCAACAGAGCAATATCGCATACATGAGATCTACTAAGCCCATACAGTAATGTGTGGGCAAAAGTGATTGGTGCGGCTGCCAAAGAGTAGCCGATATAATAATTTAAAGACTTTTAATTGGTTTTAACGGAGAACGATATGGCTTGGAATGAGCCTGGCGGTAACGGTAACAACCAGGATCCTTGGGGCGGTAAAGATCGCAACAACGGGAATCGTGGTAATAATGACCAAGGCCCACCAGATCTAGATGAAGCGCTGCGTAAACTTCAAGATAAGTTAAACAGTCTGTTTGGGTCGGACAAAAATGGCTCTTCTGGTGGTGGAGATAAATCTTCATCAAGCGGAGGCGGTGGTTTTGTATTGGTAATTGCTGCGGTGGTTGCTTTAGGCGTTTGGGCAGCTATGGGTGCCTACACGGTCGATCAACAGGAACGGGGTGTTGTTCTTAGGTTGGGTAAGTACTACGAAACAGTTAATCCGGGTCTGCATTGGAACCCACCATTAATCGATCAGGTTAGCATCATTAACACAACCCGTGTTCGTGAGCATGATCATAAAGCATTGATGCTAACGGAAGACGAAAACATCGTCGACGTAAGCATGGTGACTCAATATGTGGTTTCTGACCCTGTTGCTTACATGCTTCAGGTTCGTGATCCAGATGGTAGTCTTGCTCAATCGGCTGAGTCTGCACTTCGTCAGGTGGTTGGCTCAACTGATATGCACTCAATCTTAACCGAAGGACGTGAGCTGTTGGGTATTGATGTACAAGCCCGGCTACAGAGCTACTTGGATGAATACCAGACGGGCTTATCCGTTAACAAGGTAAACATCAAAGATGCGCAAGCTCCGTCACAAGTTCAAGATGCCTTTGATGACGTGATCAAGGCGCGAGAGGATGAGCAGCGCGCGAAAAACGAAGCTCAGTCTTATGCTAACGGTATTGTTCCGGAAGCACGAGGCCGTGCGCAACGTATTCTCGAAGAGGCGAATGCGTACCGCGAGCAAGTAGTTGCACGAGCTGAAGGTGAGACTAAGCGTTTTGATGCGTTACTAACTGAATATCAAAAAGCTCCTGTTGTTACTCGCGAACGTTTGTATCTTGATGCGATGGAAAGTGTGCTTTCCAATAACGCTAAAGTCTTGATGGACGTAGAAGGTGGCAATAACGTGATGTACTTGCCTATGGATAAGTTGATGCAGAATAGCTCTGATCGTCAATCAACGACGACTACATCACCGCGCACAACGCGTCTGGATGATCAGTCAGTCAAAAACGTGACTAGTCAAGTAATTGAAGAGTTGCGTCAGCGCCAGGCAACGGTTCGTAGGGAGGGTCGATAATGAGCGGTAAGTCCTTAATATCGATTATTCTAGCGTTAGTTATCATTATAGTGGTCTCTAACTCGGTATATATCGTTAAAGAAACAGAGCGCGCGATTAAGCTGCAATTTGGTGAAATCGTCGATACAGATGTTAAGCCTGGTTTGCGCTTCAAAATTCCATTTGTTAACGCAGTGCGTAAATTTGATGCGCGTGTGATGACAATGGATGGTCGCCCTCGTGATTTCTTAACCATCGAGAAAAAACGTTTGAGCGTTGATGCATTTGTTAAGTGGAAAATTGTTGATAACTTAACGTATTACAGTGCAACTTCGGGTGATGAAATTCGTGCAGCAGACTTATTATCTTCTAAAGTAGAGAATGAATTGCGTAACCAGTTCGCTTCTCGTACTTTGAATGAGGTTGTGTCTGGTGAGCGCGATGAAGTGATGAAAGAGGTGATCAACAACCTGAGTCAGGTTGCTCAAAAAGAACTGGGTGTTAGTATCATCGACGTTCGCGTTAAGCGAGTTGAGTTACCTCAAGAAGTATCTCAATCTGTTTACGAACGTATGAGAACCGAGCGTGAGAGAGAGGCGCGAGAATTGCGATCTCGTGGTTTTGAGCTTGCAGAAGGTATCCGTGCTGATGCTGATCGTCAGAAAACGGTCATCGAAGCTCAAGCGTATCGTGAATCTGAAGAGCTGCGCGGTGAAGGTGATGCCATTGCCGCTGCTGTATACGCGGACGCTTTCGGTAAAGACCCTGAGTTCTACTCTTTTACACGAAGCTTGAAAGCGTATACAGAGTCCTTTAATGGTAAGGGCGATATCATGGTTTTGGAGCCGGATTCTGAGTTCTTTAGGTACTTAAAAGGTTCTAAAGCGACTAATTAATCGGATTGTTGCCAATTTGTGGTTATGTACTGCACTTTGGCAACCAAACCGTGTTAAAATCTACAAAACCGGGCTGAGACCCGGTTTTTTTGTGTGAAGTGTGGTTATGATGTCCGCCAATTTTTGGTACGAATTAGCAATCGCTTTGTGTTTGGTTTTTGTATTGGAAGGAATTATTCCTTTTTTACATCCTGGGCGTTGGCGTCGTATGGTGGAGCAGTTGGCAACTATCGATGATCGTATGTTACGTATCATTGGGTTATTAAGCATGCTAGCCGGAGTTTCTGGTTTATATCTGATTCACTGAAGTCAGTTTTGGAGTTGTTAAATGGCATTGGCTGATCGCTGGTTACTTCCTGATGGTGTAAAAGAAATGCTGCCATCAGATGCGCGCCAGGTTGAAGCGCTGCGTCGCAGTTTGTTGGATATGTATGATGCTTGGGGCTATGAATTAGTTATGCCGCCCCTGATGGAGCATTTAGAGTCCCTGCTAACAGGCGTTGGTAAAGATTTAGATTTAAATACCTTTAAGTTGGTTGATCAGTTAACAGGTCAAACGCTAGGTATAAGAGCAGATATCACTCCTCAAGTAGCGCGTATTGATGCGCACAGAATGCATGTAGATGGCGCTAACCGCCTTTGTTATTGCGGCTCTGTTTTACACACGCATCAAGCGAACATGCTAGCTTCCCGAAACCCGCTGCAAATAGGTGCTGAGCTTTACGGTCATGCTGGAATCGAGAGTGATTTAGAAGTGATCTCTCTGATGATCGAAACATTGTATGCATCGGGTTTGAAAGATGGCCTAAGTTTAGATTTAGAACATATAGGTATTTTTCGCGGCCTGATAGTTGATGCGGGTTTAGATGCTAGTGTTACGGACCGCTATATGGAGCTCCTGCAGCGCAAAGCGTTGCCAGAGCTTGATCTCTTTTTGGCAGAACTTGAGGCTGAGCAAGACTTAAAAGATAAGCTTGCTGCGTTACCCCGACTTAATGGTGGCTTCGAAGTGTTGGAGCGAGCTAGAGCTCTTTTTGCTCATGCCAACCCTGCTATTCTTGAAGCGGTCGATTATCTCGATGCGCTTTCTCAAAAGATTCTTAAACGTTTCCCATCTATAGATCTGTACTTTGATTTGGGTGAGTTGCGTGGTTATCACTACCACACGGGTGTTGTCTTTTCGGCGCTTACGCCTGCTTTTGGGCAGGCTGTAGCAAAGGGTGGGCGTTATGACGCAATAGGTCGTGATTTTGGGCGGGCTAGACCGGCTACCGGTTTTAGTGCCGACTTGAAAACTTTGGCTTCACTTAGTGCTGGCTCTCATCGGGTCGGTGACATAGTGGTTGCTCCATCTGGGGATGAGGCAGACTTGCTAAGTGCAATAAAATTGTTGCGTGATCAAGGTTATCGTGTCGTGCAGCAGTTGCCGGGTGATAAGTTAGCGTCATCTGTTCAAAAAGAATTGGTTCAAAAAGCGGGAAGCTGGGTCGTACAGACTCGGTAACCCTACTACGATTAACGCAATTAATTTAGAGACAACAATGGGCAAGAACGTAGTTGTTTTAGGTACTCAGTGGGGCGATGAAGGCAAGGGTAAAATTGTCGATTTGTTAACTGAGCAAGTATCAGCGGTTGTTCGTTTCCAAGGTGGCCATAATGCGGGCCATACTTTGGTGATTGACGGCAAAAAAACAGTCCTTCACTTGATTCCATCAGGCGTGCTACGTGAAAACGTGCTTTGTCTGATTGGTAATGGTGTGGTGTTATCACCAGAAGCGCTCATCAAAGAGATGCGTGGACTGGAAGAAGCGGGTGTGCCGGTTCGTGAGCGATTAAAGCTTAGCGGTGCTTGCCCATTAATTCTTCCTTACCATGTTGCTCTTGATCAAGCTCGTGAGCTGGCTCGTGGTAACGCTAAAATTGGCACGACAGGCCGTGGTATAGGCCCAGCTTACGAAGATAAAGTGGCGCGTCGTGGATTACGTTTAGCTGATTTGATGGATGCGAAGCGTTTTGAAGAGAAGCTTCGTGAAGTTGTGGCATATCACAACTTTACATTGAAAAACTATTACAAAGTTGAAGAAGTGGATGTTGAGCAAGTGCTCGCAGAAGCTTTGGAAATGGGTGAGCAACTACGCCCGCTAGTCGCTGATGTGACCGCTATTTTGCATAAAATGCGCAAAAATGGCGAGAGCATTATGTTTGAGGGTGCTCAGGGTTCATTGCTAGATATCGATCATGGTACTTATCCGTTTGTTACGTCATCAAATACAACGGCGGGTGGTACATCAACAGGTTCTGGTTTTGGTCCGCTTTACTTAGATTACATCTTAGGTATTACTAAAGCTTACACAACGCGTGTGGGTGGAGGTCCTTTCCCGACAGAGCTTGACTGTGAAATTGGTGATCGTTTAGCTGAGAGAGGCCATGAATTTGGCTCTACCACAGGGCGTGCGCGCCGTTGTGGTTGGTTTGATGCAGTCGCTTTAAAGCATGCTGTGCAGATTAACTCGGTTTCGGGTATTTGTTTGACTAAGCTGGATGTGCTCGATGGCTTGGAGACGATTAATATCTGTACAGGTTATCTTGATGCTCAAGGTAATCCGGTAGAAACGTTGACAGGTAGCGAAGACTACGAAGCTGTTCAACCTGTGTATGAAGAAATCGCAGGTTGGAGTGGTTCTACGGTGGGCGCTAAGTCGATTGATGACCTGCCTAAAGAGGCGCTTGCTTATATTAAGCGTTTAGAAGAGCTGACTGAGACGCCTATTGATATTGTTTCAACAGGCCCTGATCGCAACGAGACTATCGTATTGCGTGACCCATTTACGGTGTAAGTAGTGTAAATGCATAAAAAAACCGGCTTTTGCCGGTTTTTTTGTTTAAGTTCCCTTAAGCGTATTGCTTGGTTGGCGGGAGCTGATTTTAATCAGCGATGCCATGCAGTGCTTTTAAGAGAGATTTAAACATTTTAGGGTTAGCTGATACGGTGTCGCCATGTTGGCGGAAAGAGTTGCCTCCTTTTAAATCACCGAGTAAGCCGCCAGCTTCTTGGATTAGCAAAGAGCCAGCTTCAAGAACGACAGGGCTTAAGCCTATTTGTACAAAGCCATCAAGACGACCAGCAGCTGTATTAGCTAAGTTCAAAGCGGTGGAGCCTGTGTTTAGAAAAATACCGTTGGCGTTGAGTATGCTTTGCTGGATGTTAGTAAAGGTGCCGGTATAGCTTTTTTCTTTTTTACTGTTCAGAAAGCTAGTGGCAATAACGGCCTGTGGTAGTTCGCGTCGATTGGTTACGCGCATACGCTTGCCGTTGAGTTGGGCGCCATGGCCGCGACTAGCTGTGAATTCTTCACCGGTCATGGGGTTAAGAATGACGGCATGTTCAACACGGCCTTTATGGGTGGCGGCTAAGCAAATAGCAAAGTCCGGTAGGCCGCACATAAAGTTGTTGATGCTGTCGATAGGGTTAATATGCCAGATCACTTCCGCAGTACCCTCTGCTGGTGCATATGTCCCTGAGAATTCGGCGTTAACTTCATGTGCCGGGTATGCTTTTTGAAGCGTGTAAGCAATAGTCTGCTCTGCCTTGGTTGCAGTTTCGTTAAGAAAGTCGGTGACGCTGTCGTGCTCTGATTTGATCAGGTCAAGACGCTCGGCGGCACGCGCAATCTGTTCGCCTGCAAGGCGAGCGGCACGTAGGGCAATGTTTAGCATGGGTTGCATTAGATAGTGAGCCTGCTGTTAGAACAAAAAAGAGATTATACAAAAGCTAACCAAGCTAAAGAATACCTAATGCACAATCTGTTAAACTATTGAGCGTTTTTTCGGTGAGATTGTTATGAATTTAGATAATATTCGTGTCGTTTTGGTAAATACCACCCATCCAGGCAATATTGGTGGTGTGGCACGTGCCATGAAAAATATGGGCTTATCATCTTTAACGCTAGTTGAGCCAAAGGCTTTTCCTTCACCTGATGCAGATGCAAGAGCGTCTGGCGCAACTGATTTGCTGGAAGGGGCTGCCATTGTGAGCACGCTTGAGGAAGCGGTCGCTGATGCGCATTTGGTGGTTGGTACAAGTGCGCGTGGGCGACATATTCCTTGGCCTATCATGGACCCACATGAAATGGCTGGTGTTATAGCAAAGGCTCAGTCGGGTAGCGCTAGTTCGCATGTGGCTTTGGTTTTTGGACGTGAGGATCGCGGCTTAACTAATGAAGAGTTACAGTTGTGTCATATTCACGTTCATATTCCCTCTGTAGAGTCCTTCAGCTCGTTAAATATAGCAGCGGCGGTTCAAGTGCTAGCGTATGAATGTCGCATGGCTTATTTGGCAAATCAAACAGCTGTGCAGCAGGCGCCTCAGTGGGGCACGGAATGGGATGCGGACCTGGCAGAGCACAAAGAATTAGAGTTGTTTTATGAACATCTTGAACGTGTGTTAATTGATGTTGACTTCTTAGACCCTGAGAAACCACGTCAGTTGATGCCTAGGTTGCGTCGTTTATTCCAGCGTGCGCTTCTAGATAAAATTGAAATTAACGTCCTGCGTGGAATGCTAACTCACATCGAAAAAAAGCGTCGCCGATAACATAAACAGCGCTTCTTCGTGGGGTGGCAAGATATTTTGCCAAGACAATGTTAAGATTGCGCCAGCACGTCTTTAAACCTGACTAAATTAGTAGGATAAATACTTGACTGTTTTTGTCGGTTTAAGGATAATATCGTCATTGAATAAACAAATGGCGGAAGTGTTATGAGACTGACGACAAAAGGGCGATATGCAGTAACGGCCATGCTTGACTTGGCTCTGCATGAAGGAAAAGGGCCTATTAGTCTGGCGGATATCTCTGAAAGGCAAGGCATTTCTTTATCGTATCTTGAACAGCTGTTTGCCAAGCTTCGTAGAAGCAACTTGGTAAAAAGTGTACGTGGTCCAGGCGGTGGTTATCAGCTAAACCACGGTCAAGATGTTATTAGCGTTGCCCAAGTAATTGATGCGGTTAATGAATCGGTTGATGCTACTGGCTGCAGTCGTCAAAGTGATTGTCAGGGTGGCGAAACGTGCCTAACGCATAATTTATGGTGTGATCTTAGTGAACAGATCCACTCTTTTTTGAATAATATATCGCTGGCTGATCTGGTTGCTCGTAAAGATGTGCGCCAAGTCGCGGATCGTCAAGATCGCCGCCAAGATAGCCAAATATTTTTATCATCAAACGACCTCCTGCTTGATAAAGCAGCCGTGTAGTTAGTGACGAACCGGAGTTTTTACAATGAAATTACCCATCTATTTTGATTATTCTGCTACAACGCCTGTTGATCCGCGCGTAGCGGAAAAGATGGTGGCTTGTCTAACATTGGATGGCAACTTTGGTAACCCTGCTTCACGTTCTCACTTATTTGGATGGAAAGCAGAAGAAGCGGTAGAAACGGCGCGTCGCCAAGTTGCTGATTTGATTAACGCAGATCCTCGTGAAATTGTTTGGACTTCTGGTGCTACAGAATCAGATAACCTTGCAATCAAAGGGGCAGCTCATTTTTACCAAAAGAAAGGTAAGCATATCGTCACTTCTAAAATCGAGCATAAAGCGGTTTTAGATACTTGTCGTCAGCTGGAGCGTGAAGGCTTCGAAGTGACATATCTTGACCCAGGTTCTGATGGTTTAATCACACCTGAAATGGTCGAAAATGCGGTTCGTGAAGACACAACTGTTGTTTCATTGATGCATGTGAATAACGAAATTGGCACGATTACAGATATCGCTGCTATTGGTGAAATCACGCGTAGTAAAGGAATTGTTTTCCATGTAGATGCTGCCCAGAGTGCGGGTAAAGTAGTTATCGATATGGAAAAAATGAAAGTAGACCTAATGTCTTTCAGCGCACATAAAGCATATGGCCCTAAAGGTATTGGTGCCTTGTACGTGCGCCGTAAGCCGCGTATTCGCCTAGAAGCGCAAATGCACGGCGGTGGTCATGAGCGCGGTATGCGTTCGGGTACTTTGCCAACACATCAGATAGTTGGGATGGGAGAGGCCTTCCGCTTAGCTAAAGAAGAGCTAGAAGCAGATACCGCTCACGTTTTAGCCTTGCGCGAACGTATGTTGGACGGCTTGAAAGATGTTGAAGAGGTGCACATTAATGGTTCTTTAGAACAGCGTGTACCAGCTAACCTGAATGTTAGCTTTGCCTTTGTAGAAGGTGAGTCTTTGCTAATGTCTCTTAAGGACTTGGCGGTTTCTTCAGGCTCTGCATGTACATCGGCTAGTCTAGAGCCCTCTTATGTTTTACGGGCACTGGGCTTGAGTGATGAGTTGGCGCACAGTTCTATCCGCTTCTCATTTGGCCGTTTTACTACAAACGAAGATATTGACTATGCAGTCAATCAAATTAAAGGTGCAGTGGAAAAATTGCGTGAGCTTTCACCACTGTGGGATATGTTTAAAGACGGTGTGGATCTGAGCAAGGTTGAGTGGGTTCATCACTAAACCAGCACTGATTGGAGAGAGACAATGGCTTACAGTAATCAAGTTATAGATCATTACGAAAATCCGCGTAACGTCGGTAAAATGAGCGATGAAGATGCCAGTGTTGGTACTGGTATGGTGGGCGCTCCTGCGTGTGGCGATGTCATGCGTTTGCAAATTAAAGTGAGTGATCAAGGTGTTATAGAAGACGCTAAATTTAAAACCTATGGATGCGGTTCTGCAATTGCGTCCAGCTCACTAATAACAGAGTGGGTTAAGGGGATGACTCTAGATCAAGCGGCTGAGCTTAAGAATACTCAGATTGCTGAAGAGTTGGCGCTACCACCTGTGAAAATTCACTGCTCTGTTCTTGCTGAAGATGCAATCAAAGCAGCAATTGACGATTATAAGAACAAGCAGGCTAAATAAGCCTGCTTTAGTTTCTGACTAAACAGCTTCGTGAAGAGGCATAGGAAGTAACTATGGCAATATCAATGACCCCCGCTGCGGCTCAGCATATCTCTCGCTTTATTGAAAAAAGAGGTTCTGGGTTTGGTATTCGTGTGGGTGTGCGAACTTCAGGCTGCTCCGGTATGGCGTATGTGTTGGAGTTTGTGGATCAGCAAGAATCCGATGATGAAGTATTTGAAATGGGTGGCGTAAACGTAGTGGTCGACCCTAAAAGCTTGGCGTACCTTGACGGCACTGAGCTCGACTTTGTCAAAGAAGGATTGAACGAAGGGTTTAAGTTTAATAACCCAAATGTTCGCAGCGAATGCGGTTGCGGCGAAAGTTTTAACGTCTAAGTGTTGGCAACCAGGTAGCATGGATATACAACAAGATTATTTTGCTTTCTTAGGGTTGCCTGCCGCATACGATCTAGATGTGCGAGAGTTGACGAGTCGTTTTAGGGAGCTGCAAAAGCAGCTTCACCCTGACCGGCATGCTCATCTATCCGAGAAAGAACAGCGTATGTCTGTTCAATATACAGCATATCTAAACGAAGCCTATTCAACTTTAAAATCCCCACTGTTGCGTGCGCAATACCTGCTGAAGAAACGAGGTGTTGATACTACTAATGAATCATCAGTAAAACTCGATCCTATGTTCTTGTTTGAGCAAATGGAGTTGCGTGAATCATTAGAGCAAGCAAAAGTGGCAGCTGATGCAGAAGATCAACTTGAAACAATGGCTGACTCGGTAGAGTCACAATTGGCTCTATTGGAGAAGCAATTTTCTGCATGCATAGTTAGCGAGTCTGACTCTGCATTGGCCGAGGCTGAAGTGGTCATTCGTAAGATGCAATTTGCGGTAAAGTTACAAAAAGAAATAGAGCAGGCAGAAAACGAACTCGATTTATAGGTGTTTTAGGTTTATGGCATTACTGCAGATAGCAGAACCCGGTCAAAGCTCAGTACCACATCAGCATCGCTTAGCGGTAGGTATTGATTTAGGTACAACAAACTCTCTAGTAGCGACTGTTCGCAGTGGTGAGGCTGTGACATTGCCTGATCTTGAAGGGCGTCATTTATTGCCTTCCGTTGTTCGTTACGAAAAAGACGCTGTGGTCGTTGGTTTTGATGCTCGGGAACAAGCCAGTAAAGATCCTTATAATACAGTTGTCTCCGTTAAGCGTTTAATGGGTCGCGGTATCGACGATGTCGCTTCATTAGGTAATGTGCTTCCGTACGAGTTTGAAGCTGATAACGGTGGAATGCCCTTCATTAAAACTGTAGCTGGAGCGAAAAGCCCAGTAGAAGTCTCCGCTGATATTTTGTCTGAGTTAGTGCAGCGTGCTCAAGATTCATTGCAAGGCGAGTTGGTAGGGGCGGTTATTACCGTACCAGCTTACTTTGATGACGCGCAGCGTCAAGCAACGAAAGATGCCGCTACGCTGGCGAATATTAAAGTGCTGCGGCTTTTGAGTGAGCCTACAGCGGCAGCGGTAGCGTATGGTCTAGATCAAAAAGATGAAGCCACCATATTAGTATATGACTTGGGTGGTGGGACTTTTGATGTGTCCGTATTGCACCTGAATAAAGGTGTTTTTGAAGTGTTGGCAACTGGGGGAGATAGCGCCCTAGGTGGTGATGATTTTGATAGAGCCGTTGCTGAGTGGTTGATGGTGGAGGCTGGAATTACAGGAACTATCTCTGCAGAGCTTTCTAGGCAGTTAATGGACCAGTCGCGAGCTGTAAAAGAAGCGTTGTCTGAGTCTGATGTGGCGACAGCTAGCATACAACTGGGTTCGGATGTGATGAGCATCTCTATCACCAAAAATCAGTTCAATGAGCTCGTCAATCCTTTAGTGAAACGGACTATCCGTTCATGTAAACGTGTCGTCAAAGATGCCGGTTTAGGTCTTAGTGAGATACAAGATGTTGTTATGGTTGGCGGTTCTACACGCGTGCCAATTGTAAGAGAGGAAGTAGAAGCACTGTTTGGTCGAGCCCCTCATGTAGATATTGATCCTGACCGTGTGGTTGCTATTGGTGCGGCACTTCAAGCTGATGTATTGGCAGGCAATAAGCCGGAATCAGATATGTTGCTACTGGATGTGATTCCACTGTCTCTTGGGTTGGAGACGATGGGTGGCTTGGTTGAAAAGGTAATCCACCGTAACACTGCTATTCCAGTTGCTATGGCGCAAGAATTTACCACTTATCAAGATGGTCAAACAGCGATGGCCATTCATATACTGCAAGGCGAGCGTGAGTTGGTTGAGGATTGTCGTTCGCTGGCTAGATTTGTATTGCAGGGTATTCCTCCTATGGCAGCTGGGGCGGCTAAGATCCGTGTTACCTTCCAGGTAGATGCAGATGGCTTGCTAAATGTCTCCGCCAAGGAGTTATCCACAGGTACGCAAAGCAGTATTCAGGTGAAGCCGTCATATGGCCTTGATGATGAGCAAATTACATCTATGTTGAAGGCTTCATATACTGAAGCTGATAGTGATAAAGACCGACGTGCTTTGCGTGAGCAGCAGGTGGATGCAGACAGGCTTCTATTATCGCTTCGTCAAGCTATGATTGATGATGGTGAGCGTCTTTTATCTGCAGATGAAGTAAGCGCTTTGATTGCAGGTATTGAACAGTTACAACTAATCCGCGATCAATCGCAAGATGCGCGGACGCTTGAGTTGGCTGTAGAGCAGTTAGCAAAGGCAAGTGATGAATTTGCTTCGCGTCGTATGGACGCAAGTATACAGCGTGCTCTTCAAGGGCATACTATCGAAGAGATCGAGGAGGGTTCTTAAGTGCCGCAAATTATTTTTCTGCCTCATGAAGACCTTTGTCCAGAAGGGCAGGTAATTGAAGCAGAGTCAGGTGTGACAGTGTGTGACGCGGCGTTGGCGAATGGTATTGATATAGAGCATGCCTGTGAAAAGTCGTGCGCCTGTACAACGTGTCATGTCATCGTTCGCGAAGGGTTTGAGTCGTTAGAAGAGTCTGACGAATTAGAAGATGACATGCTTGATAAAGCATGGGGTCTTGAACCTGAATCTCGTTTGAGTTGTCAAGCAGTAGTGGCTGACAAGGATCTTGTTGTAGAGATACCTCGTTACACTATAAACCAAGTATCTGAGCGCCATTAAAGACACTTTGCGCCATGTGGCGATAGGGGGATTTATGCTTAAGTGGGTAGATGTGAATGAATTGGCTATAGAATTGTCAGAAACTTATCCACAAGTAGACCCGTTAACATTGAGCTTTCCGGATCTTTTTCAAAAAGTAATGGATCTCTCGGAGTTTGATGATGACCCCGATCGATGTGGTGAAAAAGTGCTCGAAGCGATTCAGATGGCATGGATCGATGAAATAGATTAAATAATAGCCCGGTTCGCCGGGCTGTTTCATTCATGCGTGTTGTGACCTGTCACTGCCTTCGCGTATAATTGCGCGTTTTTCGAAATTGCCCTTTAGAGGATATAATCACATGGCTATCGAACGTACACTGTCTATTATCAAGCCGGACGCTGTTGCAAAAAATGTTATCGGTGAAATCGTTACTCGTTTTGAAAAAGCGGGTCTTAAAGTTGTTGAGATGCAAATGAAGCAACTTAGCAAAGCCGATGCAGAAGGTTTTTACGCTGAGCATAGCGAGCGTCCTTTCTTTGCGGATCTTGTTGCTTTCATGACGTCTGGCCCTGTTGTGGTTCAAGCGTTAGAAGGTGAAAATGCTATAGCAACCAACCGTGATTTAATGGGTGCTACTAACCCTAAAGAAGCAGCTGAAGGCACTATTCGCCGTGACTTTGCTGAATCAATCGATGCGAATGCGGTACACGGCTCAGACTCTGCTGAATCGGCTGCACGTGAGATCGCTTACTTCTTCGGTAAGTAATCTTTTGGTTGTGCAGGGAGTCTAGGCTCTCTGCACACCGTAATTAATTTGGATATGACCATGACTGATAACACCACAAAAACCAATCTTTTAGGGATGTCTCCTGAGCAGCTGGATGCTTTTTTTGCTGAACAGGGTGAGAAGCGTTTCCGCGCCACTCAGGTTTTAAAGTGGATGCATCAACATGGAGCGGATAGCTTTGATGAGATGACTAACATCAGCAAAGTTCTGCGCGATAAGTTGAGTAAAGTCGCTGAGGTGCGAGAGCCCGAGGTGGTAACTCAAGATATATCTAAAGACGGCACGCGTAAATGGGTTATCCGTATCGATGGTGGCTCTTGTGTTGAAACTGTTTTGATTCCTGAAGGGGATCGAGCAACGCTGTGTATTTCATCTCAAGCGGGTTGCTCGTTAGACTGTAGCTTTTGCTCTACGGGTAAACAGGGTTTTAATCGCAATTTATCAGCGGCTGAGATTATCGGTCAATTACGTATCGCCATTAAATCATTTGGTCCAATGGACCCTGCTGGGCCTCGCCGTGTGACCAATGTTGTTTTGATGGGGATGGGCGAGCCGTTAATGAATTTTGATAACGTCGTCAAAGCTATTATTTTGATGATGGAAGATAATGCGTATGGCTTATCGAAACGTCGAGTAACGTTAAGTACTGCTGGTGTTGTTCCTGCTATTGATAAGCTGCGTGAGGTCACAGATGTCTCCTTAGCGATTTCATTGCATGCACCTAATGACGAGCTGCGTGATGTATTAGTACCAATTAACAAGCGTTACCCAATTAAAGAATTGTTCGCAGCTTGTCACCGTTATCTTGAAGATTTAAATGATCGTCGTGTGATTACCATTGAGTATACCTTGATGTCGGGTATCAACGATCAAGTTGTGCATGCTAAAGAGCTAGGCAAGCTACTCAAAACACTGCCGTGTAAGTTGAATTTGATCCCGTTTAATCCATTTCCTAATTCTGGGTATGAGCGACCATCCGAGGCTGCCATTAAGGCATTTAAAGATATTATGCTAAAGGCTGGTGTTTTGACGACCGTTCGAAGAACTCGTGGGGATGAGATTGATGCAGCTTGTGGCCAGCTAGTAGGTCAGGTAGAAGACAAAACACGTCGTAGTCAAAAATATATACCTGTGGTACAAGAGAGTACGGCTGAAGTTGTTAAGTCCTTGTAACAAAAGGAAGTGTACAATGAATGGATTTCGGGTAGTTGTTCTTTCTGTTTTGGTGCTCAATCTTTATGCATGTACCAATTTACAAACAGATGATCAGAAGTACGTTAATAAAAATACGGTGTCATCAGAAGCAGCGCTAGAAGCTTATACTCGATTGGGTCTGCAGTATTTGCGAGGTGGAGATACGTCTAGTGCTAAGTCATCGGTTCAGAGAGCGCTCGAAATTCGTGATGACTACGCGCCAGCTTACAACGCGTTGGGTTTGATCTTTCAAGTGGAAGATGAAAAAGGATTGGCTGAGCAGTATTATCGCAAAGCAATCAGCTTAGATGAAAAGTCGGCCATGTTTCACAATAACTATGGCGCTTTCTTATTCTCTCAGCAGCGTTACGAAGAGGCTTGTAAGCAGTTAGCAATAGCAACAGAAGACCCGTTTTATAATAGTCGTGGTCAGGCCTTTGAAAACTTAGGCCGGTGCTTAAATCGAATAGGCAAAACAGCTGAGGCTATCTCGGCTTTTGAGCGCTCACTTAAAACAGGTGGTCGCCGGCCCCAAGCATTAGTTGAATTAGCTCAGTTGTATTTAGATGCTAATCAAATAGCGAATGCGGAAGGCTATTACAAAGAATTTTCAGGTTTGGTTGATGATAAGCGAGTAAGTCACTCAGCAAAAAGCTTGTGGGTTGGTATCTTGATCGCACGGATGAATAATGATGTTTCTACCGCTGCGACTTACGCGCTTCTTTTGAAAAACCTATATCCTGCCTCTGAAGAATATAAATCCTATAAGGAATCGGCTCAGTGAGTAGTATGCCAGATGATAGTGTAATCCAAGAGGCTAACCGCTTCCCCGGTGAGCGCCTGATTATTGCGCGTGAGTCTAAAAACATGACTCAGCAATCGGCAGCAGATGAGTTGCATCTGCCGCTTCGTTACATTCAATGGATTGAGGAAGGCGCTTTTGAGAAGCTTCCAAGTCTTGTTTTTGCGCGAGGCTATATCCGTTCGTATGCGAAGGTTCTTGATCTCGACGGCGTTTCTTTAATTGAGTCTTTTGATAGACAATACGGTAAATCTAACAGCACCACACCCATACGCTCTGTTTCTAAAGTACAAGAGCAAGTTAAATTGGGCGATCCGATGATTAAATACTCGGTATGGCTGTTTATTTTAGCAATTATCGCTGTAACGGTTTGGTGGTGGAAAACACAATATGGTTTGTCTCCAGAAACCATGCCTAGTGCTGCGGAGCAGACGCTGTCTGTAGAAACGGCAGATGGCAATACACTTGTTTTACCTAAGTTTAATGACTCTGAGGTAACAGAAGAAGCGGTTTCTTCAGATGAGCCGCTAACCACAGAGGCAGAGCCAGAGCCAGAATATATGTCTGATGACCAGGTCGCCAGCTTGCAAGCCGAGTTAGATGCTCAGCCGGCAGCAGTATCTGCGTCTGATACTTCAGAACCATCAGCAACTGACGCCACGACTACCGATGAACCAGCTTCTTCTGAACCGGTATCGGCTTCTGGAGTATACATAGCGTTTAATGATGATTGTTGGGTAACGATAAAAGACGCCAATGGGCGCACACTATTTAATAATATACGTAAAGCGGGTGAGTCATTGAATGTTGATGGACCAACGCCGATCAGGCTCACATTAGGGCGGCAGTCGGCTGTTTCTCAAATTACCTTCAATGGTGATGTGATAGATTTGGCTCCGTTAAGTAATAATAATATTTCAAAATTCTCATTACCACTGAATCGATAGTAAGCGAGTAACCTGTTGGCTAAAGTTAAAGCAATTCGGGGGATGAATGATATTCTCCCGAGCAGTACCCCTATCTGGCAATATTTAGAAAGACAAGTTTCCACTGTGCTGTCTTCGTACGGGTACAACGAAATCCGTATGCCAATCGTTGAGCAGACTGAGCTTTTTAAGCGTTCTATTGGTGAAGTTACCGATATCGTTGAAAAAGAAATGTATACCTTTAATGACCGTAACGACGAGAGCTTAACGTTAAGGCCTGAAGGTACGGCTGGGTGCGTTCGTGCCGGTGAAGAGCATGGTTTGTTATTTAATCAGACACAGCGCTTTTGGTATCAAGGTCCCATGTTTCGCTATGAGAAGCCTCAGAAGGGGCGTTATCGTCAATTTCATCAGATAGGTGTTGAGACCTTCGGAATGGCATCCGCTGAGATTGATGCCGAGTTAATTGTCTTAAGTGCGCGTTTATGGAAAAAATTGGGTATATTGGACGCTGTTACTTTACAGTTGAACTCACTGGGTAGTACTGAAAGCCGTCAAGTCTATAAAGCTGACTTAACCGCCTTTTTAGAAGCTCGTTTCGATCAGCTTGATGAGGATAGTCAGCGTCGTCTCGCGACTAATCCGTTGCGAATTTTAGATAGTAAAGATACCAATACTCAGAATTTACTAGCTGATGCGCCCGTGTTGTCTGATTATTTAGATGAAGATTCAAAGTCTCATTTTGCACACTTAACAGAGTTGCTAGATGCATCCGGGATCCGCTACGAGGTTAATCCTCGTCTTGTCCGAGGATTAGATTATTATTGTAAAACAGTTTTTGAATGGGTTACTGACAAATTAGGTGCTCAGGGAACTGTTTGTGCAGGTGGTCGCTATGATGGGCTTGTTAAGCAATTAGGGGGCAAGCCAACCCCAGCTGTAGGCTTTGCGATGGGTGTTGAGCGTTTGATTTTGTTATTAGAAACGCTTAATGCAATCCCTGAAGAAGAGCGCAGCAGCTTTGACTTGTATCTAGCCGCCGATGATAAAGCGGCTCAACAAGCGGTTTTTGCTCTAGCAGAAACGCTTAGAGATGAATTGCCGTCGCTACGAATTCGTTGTCATTTCGCAGGATTGAAAAATATTAACAATAAAGCGCGCCAGTCAGGAGCCGCATTAATTGTGTTAATAAAACAAACAGAGCAAGGGCCAGTGGCAAGTTTATGGAATGAAGACGCGCTTGTGCAGTCAGATATTGCACTATCAGCGCTTCCTGAAATGATTAACAGTGCTTGGCAGTAATCATCAATCTGTAAAATGCTTAATTGTAAATTTTTGGAGTGTTACCCGTGGCAGAGATGCGAACAGAAGAAGAGCAAGTAGCAGCGATTAAAAGTTGGTGGAAAGAGAATGGCAAATCGCTTGTTTTAACCGTTGCCGTTGTGCTGGCGGGGGTTTTTGGCTGGAAAGCTTGGCAGCAGAAGCAAGCTAATGATGCAGAAGCCGCTTCTATTATTTACCAAAATTTAGTCCAAGCAGTGGCTATTAGTGTTCAGCAAGGTGCTGCTGATGACGTGACCACAGCTAACCATCTGGGGCAGCAACTTAAAAATGATTACGATGGTAGTGAATATGCCAAGTTAGGTAGCATGTTGTTAGCTCGTATTGCTGTGGATCAAAAGAATTACGATGCAGCGATGAAAGAATTAAATTGGGTTTTGGAAAATGAGCCAAGCCAAGAAATGACGTCAGTTATTCTCATGCGTAAAGCGCAGGTATATCTGGCTCAAGGTAAGCCAGAGGAAGGATTAGCGGAACTTAACAAGGTGTCTGATGAGGCCTTCAAAGCCGCGGCGCTGGAGTTGTCAGGTGATCTGCAATTAGCTAAAGGCGATAAGTCCGCAGCTCGAAAGGCTTATGAGCAAGCGTTGCTAGCGAATAGCGATTCTGGAAGTAGGCAGTTGCTGACTATCAAACTGGATGATCTCGCTGTTGAGCAAGAGGGTTAACATTATGTTGCGCCGTTTGTTAGCTGCATCAATTCTTAGTATTTCCCTTACTGGCTGCAGCATGTGGGGGGGCTCTGATGAAGTAGAGCCTAACCCGTTAGTGGACTTTAGTGCTGAGCGTCAGGTAGTGGTTAAGTGGTCTAGTCAGGTCGGTGACGGTCCGGGCGAAGTTTTTAACCAAATGACACCAGCGTTACTGGATAACTCTGTATTTGCTGTGTCTGGTGATGGCGTAGTCGCGGCATTTGACCAAAACACAGGCAACCGCTTATGGCGTGTAGAGCTTGATCAGGAGTTAATCGGCGGCGTTGGTGCAGGTAGTGGTAAGGTAGTTGTTTCTACCATGGCGGGTGAGCTGATATGTTTAGATGCTGGCACAGGAGCTAAATTGTGGGTGGCTCAATTGTCATCAGAAGTAGTTTCTGATGCACAATTTAATAGTCAGTTAGTTGTTGCGCAGCAGGTAAATGGCAGAATCGTAGCGCTTAATGCTGATACGGGAGAGCAGGTTTGGAGCTATGAAAGCTCTATGCCTCGTTTGACATTGCGTGGGACAAGTTCTCCTTTAGTAGCTTTGGATGTAACGTTAGCGGGCCTGGACAACGGCAAGTTTGTAGCTCTGGATAATCAATCAGGTGGTGTGCTTTGGGAGCAAAGTATTTCTCTGGCTGAGGGGCGTTCTGAGCTTGAACGCATGACTGATGTTGATGGTCGTCCATTGTTATTTGAAAACGTGATTTATATTCCTTCTTATCAAGGTAAGGTGGTTGCTATCAATCCGTTTAATGCGCAAACACTCTGGAGTAAAGACATCTCTAGCTACCACAGTTTAGCGGCGGGCTTTGGCAACATCTATATCAGTGAGGCCAATGATCATATACAGGCTTTAGATACACGCACAGCTGCGAGTGTATGGAGCCAGTCGCAATTAGAAAATCGTCAAATTACGTCTCCGGTTGTTGCTGGGAACGCGTTGGCGGTTGCAGACAAACAAGGTTATTTACACTTTATGTCTCAGATTGACGGGCACTTTATTGCTCGCTTTAAATTAGGCTCCGGTGTTACCGGTGATATGAAAGTAAAAGATAATACAATTTATGCGTTGACGGATTCAGGCCGTCTGTATGCGCTGACTCTTAACTGATTCAGCTTTCGTAATTCAGGCGGCTATCTGCGTAATGTAGATGGCCGCTATTTTTTTGGTGTACAAACATGTTACCGGTAATAGCGCTTGTAGGGCGTCCGAATGTAGGCAAATCAACCCTTTTTAATCGTCTGACTAAAACTCGTGACGCATTGGTGGCTGATATGCCAGGCGTAACTCGTGATCGTAAATATGGCGAAGGAAAGGCCGGAGACAAAGCTTACATAGTCGTTGATACAGGAGGTATTACAGGAGACGAACATGGTCTTGATTACGAGATGGCTCGTCAATCGTTGCAAGCTATTGAAGAAGCCGATGCTGTTTTCTTCATCGTAGACGGTAGGGCGGGTATTCATCCGGCTGATGAGCTTATCGCTAACTATCTTCGCAAAGCGGAGAAAAAAGTATTTCTAGTCGTTAATAAAACAGACGGCTTAGATCCTGATGTTGCTATTTCCGATTTCTTTGCCATCGGCTTTGGGCACCCCCTAGCGATAGCGGCCGCGCATAACCGTGGCGTGACGTCCCTTGTTGAACACACTCTTGCAGACTGCGATGATCTGGATGAAGAGGCACGCCATAAAGACAGTGGTGTTCGTATTGCGATTGTAGGACGCCCTAATGTGGGTAAATCCACATTGGTGAATAGGCTATTAGGGGAAGACCGGGTCGTCGTTTTTGATGAAAGCGGGACAACGAGAGATAGTGTTTATATCCCTTATGAGCGCGATGGTCAAAAGTATACCTTGATAGATACGGCTGGAGTAAGGCGTCGTAAAAATGTGACGCAAGCGGTAGAAAAGTTTTCTATTATCAAGACTCTTCAAGCGATCAAAGATGCGAATGTGGTTGTGGTTGTGGTTGATGCTCGACAAGGTATCACGGACCAAGATCTTCATATGATGACATTTGTACTTGATACAGGGCGTGCCGTCGTCATCGCGCTTAACAAATGGGACGGCATGAGTGAAGATCAAAAGAAAGAAGTGAAAGAACAGATTCAGCGTCGTTTAGAGTTTTTGGATTTTGCGCGTTTTCATTTTATTTCAGCTTTGCATGGTAGCGGTGTCGGTGAGATGTATGCTTCAGTTGATGAGGCTTATGAATGTGCTATGGCTAAGTGGCCAACCCCGCGCTTGACTCGTTTGCTTGAGGATATCACGGCAGATCATCAACCACCTTTAGTCGCTGGTCGTCGTATAAAATTACGTTATGCTCACCAGGGTGGATCCAACCCGCCAATCATCGTAATCCATGGTAATCAAACCAATCAATTACCAATATCCTATAAGCGCTATTTGCAAAATAAGTTTATCAAAGTGCTTAAAATACGTGGTACACCGATGCGTTTTGAATTCAAGACAAGCGATAACCCGTTTGCGAATAAGCGTAATATTTTAACACCGCGTCAAATTGCTAAGAAAGAACGCCAGCAAAAGCACAACCGTGTGATGAAAAAGTCTAAAAAGGCACGTGGTAAATAAATGAGTGCTGCATCTATTGATGAGTCAAAGAAGCCTATAGGAGTATTCGACTCAGGCGTTGGTGGTTTGACTGTCTTGAATGAGCTGAAAAAGCAGTTGCCCGGTGAGGACTTAATTTATCTGGGTGATACAGCGCGTGTTCCTTATGGTACTAAAAGTGCTTTGTCTGTTACGCGTTATGCACGTCAGGCAGCTCAAGCGTTAGTTGATCGTGATATTAAATTGCTGGTCCTAGCATGCAATACTGTTTCTGCTGTAGCTGTTGAGCCTCTTCAAGTTGCTTTGCCTAATTTATTGGTTGTTGGTGTTGTGGAGCCGGGAGCTGAAGCAAGCTGCAAAGCAACGCGTAATGGACATATTGGTGTTATTGCTACTGAAAGCACGGTAAGTAACCAAGCTTATCAGCGTGCTATTCTCACTCGTAGACCTGATGCAACTATTCAAGCACAAGCTTGTTCGTTGTTTGTTGCCCTAGCAGAAGAGGGATGGCACGACGGGGATTTAGTAGAGCAAATTGTTGCGAAGTGTTTGTCACCTATTATTAAGGCCTCATCTAATAGTTTAACTGGTATGGATACACTCGTATTGGGTTGTACCCATTTTCCAGCACTTAAAGCGAGCATTAGCCGAGTGTTAGGCGGTGATGTCGCTTTGGTTGACTCAGCTGAAACCACAGCAAGATATGTTGCAGGTCTGTTGAGTGATAGAGCATTGCTGAATGAGCAAAGTGAAGGGCAAGTCCAGTTTATGGTTACGGATGGTCCAGAGCGCTTTGCTCGTGTTGCGCCTTGCTTCTTTTCAGGGAGTGTTGAGCCTTCAGCTATTGAGTTGGTTGATATTCAGCACTTTGGAGGCTGAGGAAAACCTACTAATAAAGGCGCCTTTTATGGCCGCCTTTATTTTTTGGCCTT